>NZ_JBWBWM010000002.1:0-348312 GCF_056174665.1 Bradyrhizobium sp. WYCCWR15520
AGAAGCTCGCCAGCAGCGCAAGCGCCGTCGCCAGCCCATCATGCGCTGCGATCAGGAAATTGCGGCGGGTCAGTTGCGAAAGAGGCGTCATTCCAATGGCCGGATGCGGGAACGATCGGGATTCGCGGGGCGCGTCCCTTCGCCCGCTGATATCTTATCTCCGGCGCGCATGCCAGCGATCATGCCCGGGCGGGTCCGGAAGTTTCTTCGGCCCCGGATCTGGCGCGCAGCACCATGCCGCCAGCTACCCCGACGCCGAGCACATACATCCAACCCTCGTGAAAATCGAAGATGTGCGAATTGAATATCGAGGTGAACATGTTTTGCACCACGACCAACAGGCCGACCCAGGCCACGAGACCCTCCCCGCGGAACAGCCGCAGATGTGCAAACCACATCGCATACAGCACGATGATCCCCGCGGCGCCCCACTGAACCGCAACGGCAAGCGTCTGGTTATGAGGGTTACCGATGACCTGGGCCGTGGCGTGATCCGCCCCGCCGCTGGCGGCCCTCTCGAATAGCCCGAGCGTGGCGCCCGTCCCATTACCGACGACCGGCGAGGCAGCAAAAAACTGCACAGACTTCCGCCAATATTCCAGCCTCAACCCGACGGATGTAGCCAGGTTGTCCTGCTTGTATAGCTGGTAGTCGCTGACGATAGCCCCCGCCTTCCGCTGCAGGAGTGGCGACACGGCAAAAGCCAGTCCCGTCAGGACGACCAATCCGCAGAAGATCATCAGGCTGGTTCGCCATTTTAGGTGAAGCAGTGCGAATACTGCGATCGTGACCGGGATCGTGACCATCGCCGTGCGCGAAACGATCACAAAAGACATGTTGACGAGGAAGCCGAACGAGATCGCAGCCAGCATCAGCGCCAGCCACCGCCTGTTCGTTTGCAGGAGATGGACGATCGGGTAGGCCAGCGCCACCGCGCAAAGCGCGAATTCCTGGCTCTGGTCGATATAATTCTTGACGAAGATACCGCGCTCTGCCTGCTCGGCAGGCTTCAGCGATAGGCTTGGCTCGATCAGGACGATCCAGGACACTAGCATCAGCAATGTGCACGAAACCAGGAATGCAATAAAGACCCACATTCCGCGCGCCGAGCGCTCGAAATGATAGAACAAGCCGGGCAACACCAGAAGCTTGAGAGTGGGACCTACGGCGTAGAGACGCGCTCCCCACGCCGCGTCCGACCAGAGCGTGCCGACGGCGGCGAGACCGGCGAAGGCAAGCGGCAAATAGCAGATCGGTTGCTTCAGCAAGCGCGCGAACGCCCGCCAGTCCGTCGCCCACGCCAAGGCGCCGAGCCAACAGGACACGAAAATTCCCGGCAGGCTGGTCGACCACGGCAGCGTCAGTACCGCCAGAATCGCGAAACCATCCGCGACCGTCATCCACGTTGCTTGGTCGCGCCAATCCCGCCGTGGCTTCGGTACAGGCACCGCACTTACGCTCACACCCCGCCTCCCCTCGCACGACCGACCAGCGACGTTGTGCTGTGGCCCGGCAGAACATCGACCAGCACGACCTCGCCAGCCTCGACGATCTCGTGGCCGACAACCTGCTCACGGGGGTAGTCGCCGCCCTTGACCAACACGCTCGGCTTAATCCGGGTAATCAGGTCAATCGGCGTGTCTTCCTCGAAGATCGCGACGAGATCGACCGCCTCCAATGCCGCCAGCACTTCGGCTCGGGCCCGCTCGTCCTGAACGGTCCGTCCCCCGCCCTTCAGCCGCTTCACCGAGGCATGGCTGTTGAGACCGACGATCAGGCGATCGCAGCCGCCGCGCGCCGCCGTTAGCACCTTGACGTGGCCGGGATGCAGAATGTCGAAGCAGCCATTGGTGAAGCCCACACGCAAACCCTGCCGGCGCCAGTCCGAAAGATGCGCGTCGAGATCGCCACCTGCCGGCACGATCTTGTCTTCGGCAGCCAGCGACGCATGCGGCAGGATTTTCCGCCGCGACCCCGCCGGCGTCACGGTGGCGCTGCCCTGCTTGCTGACCGCGATCGCAGCCGCCGCATTCGCCATCCGCAGCTCCGTCTCCCAATCGGCATTGGTCGCAAGCGTCAGCCCCAGCATCGCAGCGACCGTGTCGCCCGCGCCCGAGACGTCGCGCACCTTGACCGACGGCGCGGGCACATGGATCGGCTCACCGCCGCGAACCACCAACGTCATACCGTGTTCGCTTTGCGTCACCAGCATCGCTTCGCAACCAGCGAGATATATCGCGTCCTGCGCGGCCTCGGCGATGTTCTGGTCGGTATCGGCATTGCGGTCGCCAACGCATCATGCGTTGCGATCGGGAAATTGCGACGGGTCAGTTGCGAAAGAGGCGTCATTCCAATGGTCGGCTGCGCAAAGCGGGCGTTTCGTAGTGCGTCCCGAGTCCGCTGATATCTTATCTCTAGCGTGCATGCCAGCGATCATGACGGGATAATCGGGAAGGGTTCCACAGCCTCCCCGGGCGAGGAGCGAATCGACGACTGTCCGCCGTAGCCGAACAGCGATGGCGGAACGTCTATCCGCCCGGCGACGCCTTCGCCGGCCGCAACATTCGCGTGACGCTGCCACACTTGTCGCCGATCTCGCCAGCCTCGATCGCATCATCGCCGCGCGGGCCTGCTCACCGATCACCGACATCGCCCAGACCTCGATCAAGACCCGCGAAAAGGGCATGCGGGCCAACGACGGCTCCTTTGCCGCCTTGCTGCTGATCGAGGGACTGGACGAAGCCGCGGTCCGCGACGCCCTCGCTCACCTGCGCAAGACGCTTCCTGTCGAGGACCACGACGCGATCGACGGCCTGCCGCTTTACCGGCTGGCGTTCAGCCTGCCGAAGCGGCTCCTGCCGGGCTGAAGCGCAGATGAAGGCAGTTCGCTTTGCGGCCAGACCACATTTCGGCTATAATACAGGAGGCATACTTCCCTCTCTGCTCAACCGGTGAACACCGGCCTTTCGTTCGATCCCTCGACTGCTTCGCGAAAAGAGGAGCATGATCATGGCGATAACGACGCTGAAGGTTTTGGCGAGCCTCCTGCAACTGCACGGGCCAGGCGCCACAATACAGAGCGATCATCAAGGCATCGACGCGCTGCTGAGTGACCTGCGCGGCCAGAACCCTGACCCCGTGGCAACCGAAATTGCCTTCAGACGAGGGGCGTTTGCCAAAGGGCCGCGTGCAGGCGCCTTTCGCCGGGGCGGATATGCCCCGGGTGTGGGCGCATTCCGCAAAGGGGGATTTCTCCGAGGATATTAGATTAGTCGAAAGACTGATAACTGTTTCATCAAGCCCATCTCGGTGCCCGCATGTCGGCTGACGATTCAGATTCCGCCGCCTTTCAGGACCAGCCGATCACCGAGTTGCTGGTCAAGGTGGCAACCAGATGCAACATTGATTGCTCCTATTGCTATTGGTTTCGCGACGCGGCTGTCTACCAAAAGCCGAAGCTGATGAGCCCCCGAGTGCTGCTTCAATTGCTGCAGCGTATCGAACAGCATGTCGCCAGATACTCCCTTGTCGACTTTCCCATCATTCTGCACGGCGGCGAGCCCTTGCTGTGGCGCGTTGAAAATTTCCATCGTTTTGCCGAGGCCTGTGAAGGCATTTCATCACGAACGGGCTGCGAAATACCCATCGCGGTCACAACTAATGGCGTGCTGATCGATGATGAATGGCTGGACTGCTTCGAGGCGCGTAACATCTCGGTTGCGATCAGTCTTGATGGACCAGAACATATTCACGACATTCACCGCCGCACGTTTCAAGGCACGGGCACCCACGCCGCAGTGGAACGTGCCGCCCGCATGCTGATATCGCGCGACATTGGCGTAATGGCCCTGGCCGTCTGCAATCCCGCCTACCCGCCGGTACAATATGTCGAATTCTTCGCTGCGTGCGGAATTTCAAGCTATGACATCATGATCCCGGATGCGACGGTGGATGAGAATCCGGCATCCATCGCTCCGTTCTACAATGGTCTGTTCGACCTGTGGCTGGCGGCAAATCGCAGTGCGCCGACAACCAATATCCGGATCATTTCCGACATGATCACCGCCCTGCTCGGCAACAACTCGCCCACCGAGGGTGTCGGCCACAAGCCCGTTGAGCTTTGCACCGTCATGACCGATGGCACCGTGGAGGCCCACGATGTGTTGCGGATCGCAGGCGACGGATTCACCCAGACCAGGTTCAACATCTTCGATCATGCCATCGACGACGTCAGGAATGAGCCTCGCTGGAAAGCCGCGCGCGATGCTTCAATCCATCTGTGCGGGAAGTGCCGACAGTGCAAGTTCATGAACGCCTGCGGTGGCGGCTATCTTCCGCATCGTTTTTCCAGGAACAATGGTTACGACAATCCGTCGGTCTATTGCGAGGATCTCTATTCAATGTTTGAGAACATGCAATCCGCACTAGAAACCCATCTTTACGTCAGAAAGCCAGATGGGGAACGCATCGAAACAAGGTTTTCTGGATAGCTTCTCCTCATCGGCCTATAGAACCAGCCGCCATCCAGTGTCGAGCGGAACACACTGTGCCGCGCGGCACCCGTCGCTTGCCTCCACGCTCCGCTTTCGCGTAAAGGATGCACAATACATGTCCAGTCCCTCTTAGGGAACTCCATTCGCTTGAAGCTCACCGGCGACGCTTGCAGAGGGGGATAAACTGCACGCCAACGAACACTACCGCGCGGACATCGACGGGCTGCGAGCTTTTGCCGTAGTTTCTGTCGTGCTCTTTCATGCCTTCCCCAATGTCTTCAGGGGCGGCTACGTTGGCGTCGACATATTCTTCGTCATTTCCGGCTACCTCATCTCGAAGATACTTTTCACCGAAATAACGGAGCACCGCTTCTCATTCGCGGCGTTCTACGGTCGGCGAATCAGGCGCATTTTCCCGGCGCTTGCTGTCTGTCTGGCTGCGGTATTGGGTTTCGGTTTCGTCTGCCTGATGCCATCCGAGCTGGCTCAATTGGGCAAACATATCTTCTTCGGCGCGGCCTTCCTTTCAAACATAGCGCTATGGAGCGAAAGCGGCTATTTCGACGCCGCCGCCCATCTGAAACCGCTTTTGCATCTATGGTCTTTGGGCATCGAAGAGCAATTCTACATCCTCTGGCCGGCATTGCTTTGGATTGGCTTTCGGTTGAAGGCAAAAGTCGGTCGGCTGCTGGCCGTGCTGTTCCTGACCTCCTTCGCGATCAACATCGCCCTGTCCATCAACAACATCACCGATGACTTCTACCTGCCGATTTCACGATTTTGGGAGCTTCTAGCGGGAGCGGCCCTCGCTTTGTCGCGTCCGATCTTCCTTACGTCCAAGGCACGATCCGGGATTTCTATTGCTGGCTTAGTCGCCCTAGCGGCATCGGTGGCTTTGTTTACGCCAAACCTGCGCTTTCCAGGCTGGCTGGCTTTGCTGCCAGTAGCGGGAGCGGCTGCGGTAATTTTAGCCGGGCGCGACGCGACGGTGAACCGAGTCGTCTTCTCCCACAATGTTGTCGTCTTCATCGGAGTGATAAGCTATCCGCTCTATCTCTGGCACTGGCCGTTGATTTCCTACGCTTACATTGTTCGCCTGGGCAAGCCGCCGACGCATCTGATGTCCCTTGGGCTTGTAGCTGCTAGTTTCCTGTTGGCTTGGGCAAGCTACCGCTTCATCGAGTATCCCGTCCGATTTGGGGCGCACCGCTACCGCCGTACGCTAATCGCCGCCGGATCAATAGCAGTGCTTGGAGCCGGCGGGCTCGCCATCTGGGTCAAGAGTGGTTTCCCAGAACGCTTTCCGCCCTTGCCCGGTATCGACATCAGAAAGATCGGCGAAGCTAAACTCGATGCCGACTTCAAGCCCACCAAGGACATGGAGGTGATAAGCCACGGCTGGGTTTTGGTGGCGCAGCTGGGCCGTGGCGAGCGCAAGGTGGCATTAAGCGGCGACAGTTTGCTGTTTCACTACGGCCCTAGGCTGCAGCAACTGTCCGACGACGGCGAACTTGCGGCCAACACGTATTTCGTCACTGGCCCCCGCTGCCCTCCGGTACCGGGCGTGATCCAGCAGGACAAATTCGCGCGTTGTGACGGCCTGTCCGGCATTTTAATCGACCTAGTGCGGCGTGAACGAGTTCAATCAGTTGTGCTGGGGGCGGCATGGGCGGGGTACAGCGCCGAAGGCATGCTGGTTGAACGACAGGGTAGGCGCTTGCCCCTGACCCAACAGGAGGGCGTGGATGCGTTTTACGCCAATCTTGAAGAGTATGTGCGCTTGTTGCAACAACACGGAGCCAAGGTTCACTTGGTTCGAGGGGCGCCAACGCATAACCGCTTTAATCCCAGCGAAATGGTAGCGCGCAGCCTAACCGGCTTTCGCATCGCGACCGAGGTTGAAAAGTCAATACCCGTTGCCGACCTGCGAGCCGCCCACGCTACCGTCGACGCCAAGCTGCGCACCGTCAGTGAGCGCACAGGGGCGGCGCTGCTTGATCCAGTTCCTGACGTCTGTGGTGACGGCGATGGTTGCTCGCCGTTCTTCGAAGCTGGCGAGCCAAAATTCTCAGACCGAGACCACCTTCGTCCGGTCTTCGTGCAGAAGCATATCCGCTTTCTCGATCATTTGTTGAAATGATTATCCTCGACCGCGCTTGCTCATCTGGCGGTCGCTTCTGAGACCGCAGCGGACTTTCTAGCTCGTCAAAAGCGAATGATCGAAGATCTCTTTGCTGAACAGGCTCGAACGATATTCCGACTCCCCAGCCAACAATATCAACAGCCAGGGAGGCTGGGGTGCCGGCGAGATATTATGCCCTCGCCGGCCGCAGCATGCGCGAGACGCTGTTGAAAGCCTTGTCGATGATCGGCCAAAACAGCAAGATGATCGCCAGCGTCGTGATCGAACCGACGAGGCCGTTCGACCAGAACACCTTCATGTCGCCGCCGGAGCCGATCATCGACAGGCGGAACGCATCCTCGGCGCGGTTGCCGAGCACCAGCGCCAGCGTGAACGGCGCCAAGGGAATGCCGATCTTCTTGAAGACGTAGCCGACGACGCCAAAACCCAGCATCAGCCAGATGTCGAACATCGCATTCTGGATGGCGAAGGCGCCGATCGCGCAGGACACCACGATCATCGGCGCCACCGCCGCGAACGGCACCCGCAGGATGGAAGCGAAGATCGGCACCGTCGTCAGCACCAGCACGAGGCCGACGACATTGCCGAGATACATCGACGCGATCAGGCCCCAGACGAAATCCTTGTGCTCGACGAACAGCAATGGCCCGGGATTGAGGCCCCACACCATCAAGCCGCCGAGCAGGATCGCCGCGGTGCCGGAACCGGGAATGCCGAGCGCCAGCATCGGCAGCAGCGCCGCGGTGCCGGAGGCGTGCGCGGCCGTCTCCGGCGCAAACACGCCCTCGATGCGACCCTTGCCAAAGCTGTCCGGGTCCTTGGAGAAACGCTTGGCAAGGTTGTAGCCCATGAACGATGCGGCGATCGCCCCGCCCGGCGTGATGCCGAGCCAGCAGCCGATGAACGAGGAACGGAACAGCGTCACCCAATATTTCGGCAGGTCCTTCCAGACCGACAACACGACGCGCAGGGAGATGCCGGCGGCGTGGCCGCGCAGCGCGAGACGCTCCTCCATCGTCAGCAGGATTTCGCTGATGCCGAACAGGCCGATGACTGCGACGAGGAAGTTGACGCCGCGGAGCAGTTCGGCCGAGCCGAACGTCATGCGCAACTGGCCAGAGACGGTGTCCATGCCGATGCCGGCGAGCAACAGGCCAAGCGACATCGAAATGACCGTCTTGTGCTTGGCCTCGCGGCCGAGCCCGACGAAGGAGCAGAAGGTGAGCAGGTAGACCGAGAAAAATTCCGGCGGCCCGAACCTCAGCGCGAACGAAGAGATCATCGGCGCCAGGAAGGTGATCAGCATCACCGCGACCAGCGAGCCGATGAAGGACGAGGTGAAGGCCGCCGTGAGCGCTTCAGCCGCCCTGCCCTGCTGTGCCATCGGATAACCGTCGAAGGTGGTCGCGACCGACCACGCCTCGCCCGGGATATTGAACAGGATCGAGGTGATGGCGCCGCCGAACAGCGCGCCCCAATAGATGCAGGACAGCATCACGATCGCCGACGTCGGATCCATCGAGAACGTCAGCGGCAGCAGGATGGCGACGCCGTTGGGGCCGCCGAGGCCGGGCAGCACGCCGACGAAAATGCCGAGCACGAGGCCGGTCATCATCAGCAGCAGCGTCTTCCAGGTCAGCAGCACGGCAAAGCCGTGCATCAAGAGGCCGATGGCTTCCATCAGGTAATCCCAAGCAGTTCGTCATTGCGAGCGAAGCGAAGCAATCCATGGTGCGGCAAAGCTAGAATGGATTGCTTCGTCGCGGAGTTTATCATCGGGCCGGCCGAAGGCCGGACCCGCTGGCTCCTCGCAATGACGGAAGGAGTCATGTCAGCCCTGTTAGCGGCCGAGCGCCGCTTCGAGCGGGCCCTTTGGCATGATGACATCGAAGGCGACGTCGAAGGTCACGAACATCGCGGCGGTAAAAACGAAGGCGGTAAGCAGCGACTTCCACAGTGCGATCTTGCCGACCAGGCGCATGAAGCCGGAGATCAACAGGAAGCTCGCGACATAGAGCCCGAGGAATTGCGTGGCGAGGCAGAACAGAATCGTCGGCACGAACACCGCCATCACGCGGCGAAGCTGTGCCCGCGTCACGAAGGTCTCAGTGGCCTCCGTGCGCGACAGGAACGCGGCGACCAACCCGTAGAGACTGGCGCCACCGAGGATGACCGAGAGGTAGAACGGGAAATAGCCGGGCTGCGGACCGGTGGATTCCCAACCAGCTCCAGCGCGCCAGTTGTCAAGACCGAGCGTGATTGCGAGTGCGAGCAGCAGCAGCGAGACGACCACGTCAACGACGCGAACGCTCACCACTTGAGGCGAGTTGGCCTCCGGCGCGGTCGGATCCTCGACGACGATTTCGATGTCGGTATTGGACATGGAGACGGTGACCCCCGATGCGGCAGACGCAAACGGGGATACGTGCCGATATCGCCGGCGTCAATGTCCCGCGCTGCGCTCCGGGAATGCGCTCGCAAGTGCAGCACGATCGGGCCGCAGCAGTCCGCGCTCGGTGATCAGCCCCGTAACCAGCCGTGCCGGCGTGACGTCGAAGGCGTAATTGGCCACCGGCGAGCCGTCGGGAACCACGCGCACGGTCTCAACGCGCCCGTCCGTGGTGCGGCCGGACATGGTCGTCACTTCGTCAGCGCTGCGCTGCTCGATCGGGATCTGCCTGAGACCGTCGTCGATACTAAAGTCGATGGTTGGCGACGGCAGTGCAACATAGAACGGCACGCCATTGTCGTGGGCGGCAAGCGCCTTCAAATAGGTGCCGATCTTGTTGCAGACATCGCCATTGGCCGCCACCCGGTCGGTGCCGACGATCGCCAGATCGACCATGCGGTGCTGCATCAGATGACCGCCGGTGTTGTCGGGGATCACCGTGTGCGGGACGCCGTGGTGGCCGAGTTCCCATGCGGTCAGCGAAGCCCCCTGATTGCGCGGGCGCGTCTCGTCGACCCAGACATGAACCTTCACGCCGCGATCATGCGCCAGATAGATCGGCGCCGTCGCCGTGCCCCAGTCGACCGTGGCGAGCCAGCCCGCATTGCAATGCGTCAGGACGTTGACCACCTCACCGGGCCGCTTGCCCGCGGCGATCTGCTCGATCAGCGCCAGACCATGCCGGCCGATCCCCTGGTTGATCGCGACATCCTCGTCGGCGATTTCGACCGCGCGCCGGTAGGCCGCCGCGCCCCGTTCCGACGCCGGCAATGGCCGCAGCAGACGCGCCATCTCGTCGAGCGCCCATTTCAGGTTGATCGCGGTCGGCCGGGCCGCCAGCAGCAAGGCATAGGCGCGGTCGAGCGAAGCATCGGAAGCATCAGTGCGCATGGCGAGCGCCACGCCAAAAGCCGCGGTCGCGCCGATCAGGGGGGCGCCGCGAACCAGCATGGAACGGATGGCCTCGGTCGCGTCCTCTGCGTTCGTGATGCGCGCCACCACGAATTCATGCGGCAATCGCCGCTGGTCGATCGCGCCGACGGTCCAGCCGTCGTCCTCGAGCCAGATACTGCGAAAATGCCGGCCGTCGACCTTCATGTCCTACGCCCTTCGCGTCGCGCGCCCGCTGGAAGACATCCTCACGACCGAAGCACCCTGCCCGCCACCGCATCGAGCTTGGCGAGCAATTTGGCATCGCGTGCTTCCGGCGCGGTGATCAAGGCGGTGTCGAGCGCCTTGTCCGAACCGACAGGGCAAGGCTCATGCTCGCGCGGAAAATCCCTGGCGAGCCGCGCAACCAGCGCCTTGGCCTTGCCGGCATTCGAGTTCAGCACGCGAATGATGTCCTGCACGGTGACGGCGTCATGATGCGGATGCCAGCAATCGTAATCGGTGACCATCGCCACGCTGGCGTAACAGATCTCGGCCTCGCGCGCGAGCTTGGCCTCGGGCATGTTGGTCATGCCGATCACGGCAAAACCCTGCGCCTTGTAGGTCAGGCTCTCGGCGAGGCTGGAGAACTGCGGCCCTTCCATGCACACATAGGTGCCGCCCTGCACGGCCGCGATGCCTTCAGCCTTGGCGGCGGCCGCCAGATGCACGTGCAGCCGCGGCGACACCGGATGGGCCATCGACACGTGGGCGACACAGCCCTTGCCGAAGAACGAAGTCTCGCGCTTATAGGTGCGGTCGACGAACTGATCGACCAGCACAAAGGTGCCCGGCGCCAGTTCCTCCTTGAACGATCCGCAGGCCGAGAGCGAAACCAGGTCGGTGACGCCTGCCCGCTTCAGCACATCGATATTGGCGCGGTAGTTGATGTCGGAGGGCGACAGCACATGCCCGCGTCCGTGTCGCGGCAGGAACAGGATCGGCAGCCCGGCGATCACGCCGCGCGTCAGCGGTGCGGACGGCTCGCCCCAGGGGCTTTGAATCATCTCCTCGCGGACGTCTTCCAGCCCCGGCAGGTCGTAGATGCCGGATCCGCCGATGATGCCAAGCACCGCGCGCGTCATGACTTCTCCACTCAGCTATTCCAGAGACATGTTCGACTATACTGCGACGCAATAATCAAGCATTGTCCACCCCCTTCAAGAGGGCTTGACATGCCGACCACCAAGGACCGGGACAAACGCCAATCCATCATCGATGCCTGCCTGCGCATGAATGCGCTCGGCATCAACCAGGGGACGTCAGGCAATATCAGCCTGCGCCATGGCGATGGCATGCTGATCACGCCCACCAGCACGCCCTACGAGGCGATGAAGCCAGACCAGATCGTTTACATGCATCTCGACGGCAACCACGATCCCTCGCAGCGGCCATCGAGCGAATGGCGCTTTCACCGCGACATCCTCAAGGCCCGTCCGGAGGTGCAGGCGATCGTCCACGCCCATCCGCCCTATTCGACCATGCTGGCGATCATGGGCATGGAGATCCCCCCGGTGCACTACATGGTCGCCGTCGCCGGCGGCGACACCATCCGCTGCGCGCCTTATGCGACCTTCGGCACCCAGGAGCTTTCAGAACATGCTGTAAAGGCGCTGGAAGGCCGCTTGGCCTGCCTGCTCGAGCACCACGGCATGATCGCGGTTGGGCCGTCGCTGTCGAAGGCGATGTGGCTGGCGGTCGAGGTCGAGACGCTGGCGCGGCAGTATCACGGCTGCCTGCAGATCGGCACGCCGCCATTGCTGTCAAAGGAGGAAATCGAGAAGGTTCGCCTCCGCATGGCCGGATACGGTCACGCGGAGGAGTAACCATTGGAGGAGTAACCATTATAGATGGATTATTTCGCGACGAAGCCCGCTTCGTTCATCAGCGAGGTGTTGAGCTTGTCGTCCTCCTCGAGGAATTTCAGCATGTCCTTGCCGGTGAGGAAGATCGGTTTCAGCGCCTGCTTCTCCATATAGTCCTTGTATTCCGGCGTCTGCGTCACCTTCTGGAACAGGTCGACATAGAATGCCTGCTGGTCCGGCGTCACCTTGCCGGGCAGGAACATCGCGCGCAGCATCAGATACTGCACGTCGAGTCCCTCTTCCTTGCAGGTCGGGATGTCGTTCCAGGATTGCGTCTCGGTGACCTTGGTCTTGTAGGAAATCCGCTCCTTGTCGAACACGCAGAGCGCGCGGACCTGACCGGCGCGCCAGACTTCGAGATTCTCGGATGGATTATTGACGTTGGATTCGGTGTGCTTGCCGACGAGCTGCGTCGCCGCCTCGCCGCCGGACTTGTACGGCAGATAGGAGAATTTCGCCCCGGTCTTCTGCTCCATGAAAACCGTCAGCACATGGTCTTCGCGCTTGGACCCGGTGCCGCCCATCTTGAAGGGAGAGCTCGCGGCCTTGGCGGCGGCGATGAAGTCCTTCACCGTCTTGGGCCCCTCGGCATTGTCCCACAGCACGAACTGATCGAGGGCGACCACCGACACCGGCGTCAGGTCACGCCAGTTGAAGGGTATCTTCGCCGACAGCGGCAGCATGTAGATCAGCGAATAGGCGATCAGCACCTTGTTGGCGTCGCCGTCGCTGGACTTCATGTACATCAGCGCCTCGGCGCCGGACGCCCCGCCCTTGAGCGACACCACCATCGGCTGCTTCATCAGATTGTTCTTCTGGATCGCCGCCTGCATCATCCGCGCCATCTGGTCGGAAGCGCCGCCAGCGCCGGCTGCGACCACGATTTCGACCGGCTTGGTCGGCTCCCAGGCGGCAAACGCCGGGGCGGTTGCGATCATGGCCGTCATGGCGGCCGCGACTTTCAGGATATGTCCCACGAGTTTCTTCCCTATTCCTTATCCGCCCCAACCATTCTGTGGTTTATTGACGGCGAGTTCAACCCGCCGACACTTGCATGGCTAGTGACTTTAGAACGAGATGCAGACGCCCGACAAACAGGAGGCGGCGCCGACACTCGAATTCCATCGATTGCTGAATCAACTCGAAACTGCTCAACTGTCAGTTCGCGCCTTGCGATCGGGAGGGCAAGCGCAACCTGTCTCTCACCTCGTATGGGTCGGCAACGTTAATCAATATTCAGGTATGCCCGTGATTCAGGTATGCCCGTGACTTTTAATCATGGGGTCGAGGGTTCGTGTCCCTCCGCACTCACCAATGATATCAAATACTTATACGGTGTTTTAGGCTCGATCGGCCTCCTTGATATCCTCCCCTGTACACAATGTGTCCACCTTGGGGAGGACCCGATCGTGTTGATGGCATCGCTTTTGATACTGCCGTTCGTCGCGGTCGTTGCCGCGCTGGCGGTCGTCGGAATGATCTATAATTTCGGAGAACCCGAGCCGCCTTCGTAAAAGAAAAACCCACCGGTTTTAGCCGGCGGGCTGTCGTCGTCAGTGCGCCATCAAGCGCGGGTCCCAGATGAACAGGGTGCAATGGTCGCCCTCTCCGATAGGCCGCCTTCTTCATCGCAGCCTGGCTGTCACGCTGCTGGGAAGTGTCCAGCGGGATGACACATTGAATCCTGGAAAACGCATAAAAAGTTCCCCCTTCCGGTCTCCTTTCGTCCCCGCTTGTCCAACATCGTCCCAGCCTGTGGGGGAATAAAACGGGTCGCAGAACGCGCTTTAGTGCCCCAGCGAAGGCGAGGGGTGCTATGGGAGAAATGGACACAGACACGATCGGCCTGATCATTGTGATCGCCGCCCTGCTTGCGGTCATTGTTGTGGGGAAGTGCCAAACGCGCAAAGCTAAGGCCGATGCACGGCAACGCGCTATTGCTTCTTCGGTCGCACCGCTTCCTTAGCTCTCTCAGCTTGCCAAGCATCATAGGCCGGTGTGCCCGGTCGAGGCGGCGCGTCGGCCGGCAGCCCGCCCATCCACGACGGCATGTCCGCGACCGGATTGCTGCCGCTGGTTGCGCATCCCGCCAGCAGGTTGGCAATGAAAAACAGTGCTGTGAGGCTGGGCTTCATCTGAGCGGCAAACCTCAACTGAGCCAAATGGCTCGGCGCGCGGCGAGTCCTCGGACGGCACGCGCCGAGCCTGACCATCCCCTTGGCCCGTTAGGCATGGTCAAATCCCAACGTAAGGAAGATTCGTGGCGAAAACCCGCCTGTCCGAGCGAAATAACGTCGTGGCAAAGCTAAATTAGCCGACGCCGTAGGGCTGTTGAGAAAGTAGTCGCGGTTGCCTACGCCTTCTCTGCGTACTGATCGATCGCAACTGTGATCGTCTGGACGCGCCGGTGTCAGACTAGTGCTGCCCTATCGTCTTCCACGAGGCGTTTGGCGCTTCCCGAGCAGCGGGTCTGATCAAATGAGGTGAGAAAATGTTGTCCGGCTCCCCTCGCCTGTTGACCCACCAGCGACTTCTCAAGACCAGGCTCTCGACGAGGTAGCAATATTCGCTGGATCGCTCGACGCCGACCGGCGGATCGATCACTCGGGCTGCGATGCCGGGGAAACCGAGCCGGTAAGCTCGTCGTAAAGGCGAAGCCGCCTGAACAGGATCTCGAACACGATCGGTCTTCATTTCAAGCCGCTAAATTAGGAATAGGCTGTGATGGGATGGAACACCCAAGATAATTGCCCGAGCCGATTTTATTTTGCCTTGGTCGACCTCGTTTGAGGACCCCAATACCGCTTCCGAATGGCCGATGGCTCCTCACCTTGAGGGATGCCGCCAGCTACATCACGAAGCTGCCGGAGGCGGAGCACTCCGCGCCCGAGTGGCAAGCTGCCATGGAGGCGCTGATCCTCGTCGCAGAGATTGGCGGTCCGACGATGTTGGCCCGGATCGGCGTCATGCAGGCGTTGAACCGTCACATCGAACGAACAGGTCTTTGATGTCGAGCGCAAAAGTCATCATTGGGGCAAGCGCAAGCTGAAGAGAGACCAATGACCGTCTTGTCTACGTCAACACCAGCAAGCAGGTTGGCGACCCCGATCACCTCAAGGTCTTTGCCAATCGAGACGCCGCGGAAAAATGGTTTGAGGAAAACGACCACGAAGGCGTAGCCTTTGAGTACGAGGTTCTGGAATGAAAGAGGCTGCCAACTGAGGCGGCCTACTTCTTGCGGGGGTACTGCGCATGAAAACCGCGATGTTGAGCGGCGAGATCATCGTCAGCCTGTGGGGCGTGGGCTTTGTGTGCTGGGCGCGGTGCTTACGAGGCAGAGCCGTCAGCTGAAACGAGGAACTAGTGTTCCCGATAAGAGTCTAGCTGTGGCTCTGGCTGTTCCAGCCCCAAGCATCGGCTGAGGCGCTTAATGGCTTCGTTGGGAATACCACACTGGCTGATGATCGCGGGGGCCTTGCTGGTGGTCGCCGGCTTTATTGGTGTTCTAGTGAGCCGAAAGAAGGCGGCCGAGGTTGATCCATCTCCCGACGAGCCGGCAGATACTCCCCGCCAGCAGATGCCGCCTTTGCCAAGCCTCCTCGACTCCAGGCCAAAGAACAACGCCTAGTCATCAGTGCCAATGCCGAAAGAAAAACGACCGCGCTAACCTATCCCCTGCGCTAATTCAGCTCCGAAGCCACTGCGGCGACGAGGGCCAGCACGAATATCAATAGCGTAACAACGAACAGGGTCCGACGACCGCCAGGACGAAACCGTTTCCTGAGCCGACGAAGTCATCCCGAAACAAAAGGCCCGGCATCCTGTCCTGAACACGCCGCGGCGATTCTATTTGTGATCTTCGTAATTGGAATTGGTATCGTTGCCCTCTGGCCGGGCCTTTCCCTACGTCGGCGGTCCAAATAGAACGTACAGCAAGAGAATGATCACCGTCGCGGTCGCGATGGTCTCCAAAATGATGCAAGGAAGCGAGCGCTGCATAGCGCAACGTTTACTTTCTCAGGTAGTGTTGTCTGCCCGATAGACAACATAAGTCAGCCACGGGCTAATCTTCGAATATCCGACACCGGATGAGAGGAACTGGAACTGAACCGCGGTCTCTAGCCCCCAAAACCCGGCCGGAAGAAAGCTGCCTCAGCTTCTTCCCAGCAGCTGAGGCCCGGAAAAAGTCGAGCTAATTAGGTTTCCACACCCACGACGCGCTGTAGCTTCAGCGCGTTCCGATCCCCACGGAATTGATATTTTATAGCGCTCCAATCCTGCTTGCCTTGGCGCTGCAAACCCAACTCCAGACTGCGCCATTGGTTGAACGGCCGGCCCTCAGACATGAAGGCGCGGAAGGCTTCAGAACAACCACCCGATCGAGGATCCCCGGCCGCGCTGCTGGAACTGCGCCGAGGTGCCGCTGGAACGGCGGCCAGACTGGCCCATCCTGGCTCACCTCAAGTGCGCGAAATGCGGTAGCGTGGACCGGGTCGACCCGGGGCCCGAACTGGTGCGAGGTCGTCGATCACAGCCTGAGCTGAGTCCTCACTCGCGAGTGGAGAAATCCCATGGAAATTCGAATAGGCTGGAACGACGTCGGTGATCCAACGAAGGCAGGCGACTACAAATTCCGCGACGGTACCGTTACGCTCACTGACGAGCAGATCGGCCTGTGGATTGCCGCGCCTGCAGGATACTTCGAGGTCGCTCAGGCGTCCGATTCCGAGCCGGGGCACATCCGATATTTGGTTGGTGAGTTCTACGCTCCAACAGCCTAATGGTTCTCGTGACCAAGCGCGTGATTGCGCCGGCGGATGTAGAACCGCGAGTCGCAGCGGTCGGACGTCTGGCGTCGTCTCTCGCCCCGGCGGCGGGTACTTCCTGCACCGTGAGAGCTTGGCAGCGACGAAAACGGGAGTGACCAGAACGCTCACACTTCTAGCGGTTCTTTCCGCCCACCTGATGGCCAACATACAGTGTTCGGCCGAGGAAGAGGCTAGCGTGAAAGAGTCGGGAATGGGGGGCACCAGCTCCCAAGCCCCACCCCAAAAGAAGGCGGCCCCAGAGAGCTGGGGCCGTTTCCTTTTGATCCGGCAAGATCCGGCGGGAAGTCTAGAAAAGAAAGTCGCCGGCATTGATACCGGTCGTAACTCCTCTGAGGAAAATAGCATCACCCCCAGGAATGCCGATGGTCGTGCCGTCGGAACCGACGGTCAGAGACAATGATGCGAAGTTTAGTCCTCTCCCAGAAAGATCGATCAAATCATGACCTGCGGAAGCGTCCACCGCATCGAAGTCGGTAATCGTGTCTAACCCATTGCCGTCAACGCGGTAGTCGATCGTGTCGGCGCCTCCTGCACCGGTGAATGTGTCGTTTGCCCCGGCGCCAGTGAAACGGTTGTTATCGGAAGTGCCGATGCCAGTATGGGATACGTCGCCGACAAACACCAGGTTCTCGACATTCTGAGGCAGAGTGAACGAAGTCAAAAAGGTTTGCACTTCGTCTGTACCTTCAGCCGCAAACTCAAACACGCTGTCATTCTGCAATTGAACTGCGTAGAGATCATCTCCCGAGCCGCCTTGAAGGGTATTCAAGCCAGATCCATCAATGAGGGTGTCGTTACCACCTTGTCCGATCAGGTAATCGTTGCCATCTCCGCCAATTAATGTGTTTGCAGACGAATTGCCGATGATGGTGTCATTACCTGCTCCACCATCAACGAGGGTGAGATTGACGGTTGCAGACAGCGACGCTGCCGAAATGGAGTCATCTCCGCCAAGCCCGTTTACGGTGAGCTGATCCTGAGCTTCGGACGACAACACAGATACAAAAGCGCTAGCTCCAGAGACCGTGTAATCGGCCCCCGAACCGACAATCTGGATGGCATCATTCCCATTGGTGCCGTCGACAACGACATTATCGGTTTGCCCATCTCCGCCGCCTCCAGCCGCCGCAAGGTCGATCGACACTTCCGAAACATCGGTGCCGGCCAGATTACCTACGAGAATCGTGTCAGCTCCGCCAAGGGCGCGAACTATCACCGCCTCTACATCGTTCAAGTCCATGTTGATGTTGCCGATGTCTCGGGTAAACTGCGCCCGGTCACCGTTCGATGATATGACCATGGTCTCGTTGATATTTGCGCCATTGAAGACCAGTGCATCATAATCCGCCTGACCTTCCACTACGTCGCTGCCATCCCCCGGATCCCAAAAGAACAAGTCATTTCCGGCGCCAAGGAAGGCAACATCATTTCCCTGATTTCCGTCTATCCGGTCGTTGCCATCTCCTCCCAAGAGGACGTCGGCCCCGTTACTGCCTCCAATGGTATCGTTGCCGGCTCCCCCATCCACCGAGATCTGAATTAGCGGAGAAAGATTGCCGGCAGCTGAGAAAATATCATCACCGTCGTTCATGTTCAGAACTAGATTTTCGGTGGTGCCGATATCCAATGCAAACGGGGCCGGATCAACGCGGTCGAATCGAACGCGACTACCATTAGCCGTTACAGTGAAGGTCTCGGTGCCGTTGCCGCCATTCACCTCAGCTGTGTCAATTCCATTTCCGCCCTCAAAGAGGTCGGAGTCGTCACCCGGATTCCAGATTAGGCGGTCGTTGCCGTCTTCTCCAAAAACTTGGTCCTCCCCATCACCACCGGTTAGCGTGTCATTTCCGCTTCCTCCGAACAGAAGGTCGGCGCCGCCTCTACCAAAAAGAAAGTCGTTATCCGCTTCACCAAATAGCGAATCTGCTCCCGAGCCGCCTGTGATTGTATCATTACCAGTGCCACCAAAAATGTTGGCTCGCGGGAGCGCTCCGTTCGATTCATCCAAAGCAAGAGCATCATTGCCCTCGAGACCAAACATCTGAATGACCGTCGTGTTCGCGACCGTGGGGGTACCTCCAAGAATCGGTACGGCTCCAGCGTTAACAAGGATCCCGCCAGGTGCATTTCGCGAGACGGTTGTAATGTTGTCCGTGGAGTCGTCGACGACGGTGAGAACGCCAGTGATGGGATCAAAAGCACCAGCAGCCATGACCATTCCTCCCGAAATGCTTGCCCGGAGGCTGCAATTCGGGAAAAAGTGGAGGGTTCCAGAGGTACCCCTAAATTGCTCATTTCAAGCTGAGAGCGATTTTCACCCCCGCTGATCTGGCGACGCGCGCCTATTCCTCCAAAGTTCCTCCAAAGGCCATTTAGGCGATTCCTATAAGTTGGGGTGAGCCGGCGATTGAAATTCGCCGCGCCGCCCTGCTCTTTGCGCCACGCCTCCAGTTTCAACGTCCGGCAATGCGGCGCGGGTCATCTCCTGATCCCTACGCTCTTGCCGGACGGCCTCCCGTGCTCCGTCGCAAAGGTTCAGCACGCCATCGGCGATGAAATAGAACCCGGGTTTTGCCGCGCCTGGGTCCCCTAGGCTTGCGGGCGCTACGGTTTGCACCCAAACTGTTTTGATGACGGGAGTTGCGTGCGGCTTCGCTGGTTGGCGTGCGGGCACGGGGGCAGCGGGCACAACACCCACTGCTTCGCGCGCTCGCCGTTCCAGTGCGTCAAGCCAGCCCATCAGTGCAACGTCAACCTTACATGGCAAAGGTTGGTCTCGAAGTCGTCGAGCGCTTCAATGGCACGCTCTCTCGTCACGCCCATTAGTTCGATGACACGGGCAGTTTCGCTGACGCTCGGCAACGCGCGCCATCAGTTCGGGATCGTTGAGACCATCCAAGAGCCCAATCATGCCGCCTCCTCTTCCTGCCGCTTAAGTGAGAGATATTGAGCGCATTGGCAGCCAACGGCTTTTGCCGTCGTCATCTGACGAAGCACAGGCGCCGGTATGCTCGGACAATCCTTCTTCATCGCGGCAACGCGCGCATCGATAAAGGCGTCGATCTCCGCGCGGACTGCTTTTATCCGATCTTCAAGCGGCGGCGTGCGACTGTTGGCCATTGGCTTCCTCTGGTTTCGGGATTGCAGAAAGTTGCTGTTTTGCTACTGCCGCTTCGTTCTGGGCCCGCCTCACCGTCTTTTCGCGCTGGGCTTCGTGACGGACGAGATAGCGCCGCAGGACACAGGGCAGTTGAGTGAAACGCCATTTGTGTTCCTAGGGCCAGGTGCGCGGCGCTTCGGTCTCGCTGCTCACGCGGTCCATCGCTTCCGCAACAATCCAGGTAGCAACGGGGTTTGCGAGGCCGGCCGCTTCGTGCATGTCGGCAATGTGGTCCACGACCTCGCCGATCGCATCGATGCCGAGGCCGGCGTTCTCCCGTGTGAACTGGACAACGGTAGCAGGCTGAGCCGGGAAGAACCGGACGCCCTTCGCTTCACACCAATTCGAGAATGCAGACAGCGCGGCCAAGCGTGCAGGCGTCTGTTGAACAGGCGGCTTTCCAAGTTGCCGGGGCAGATTCGCCAACATGGCAGCTTCCCGCGCATTCTCCAGGGCCTGCAAAAGAGGATTTGTCATCGGCCGGCCTTGATAAGGGCCTGGAGCACAGCCTCCAGCTTCGCGCGAAGTGCGAAGCTGTCAGCCGTATCCCGCGCCGTCTCGCCATCGAAGCTTTCGCTCTCGTCCATGTCGTCGAGGATTTTCGCCCGCCCGCCTTGATCATAGGATCCTGGCTGGTTGGCTTCATCAGCGGCCTGAACATCAGCGGCGAACGGGACATTGTTGGTGGCGGCGACTTCGACGTGATCATCGCATGGATGGATGAACGTTGCCTCACAACCCCTTCAGACAGCATAGGTATCGCGGCGCTCGACCTCGGTATGGAACTGGCAAAAAGAGCTGCCAGGCCATAGTAGGCGGCTCTGGCCGCTTGTTGCCCTACTTGCCCTTCCAGTTCGGTGAGCGCTTGTTGAGGAACGCGTCCATGCCCTCGCGGAAATCCTCACTCATATAGGCGCGCAGGATCAGGTCCTCGCCTTCGTCGCGCGTCAGAGTCCGCCGGATGCGGCGCACCGCCTCCTTGGTGACTTCGAGCGTGATCGGCGCGTGGCTGGCGACGAGTTTTGCGGTCTCATCGGCGCGGCACTGCAGGGTCGCAACATCAGGCACGACTTCGTTGAGCAGTCCCAGTGCCAGCGCTTCCGGCGCCTCGACCAGTCTCGCCTTGAAGATCAGGTCCTTGGTCCGCGCTGGTCCGACCAGCGACACCAGCCTGGAGATATTGGACATCGACAGGCAATTGCCGAGCGTGCGCGCGATCGGAAAACCCATCCGCGTCGTCTCGGTGCCGATGCGGATGTCGCAGCACGCCGCGATGCCGGCGCCGCCGCCGGTGCAGGCGCCGGCAATCGCCGCGATGGTCGGCACCCGGCATGCTTCCAGCGCGCCGAGCACGCGGTCGATCCGCGCTTCATAGTCGAGCGCATCCTGCGCGGTCTTGAAGGCGCGGAACTGCGAGATATCGGTGCCCGACGCGAATGCTTTGTCGCCCGCTCCGGTCAGGATCATCGCCTTGATCGAACGATCGTTGTTGATGGTCTCGCAGATCGCGGCCATCTGCTCGTACATGGCAAAGGTCAGTGCGTTGCGTGCCTGCGGACGGTTGAACGTCAGGCGGGCGATCCCGTCCTCAACGGAATAAATCAGGTCCTCGGTTGAAGCTACCGGAGCGTTCATCGCAGCTCTCTCTGTTGTTGTTACGCTCGAACAGTCTCAGGCGACGGCGGCCTTCGGCATCGCCACGACTTCGCGTCCCTTGAGCACGTCCATCGCCGCCAGCACGCCGCCGCTGCGATGCGGCACCTTGGCGAGATCGAGGCCCATCTCGACGCCCGACAGCGTGCCCATCAGCATCAGGTCGTTGAAGTGCCCGATATGGCCGATCCGGAACACCTTGCCCTTGATCTTGTTCAGGCCGGTGCCGAGCGACATGTCGAAGTTTTCGAGCACGACCTTCCGGAAATTGTCGGCGTCATGGCCGTCCGGCATGACGACGCCGGTCAGCGCGGGCGAGTGCGCGCCCTGCTCCTGACATTGCGTTTCCAGACCCCAGACCTTGATCGCCGCGCGCGTCGCCGCGCTGTGGCGCTTGTGGCGGGCGAAGACGTTCTCCAACCCTTCCTCCTCGAGCATCTTGACCGCTTCGCGCAAGCCGAACAGCAAATTGGTTGCGGGCGTATAGGGCCAGGTGCCTGCCTTGTTGATCGCGATGACTTCCTGCCAGTCCCAATAGGAACGCATCGCCGGATTGGCCTTCGCCACAGCGAGCGCCTTTTCCGAGATGGCGTTGAAGCCGAGACCCGGCGGCAGCATCAGGCCCTTCTGGGATCCGGCGACCGAGACGTCGATGCCCCAGGCATCGTGCTCATATTCCAGCGATCCGAGACCGGAGATGGTGTCGACCATCAAGAGCGCGGGATGATTGACGCGGTCGAGAATCTTGCGGACGTCCTGCGGATGGGTGACGCAGCCGGTCGAGGTCTCGTTGTGAACCACGCACACGGCCTTGATCTTGTGCGCCTTGTCGGCCGACAGCCGCGTCTCGATCTGCTCGAGGTCGGCGCCGTGGCGCCAGTCACCGGGAATGAAATCCACTTCCAGCTTGAACTTCTCGGCGATACCGCGCCACAGCACAGCAAACTGCCCGGTCTCAGCCATCAGCACCTTGTCGCCCGGCTGCAGCGTATTGACGATTGCCGCCTCCCAGGCGCCGGTGCCCGACGACGGATAGATGATCACCGGCTGTTTGGTGCGGAAGACCCGCTGCATGGCCGCCAGAGCGGCATAACCAACCTCGGCAAACTCGGGACCCCGATGGTCCATGGTCGGCATATCCATGGCCCGCAGCACCCGGTCCGGCACATTGGTCGGTCCCGGAATCTGCAGAAAATGCCGTCCAGTATGCACAGTCATGGGCGTCCTTCCCGGTCTAGCCTAGGCGTTTCGAGCCGCTCGAATATCACCATTTGGCGGGCTTGTCGCCCGCCGGACGCCGCACGTCAATGCACAAGAAGCAGGGCTGGAGCGGCGCGCCCAAGGCAGTCGCGAGTTGCCGGCTAGCTGCCGACGACCTTGAGATGCGCCGGCGAATTGCCCTGCGGGCGCTGCTCCAGATATTTCATCGCGGCATCGACGCCGCCGGAACGGTACGGAATGCCGGCGACCGACAATCCCATCTCCACGCCCGTCAGCGCAGCGAGCAAGGTCAGTTCGTTGCATTCGCCGAGATGGCCAATGCGGAACACCTTGCCCGCCACCTTCGACAGTCCGGAGCCGAGCGACATGTTGAAGTTGTCGAGCACGACCTGCCGGAATTGATCGGCATCGTGCCCCGGCGGCATCAGCACGGCGGTCAGCACGGGCGAATACTCCCGGGGTTCCTGGCACAGCACCTCCAGCCCCCAGTGATTGACCGCGGTACGCGTCGCTGCGGCGAGCCGCTGATGGCGGGCGAACACGTTGTCGAGCCCCTCTTCGAGCAGCATCGCGATCGCCTCGCGCAGCCCATAGAGCAGGTTTGTCGCCGGCGTATACGGGAAGAAACCTTTCGCGTTCGGCTTCAGCATCTCCTCCCAATCAAAATAGGAGCGCGGCATCCGGTTGGTCTTGGCGGCGGCGCGGGCCTTGTCCGAGATCGCGTTGAAGCCGAGGCCAGGCGGCAGCATGAAGCCCTTTTGCGAGCAGCTGACGCTGACATCAACCTTCCATTCGTCATGTCGGTAGTCGATCGACCCGAGCGAGGAGATGGTGTCGACCATCAACAGGGCGGGATGTCCGGTCCGGTCGATCGCAGCGCGGATATCGGCGACACGGCTGGTCGCGCCGGTGGAGGTCTCGTTATGGACGACCATCAGCGCCTTGATTGCGTGCGCGGCGTCATCTGCGAGCCTGGCCTCGATCTGTGCAGGGTCGGCACCCCGACGCCAATCACCGGGAACGAAATCGACCTCGATGCCGAAACGGCCCGCCATCTGGCGCCACAGGGTCGCAAAGTGGCCGGTCTCCACCATCAGGACCTTGTCGCCGGGAGACAGGGTGTTGACGATCGCAGCTTCCCAGGCGCCTGTCCCCGACGACGGGAAGATCACCACCGGTCCAGAGGTTTGGAAAATCGTCTGGGAGCCCTCCAGCACCGCTCGCCCGAGTTCGGCGAACTGGGCGCTGCGGTGATCGATCACGGGCATGTCCATTGCGCGAAGAACCCGGTCCGGGACCGGGCTGGGCCCTGGAATCTGCAGAAAATGCCGTCCTTGTCGCATGATAACCTCCCAAACAGTCCGTCTCGATCAACTGGTCACCAACTTTGCATTCATTTTTTGCCATTTCAATCTGAATTTGGTATTCGATCCAGATCGTCGACGCCGCAGATTTCGCAAACTACCGTTATGCAAATGAAATCCACGATTCCCGAAGCCGGGGTACCGATCGTCCAGCCCGACACCGGCAATGGCGCCGACCGCCAGGAGGCCTCGCTTCACGGCGAAATCCTGCTGCGGCTTCGCGACTATGTGGTCGAAGGCAACATTCCAGAGGGCGCACGCGTTCCGGAACGGCAGCTCTGCGAGATGCTTGGAATCTCCAGGACGCCGCTGCGCGAGGCGCTCAAGGTCCTGGCCGCGGAGGGCTTGATCGAGCTCCTGCCTAACCGCGGCGCACGGGTGCGCCAGCTCGGCAAGCGCGATCTGGAGGAACTTTTCGACGTGATGGCCGGCCTGGAAAGCCTCGCCGGACGACTGGCCTGCGAGGCCATCACGGATGAGGAAATCGCCGCGATCGAGCGGCTGCACTATGAGATGTACGGCCACTATCTCCATAGTGACATGCATGGTTATTTTACGGTCAACCAGCGCATCCACGAGAGCATCGTCGCCGCCGCGCGCAATGAGACCCTGCGCACAGCTTACGCCAACTTTGCCGGCCGGATCCGCCGCGTTCGCTACTCCGCCAACTTCGCACGCAAGCGGCAGCGCTGGTCCGAGGCCATGCGCGAGCACGAAGCGATCCTGGATGCGCTACGCCGCCGCGCCGGAAGCGAGCTCGCCGACATCCTGTTCCACCATTTGCGCAACAAGCGAACCGCCGCCATCGAACATCTGGCCGAGGCACGGGACGCCGCCACGGCCACGGCTGCAGGCGGCTAACCTTGCCGATTATGCATTCATATTGTAATCCGCCCGAGAAAAAAGTGCATAATAGCGCAGAGGGGGTGCAACAGCTCTCTTGGATCACTTTGGATTTGGGATGAAGAACGCCTCCACCCTTGAGCAACGCCTGCGGTCAAACATGACCGGCGACGTCCTTTTCGACGCATTCGACCGCGGCCGCTACGCGACCGACGCGTCGTTCTACCAGCTCATGCCGCTCGGGGTCGTGGTCCCCCGCACCATGGATGAGGCGCTGCGCGCGCTTGCCATCGCCCGCGACGACGGCCTGGTCGTAACCCCGCGCGGCGGCGGCACCTCGCAATGCGGCCAGACCATCAACGAAGGCATCGTCGTCGATTTCTCCAAGCATCTGAACCGCCTGCTCTCGCTGGACGTCGAAAACCGCACCTGCGTGGTCGAACCCGGCATCGTGCTCGACGATCTCAACCGCCAGCTCAGGAAGCATGGGCTGTGGTTTCCGGTTGACGTCTCCACCGCCTCGCGCGCCACGATCGGCGGCATGGCCGGCAACAATTCCTGCGGCGGCCGTTCGCTGCGTTACGGCACCATGCGCGACAACACGCTGTCGATGGATGCGGCACTGGCTGACGGCACGCTCCTGCATTTCGGCGAAGTACCGCGCGATCTGGCGCGGGTGAACTCGCCGCAGAGCGGGCTTGCCCTGTTCCGCGACATGCTTGATCTCGGCGAGCGCGAGGCCGCCGAGGTCGCCGAGCGTTTCCCGAAGGTGCAGCGCCGCGTCGGCGGCTACAATCTCGATGCGCTGGTGCCGCGCAATGCGCCGAACAACATGGCGCATCTTCTGGTCGGCTCCGAAGGGACACTGGCGTTCACGACGCAGGTCGAGCTGAAGCTGTGGCCCATTATCCGCAACAAAGTGCTCGGCGTTTGCCATTTCGGCAGCTTCTATGAGGCGATGGACGCAGCCCAGCATCTGGTAAAACTGCGCCCGATCGCGGTGGAATTGGTTGACCGCACCATGATCGCACTCGGCCGCGATATCGCGATGTTCAAGCCCGTGATCGAGGCGACCGTGCGCGGCGATCCGGATGCGCTCTTGATCGTCGAGTTTGCGGAAGAGGATCAATCCGACAATCTGCAAAAGCTGAAGCAGCTTTCCGAATTGATGGCAGATCTCGGCTTCGGCTGGAATCATCCGCAGCGCAAATGGGGCGGCGTGGTCGACGTGATCGAACCCGCGACGCAGACGGCAATCGCGGATTTCCGCACCTCCGGCCTCAACGTCATGATGTCGATGAAGCAGGAGGGCAAGCCGGTCTCCTTCGTCGAGGATTGCGCGGTGCCGCTGCCGCATCTCGCCGACTATACCGAGCGGCTCAACGCCGTCTTCGCCAAGCACGGCACTCGCGGCACCATGTATGCGCATGCTTCCGAGGGCTGCCTGCATGTGCGGCCGGTGCTCAATTTGAAGCTTGAGAAGGATGTCAAGGCGATGCGCGCGATCGCCGAAGAGGCTTTCGAGATGGTGCGCGAATACAAGGGCTCGCACTCCGGCGAGCATGGCGACGGCCTGGTTCGCTCCGAATTCCACGAAGCGATGTTCGGCGCGCGCATCGTTGCCGACTTCCGCGAGGTCAAGCAGCGCTTCGATCCGGAGAACCTGCTCAATCCCGGCAAGATCGTCGACCCGCCCAAGATGGACGACCGCAGCCTGTTTCGCTATCGGCCGGACTATCGCGTCACTGAACTGAAAACCGCGCTGGACTGGTCAGCCTATCCCGGCGCCGGCGGCGGCTTTCAGGGCGCAGTCGAGATGTGCAACAACAATGGCGCCTGCCGCAAGCTCGAGGGCGGCGTGATGTGCCCGTCCTATCGCGCCACCCGCCATGAGAAGGACGTCACGCGCGGCCGCGCCAATACGCTGCGGCTGGCGATATCGGGCCAGCTCGGGCCGGATGCGCTGGCTTCCGACGAGATGATGGAGACGCTGAAACTCTGCGTCTCCTGCAAGGCCTGCCGCCATGAATGCCCGACCGGCGTCGACATGGCCAAGATGAAGATCGAGGTGCTGGCTGCACGCGCGGAGAAACATGGCCTTTCGCTGCGCGACCGGCTGGTCGGCTATCTGCCGCGCTATGCAGAGCTCGCGTCCCGCTTTGCGCCGCTTGCCAACTGGCGCAACAGCAGCCCGTTGTTGCGTAGGCTGTTCGAGAAATTTGCCGGGATCAGCGCCAGGCGCGCCCTGCCCGCGTTCCGCCGCAACGTGTTCAAGCCTGATACTGAGGTCTTCGGCCCCGCAGACGGCCGCGAGGTCGTGCTGTTCGCTGATACCTTCAACCGCATCTATGAGCGCGAGAATCTCGATGCCGCCTTGCGTGTGCTGGTTGATGGCGGATATCGCGTGCACATTCCAAGGCCCATCGACCGCGCCCGGCCGCTGTGTTGCGGACGGACATTCCTCTCCGCGGGCCTTGTCGAACAGGCGCGCGGCGAACTGAACCGGCTGGTCACGACCTACGCGCCATTCGTCGCGCGCGGTGTGCCGATCATCGGGCTAGAGCCGAGCTGCCTGCTCACACTTCGCGACGAACTGCTCTCGCTGCGATCGGACAATGACGCGAAGTCCGTCAGCGCGCATGCATTGCTGTTCGAGGAATTCCTGGTTCGCGAGGCGGAAGCGGGCCGCTTGAAATTGCCGCTCGGCGCCATGCCAACAAGGGCGCTGGTTCACGGCCACTGCCATCAAAAATCATTCGGCGCCTTCAAGCCGGTCGAAAAGGTACTTCGCCTCGTTCCCGAGCTCAGCGTCGAAACCATCGAGTCCAGTTGCTGCGGAATGGCCGGCGCATTCGGCTACGGCGCCGACACCTATCAGGCATCGATGGAGATGGCGGAGCTGTCGCTGCTGCCGGCGATACGCCGCGCCGATGCTGGCTCGCTGATCGTAGCCGACGGCACCTCCTGCCGGCATCAGATCAAGGATGGCGCGAACCGAGCAGCGCTGCATGTCGCCCGCGTGCTCGCGATAAGCCTCGACAGCGCGAACGTGAACCATTAAGCCCCACTCAATCGCAAAGGAACGGATTTATGGCTGAACTTACCCTCGACGTTGCCCGCAAGATTCTCGATGCCGCGCTTGCCAAGGGCGTCGAGAAGAAGCTGAAGCCACTTGTCATCACCATCCTGGATGCGCGCGGCTGCGTGAAGGTCACGGCCGCACAGGACGGCACCAGCCTGATGCGGGCCGAGATCGCCCACGGCAAGGCCTATGGCGCGCTCGCGATGGGCATGGGATCGCGGGCGCTATTCCAGCGAGCCCAGGAGCAGGCCTACTTCGTCAGCGCCGTGAATGCGCTGGCGCAGGGACGCCTCGTGCCGGTGCCCGGCGGCGTGCTGATCCAGCGTGACGGCGGCCTGCTCGGCGCCGTCGGCGTCAGCGGAGACACGTCAGACAATGACGAGATCTGCGCCGTCGCCGGCATCGAAGCTGCCGGATTGAAGGCCAATGCGGGATAACGATCGTCTACGCCGCTGATCGAACGTAGGCTAATAGCCTCGCGCGATTGGTACAGACTATCAGTCACCATTATAGGACAGCATCTCAACAGGCGCTCGGGGGCGCAAGCCGCGGCCATCGGTCGCCGGCGTAAAGGCACGCGGCCGCGTGTGTCTCTTCATTTAACGTAACCGAGCGCATGTATTGGGCTCCTAACTCGCGCCTATCGAAATTGACATCAGCCTCCGTGACAATGAGACAGGGTGCAGTCGACGTAATGATCCGCGGCAAGCCCAATCATGCCGAAAAACAAGGAAATCGCGGTCGACATCCGCGACCATGGCAGCAGAGAACGAGGCTACCCTGCGCAATTCATCGCGGGTGCATCAAGGCCCACGCGGCCAGCAGGGCATTCGGGATCTCTCGGGCCTAGCACCATGGCCGCCGGGGAGGACAGGTTGTCATCCCGCAGATAAACGGTTGCGCAAGACCCTCACTTATGAGCGTCTCTCCGACGTCCCTTCCTCCAATCCGCAGGTAGGCGCAGAACCGCCCGAAGTTGCAGGATTGGGAGCCCTCGGTGCCAGCCTTGCACGCGCAGGCAACGCGCTCGAGCGTCGGCTCGCCGCTCGCGAGAAGGCTTTTCAGTCGCGCTAGGGCCTGTTCAGCTAGTTGCCGTTCTCTATCGCAGCGCGCGCGATCGCCGCGCTCCGGCGTATTGAAGCCGACCAAACGGTAGGTTGCGCTGCCCGACCGCATTGTGTCTCCATCGATCACTGTAAGACCGATGCCTGGACTACGTATAGTCGGCACGCTGCTGCTATGAGGAGTTGACCCGAACAACCCGCTGATCAGACTCCGTGGGTCTTCGCTGAAGTCCCTCAGCAGGCGATCAAGCGCGACGGCGGCCATAACAATGGATAGGACGACGGCCAGCCCAATAAATGCATCAAGCGTTCGTCGCGTTCGCCGAGGCGGGTCAGGCGGATACTTGGGTTTCCAGGCCATCCGAACAACGAGGGAAGCCAAAGCGGCGGAGGCTGCTTTGAGGAAAACAGAATACCAGCCGCGGCGCTCGACGTCACTCTTGGCGCGTCCAAAAGTTAGGCCTAACAAAGGACTGAGCGGCCGGCTCACCATGTTTGAGAGCGAGCCACGACTTCCAAGGTCGCACAATCAGCACTTCTCCCTGCAAGCCGGTGTCCAAGCCTCAGTAGTTCATCACCACCCTGCGGACGACACACTTTCGGCAAAGGTTGAACTTTCGAAAGCTGGATCAGGAGACCCCCTCGAAAGCTCGAATCGAATTGCGCGTTCGCTGAACGAAGGATTGGCAAGTCGATTGTCCGATGCAACTACGATAGGAGCATCTTCTCCAGGGAAAGTCACCCTGCGAAATCAAACAGGTGCGCTCACGAGCGCCACCGAAGTAGATTCGAGGACGCCTAGCTAGTTCTGTCGTCACGAGAGCGGTGATTTCCAAGGAGCGACTCCGGCAGCATGAACGACCTAAGACGTTCCGGAAAGGCGATTGAGCTCAAGCATCTTCGCTTGGCGTTACTGACCTACGATTGCGGCAGCTTTCGGCGGGCGGCTGAACTATTGTCCGTCCGGCATTCGGCGCTAAGCCGCTCTATCGCTCAATTGGAACACCTGCTTGGTACGACTTTGTTCGAGAGATCGAGCGGAGGAATAAGACCTACCGAGGTCGGCCGACGATTCTTACACCTCGCGACTGGAATTTTGACGCAGATTGACGATCTGGTCGACGCGGCAGGCGGCGCTAGCTCCGGCCAAGTCGGTCGTATTGCAATTGGACTTTGCGGACCGCTGCCGGGAAAACGAGCGCAGTTTAGCGAGACGTTGACGGAGTTTAGCGGGCGCTTTCCCAAAATTGAGCTGGAAGTCATACAGCGTTCACCGCGGGGTTTGTTGAGATGTCCGGACAATCGGGCCGCAGACATTGTCATAGCTCCAGGACGGCTTCGTTCAGCAGACATGCAGACCCGAGCATTATGGACGGAGCGCATTTTTGTGTTGCTCCACAAGGACAACGCACTTGCTGCGCGCGATATTATCTTCTGGACTGATCTTCTCGATGAAACGGTCTTGTTTGGCGGATCTGAGGAGAAAGGAGAGTTGGAACATTTCCTTTGGTCCGCGCTCCCGCACTTTAGCAACCGGCCGGCTGTACAACGGCACGATGTGAACCAGCTCCTCGTGAAAAATCTCGAGTCTCGGCTTAGGCGTTACTTTCGCCTGGGAATCCGAAATTGGGACTCTTGAGGAGAACGTCGTCTATCGCGAGTTCCGCGATAGCGCGAGCTCCATCGAGGTATGTTTCAGCGCCCACTGGCTCACGCGAAACAAGAACGCAGCTCTTGCCCACTTTCTCAGCTTGCTGGTTGATCATCACCCGCCTTTGTCACCCGCGGGATCATTAGCCGAGTGACTTGGCCGTCGCAGCTTCCTGAAGCCACGGTCAGTTGCCATGAAGCGTGCGAGCATCAGCGGAATTAGCTTTATCGGGTCTACGCGCTGTCCGGTCTGCCGCGTTAAGGCTTCCGCATAGGCTATCAGATCCCGATGTACCGGCGCAGTCAGTTCGGTCATCACCTTTGCGACTTTATCGTCTGGAATTGTTTCGATCTTGAGTTTAGCCATATCTTCTATCGTCCTCCATACGGCTGAAGAACCAGATCGCGATTGACAATCACACGAACTGGGAAGCCCGGTCGAATAGTAAGCGTTGGTTGGATATTGAGACTGCGTCGAACCACCTGCCGGCCAGTCTGATTCAGCGAGTCGGTAGCACCGCGGCGCAATGCCCGAACGATTGCACCGTTGTTGCCATTTGTGTCGGAGCCCTCGCCCAGTTCGGTGCCGACTCCCAAGAACGTCGATAGCGCGGCGGCTTTGAAGAGTTCGCCCCAGTGATTGTCTACCTGGTCCTCGAGGCCTGCGTAACCTGCGGTGTCCGCGCCTGGCTGTCGCTCGAGGACAATCGAACGTCCATTCGGCATGATCAACCGCGTCCAGACGAGCAGCACACGTGATTGGCCGGCAGTTACTTGACTGTCATAGATTCCGATGAGACGTGCCCCCTGCGGAATTAGAAGATAGCGTCCAGTTGGTGTGTCGAATACGTTCTCAGTCACCTGCGCTGTGATCTGGCCCGGTAGATCGGAGCGGATGCCCGTAATCAGAGCTCCCGGAATCACGGATCCAGCCTGCACAACGTACGGTGAAGCCGGCATCATCACGCGATCGGAGCTCGTCGTCCGCCGATCTACAGAGGCATTGACGAAGGCGAGCTTGCGATCCTGCCCGTTCTGGGCATAGGCCTCATCGGACGAGGACACCGCGTTCGGAACAGTCTCGGCGGGAGCGGTCGCGGCGGAGGGTCGAACATTGGTTGACGCAAAGACCTTGCTGATGCGAGCGGCCTCGCTTTCCTGGTTCATTCGCTGCTGTTCGGCGTCGGCCACAACCGGTCCCGACTGAGCTTGAGCTGCAACGATCGGGCCGCCGAGATCGCCCGGCAACGGTGGTCCGAGGCGCGGCACGTCTCGCGGTACACCTGCATAGTCGCGCGGCAGCCCGGCCAAACCATCAGCTACGTTGTGATGATCTATACTATAGAGTTCTTCTGATGCAGGGGTCCGCGTGCGATTGTTCTGCAAGGCCCAGAGGAGCGCTGCGGAGACCAGAAGAAGCGCCAATGCTGTTCCGCCAGCCAAAACCTTGCGCGACAGGCGCGTAACAGGCGGACGTTCTGGACGGAGCCGCAAAGAGCGAGCAATTTCCTCGGATGTCTTCGGCGCGGTCGAATGAGAGCTGACGGCATCATTGGCTTCGGTGCCGGCCATCAAGACCTCCCGTCGCTTCTAACGATCCGAACCCTTTGCTGGGCATCACCACCAAGTCGAAGCTCCGCCGCGGCAAACAGCCGATCGACAATCAGGACGTTACGATAGGTTCGATAATTGACGATTTCGGGATTGCCATCCGGGCCGATGACGAACAGCGGCGGCATCTCACCTTGAACGATTCCTTGTGAGAATTCCACATAGACCTTGCGGCCGTCGTCATAGGCACCGATCGGCCGCCAGGGAGGATTGTCGCCCTCGAGGGTGTAGCGATAGCGCCGCTGAGAGGGGTCGGGAAGAACTGGCGTTGGCGGGACGGCCTGAGCACGCGCCGTCCGATCCTCCGGATAGAACCAGGCCACCGAAGGCATATAGGGCTTCTCACGCGATCGCAGCTCGATCAGATAGGTGCGCCGGTCAGTGTTGACCACGAGATTGGTCTCGATTGAAGGCCGTGTCGGCTTGACCATGATATGGACGCGTCTGGTGTCGCCACTTCCGCTTTCGGTATCGCCGATAACCCAGCGCACGGTGTCGCCGGCCGACACCGGACCTGAACCCGTGAGCTGCTCGCCGGGCTCGAGCGCGATATCGGTGATCTGTCCGGGGGCAGCGTAAATCTGATAGAGGGCACCGGGGCTAAACGGAAACACCTGCACGGCGTTGAAGTAGCCTTGCTTCCGGGGTTCAACGCGCGCGGCATCATTCGCCGTCTCAATCCGAGCAACCGGCTCTTCGGCCTCCTTCGCTCCTCTCTTGCCCCCCTTGGCCGGGGTCCAGGACGGTGGAACGTGCAGTGACCGCGAACGATCCTCCACCAATGATGGTGGATTGGGATGCGGCGGCGGGATATCGGCGTCGTAGCTGATCTGCGGAGGTTTGAAAGTGGTGCAGCCGCTGAGCGTAACCATGCAAACGAGCAACATAGGACACAGGATGTCGCCCACACGCGAGTTGGTAATTTTGGTCATCGGCCCGTTCACTGCCCGACCTCCTTCGACCAGTTGATGGCATTGACATAGACCCCAAGCGGATTCTTGCGCAGACGATCGGCATCGTGCGGGGTATCGATCACGATGGTGAGGATGGCAGTCCATCGCTCGGTAGCGGCCAACTGACCATTGTCATAGCGGCGCTCGATCCAGGCGACACGAAAACTCTCCGGCGAAGCGCGGATGACGCTCGATATTTCGACGGCGATCTGCACCTTACCGAGATTGGCAAAGGGATCGTTGACCCGAGCATGGTTATTGAGAGCCACAGCGCCGCGGTCCGTGGTAAAGTCATAGGCGCGCAGCCAGTCCTGACGCAGCACGACTGCATCGGCCGGAAGCCCGCGTACGTCTTCGATGAAGCGTGCCAGATGGAACGCGATCTGCGGATCGGTCGGCTGATAGAAGGAATTGGCCGGACTGACGCTCTGTGCCTGGCCGAGACGATCGACCTCAACGACCCACGGCGTGACGGTACCTTGCGTCGACTGCCAGACAAGAGCGGATGCGAGTCCAGCCGATAGCGTTAGCGAGCCGAAAGCCATCAGCCGCCAGTTTCTCGCCTGCACGCGTGCCGAACCGATGCGGTCGTCCCAAACTTGGGCCGCCCTTTGATAGGGCGTCACAGGCGCGAGCGTGCGGCCGTAATGAACGGCTGGTCGCTTGAACATCATTGCTTCCCTTCCGAGAGATCGACGGAGGCACCTCCCCCATTTCGATCAGCAGAGCGGACGGCGTTGCTGGCGGTCGATGCTCCATGGCGTATGGCCTGCATGCGCCTCATACGCGAAGCCCATTTGGACTGAGTGTCTGCAGATAAGGCATTCGCAGGGGCCTGGGCTACGCCAGCTTCGCTGGCCGTGGCGCCGCCGGTTGATGCCGAGCTGCTACCGGAACTTGTCGCAGCGCGACGAAGCGGGCTCATCATCGCGGACGTGGCGGCATCCCTGACGCCGGACAAGCCACCTGCCCGAAACGCACCGCTCGCACTACCCGCTAGCGCGACAGTTCCACGGGCAGCCCCCGCGAGCGCTCCAGCGCTAGCTGCAGCAAGTCCCGCTCCGGCGACCACGACTCCGCCGGCAGCTAACCCCGTGCCAATGGCCGCTCCGGCGCCAAGCTGCGGGCCGCCGGACACAATGCCGTTGGCGATGCCGGGCCCAAAGATCCCCAGCCCCAGCAGCGCCAATGCTGCGAGCACCAGGGCCAAGGCATCTTCAATCCCGATCTGAGCCCCGCTTGATCCCGCCGTAAACTGCGAAAACAGCGTTGAGCCGATACCGACGATCACCGCCAGCACCATGACCTTGACGCCGGATGAGATGACATTACCGAGCACGCGTTCAGCGGCGAAGGCTGTTTTGCCAAACAGCCCAAAAGGGATCAGGACAAAGCCCGCGAGCGTCGTTAGCTTGAATTCAATCAGAGTGACAAAGAGTTGGATTGCCAAGATGAAGAAGGCGAGCAGCACGATCACCCAGGCAAATAGCAGCACACTGATCTGGACGAAGTTCTCGAAGAAGCTGACATAGCCCATCAATCCCGAGATGGAGTCCAGGATCGACCGCCCCGCATCTATACCGACCTGGGCGATCCGGCCCGGGCGTAGGAATTCAGCCGAGGACAGTCCCGTGCCGGAGGCCTTGAGGCCGAGACCCGCAAAGCTCTCGAAAACGACACGGGCAAGATTATTCCAGTTGCCGATCAGGTAAGCGAAGACGCCAACAAACAGCGTCTTCTTCACGAGGCGAGCAATGATGTCTTGATCCGTACCCCAGACCCAGAACAGGGCGGCCAGCGTGACGTCGATCGCGGCGAGCGTCGTCGCGAGGAAGGCGACTTCGCTGCCAAGCAGCCCGAAACCGCTGTCGATATAGCGGGTAAACGTTTCCAGAAATCGGTCAATGACACCGGTGCCCCCCATCGAAATCACTCCCGCTCCGGTGTTGCAACGGGTGGCCAGCCCTGGGGGAGCCGATCGAGAATCTTGGGCTGCGGCAACGCCGATGCCGGACTGCCTGATTGATCATCGGCGGACGTAACGGATGACGTCGTTTTTGATCCCAGGAAGCGCCGGCGGTTCTCCGCCCAAATCAGACGGCACTCCTGGAGTTCTGCCACCTGCTCGGAGTTGACCTTCCGGCAATGCTCGAGTTTGACGCCAAACGGATTGGTTGCGCGGGATGCCGACGATCTTGCTGGTGGAGGATCGCTATCCCCGCGAAGCTGGATTGTGCAGGCCGCGACAACCAGGAAGGGCACGACAGCTGCCGTGGTCACAAAGATCGTGCGCTTGAGTCCACCACCTCTGTTCATTGATGAAACATCCGAACTAATGAAGGCTGATAGCCTCGACCAGGTGCGAGAAAGCGACGAAGTTGCTCCCTGCCCTGGTCCTGGGCGGCGGTACGCTGGGCGGTTTCGAGATTCTGCGCCCGTCCCTGCGCGGCAACTGCTGCCGTAAGGTCGGCGAGCTGCTGTGCCTGCAGACCAAGGAGCTGATTTCCGGCCTGGCTGGCCTGCAGCGCGCCCGTTGCGCCCTGACTTGAGCTGACGAGGGCCGACATCTCTTTGCGGTGGGGGTCGAGATTGCCGACCACGGTCGCCTGAACGCGCAAGGCATCCTGCAAGCCAGCCACCGAATTCTGCCAACGTGTTTGCGCATTCGCGATCAGCGCCTGATCTGACGCGCTTGTCGAGGCCGGCGCATAGGTCGTCGAGAATGCTCGATCGATCTCTTTGATATCGTAGGCAATGCGCTGAGCCTGGGCGAGCAGCTGTTGGGTTCGCTGGATCGATTGCTCGAGCTGCTGCAACGAGGAATACGGCAGACTAGCGAGATTCTTGGCCTGGTTGATCAACATCTGCGCCTGGTTGTGCAGCGAAGTGATCTGGTTGTTGATCTGCTGCAGCTCACGTGCGGCCGTGAGCACGTTCTGCGCATAGTTGTTGGGATCGAACACGATCAGCTGGGCGGATGTTGGTGAGGCGGCAATCACAATGGCAAGCGCACTCACTGCTGAGAGGTGACGGCGACGCATCATGACAAACCTTCCTGCTTGATAAGACCCGGAATGAGATCGGCGGCCCAGCCCAGCCCGCGCGCAGCGAGCCATCCAGTGACAAACCCGTCACGGCCATGTTCCGCCAGCACGCGCTCGATCATTGCCTGATCGGACTTTGATGAGGCCGCAGTAAAGGCGAGCGCGAATTCCTCAAGACCCAGCTCGAACAGACGATTTCCACGCCGTGACTGGCAGTAGTAGTCGCGTTTGGGAGTAGCGCGCGCCAGGATCTCGATCTGGCGGTCGTTGAGACCGAAGTGCCGATAGATAGACGCGATCCGCGGCTCGATCGCTCGCTCATTCGGAAGGAACAGCCGCGTCGGGCAACTCTCGATGATCGCGGGCGCAATCGCGGAGCCGTCGATATCCGAGAGCGATTGCGTGGCGAATACGACAGCGGCATTCTTCTTGCGCAGCGTCTTCAACCATTCGCGGATCTGGCCGGCAAACCCTTCATCATCGAGTGCAAGCCAACCTTCGTCGATAACGAGTAGCGTGGGCCTCCCGTCGAGTTGCCTCTCAATCCGATGAAACAGATAGGATAGGACTGCCGGTGCCGCGCCGGTTCCGATCAACCCCTCGGTTTCGAACACCTGGACCGAACTTGTTCCAAGCCGTTCGGTCTCGGCATCGAGCAGGCGCCCAAACGGGCCACCGAGGCAATAGGGTTGAAGGGCCCTTTTCAAGCTCTGGGACTGCAGCAGCACGGACAGACCGGTCAGCGTGCGTTCGCCGGCGGGCGCAGAGGCCAAAGAAGACAGCGCCGACCAAAGATGCTCCTTGGCTTCCGGCGTCATATCGATCTTTTCGCGGGCGAGAATGGCTGCGATCCATTCTGCCGCCCAGCCGCGCTCCGCCGCATCGTCGATCATGGCAAGCGGCTGCAAGGCGACCGGTTCGGAGGCATTGTCGGACAGCGCACCGCCAAGATCGTGCCAATCTCCCTTCATGGCGAGGGCTGCGGCCCGGATCGAACCGCCGAAATCGAAGGCAAAGACCTGGGAGCCGGCATAGCGCCGAAACTGCAGCGCCATCAGCGCGAGCAGTACGGATTTGCCGGCACCGGTCGGGCCGACCATCAGCGTGTGCCCAACGTCGCCGACGTGGAGGGAGAAACGAAACGGTGTGGATCCTTCCGTCCGCGCGAAGAACAGCGGCGGCGCACTGAGATGGGCGTCCCTCGCCGGCCCTGCCCAAACCGCGGAAAGCGGAATCATATGGGCGATGTTCAGGGTCGAAACCGGCGGCTGGCGGACGTTCGCATAGACGTGACCAGGCAACGAACCCAGCCAGGCATCGACGGCGTTAATGGTCTCTACCATGGAGGTGAAGTCGCGCCCCTGAATGACCTTCTCGACCAGGCGCAACCGTTCATCCGCGATGCGCGCATTCTCGTCCCAGACCGTGATCGTTGCGGTGACGAAGGCCTCGCTGACGAGGTCCGAGCCGAGCTCCTGCAACGCGACGTCGGCATCGATAGCCTTGTTGCTGGCGTCGGTGTCGATCAGGGGCGACGGTTCGTTGGTCATTACCTCCTTGAGGATTGCGGCAACAGATTTCCGCTTGGCGAACCATTGCCGCCGGATCCTGGTCAGGAGCCTCGTCGCATCAGCCTTGTCGAGCATGATCGCGCGGGTCGACCAGCGATAGGGAAACGCCAACCGATTGAGGTCGTCCAGGATCCCCGGTGTGGTCGCGCTTGGAAACCCGACAATCGTAAGCACGCGCAGATGTTGGCCGCCTAGCATCGGCTCAAGCCCGCCGGTCAACGGCTGATCGGCCAGCAACGCGTCGAGGTACATCGGAATCTCGGGGACGCGGACGCGATGGCACTTGGTCGAGACACAGGCGTGCAAATAAGTCAGCGTCTCGCCGTCATCGAGCCACCGGCACTCCGGCATGAACCCCTCGACCAGCTGCAGCACGCGGTCGGTCCGATCAACAAAGCCGCGCAACGCTTCGTGGGCGTCAGCAGCCTGCCCGTGCTCCCGTCCCTCATAGAGGAAGCGCTCGGCGCGAGCCGTATCTTCTGCCGGCGACAGATACAGGAAGGTCAGGAAGTAAGCCGATTCGTAGTGAGCGCCCTCCTCCTCGAATTGGGCTCGCCGTTCGGCATCGACCAGGGCCGAAGCCACATCCGGACAACTGCTCGGCGGATAGGCGTTCGACTGATATCGCTGTGCCTCCACAAATACGGCCCAACCCGAACCGAGGCGGCGAAGCGCATTGTTGAGGCGGCCGGCAACTGCAATGAGCTCCGATGGAACAGAGGAATCAAGATCAGGCCCTCGAAAGCGCGCGGTTCTCTGGAACGACCCGTCCTTATTGAGGACGATGCCTTCGTCGACGAGTGCGGCCCATGGCAGGAAGTCTGCTAGGCTCACGTTGGAACGGCGGTATTCGCTGAGGTTCATCATTACCTGCTCACACGTTCAGATGGGTGGGGATGCGCAGATGCCGCCTTGCGACTTCGAGAAACAGCGGATCGCGCTTCGCTGCCCACACCGCGGCGGCATGGCCGATCGCCCAGAGCAGAAGACCGGCAATCCAAAGCCTTAAGCCCAGGCCGAGCGCTGCGGCCACGGTGCCGTTGAGGATGGCGACCGCCCGCGGGGCGCCGCCGAGCAAGATCGGTTCGGTCAACGCGCGATGCACCGGCACCGCAAAGCCTTCCACGGGGCCGTCCATCAGATCAGGACCCCGCCGCCGAACGAAAAGAATGCCAGGAAGAAGCTCGACGCCGCGAATGCGATCGACAATCCGAAGACGATCTGGATCAGGCGCCGGAAGCCGCCGGAGGTATCGCCAAAGGCAAGCGTAAGACCCGTGACAATGATGATGATCACGGCCAGGATCTTGGCGACCGGTCCTTCGACCGATCGCAGAATCTGGTTGAGTGGCTGCTCCCAAGGCATGTTGGAGCCGGCGGCATAGGCGTTCGAAGCAGCTAGTACAGTCATGAGAGCGGCGACCGCGCCCAGCACCACGCGTTGAAAGATGACGCACTTCATGGTCGATCTCCTTCCCGTCGAATGAGGTAGTCGCCGTCGGGCGTCAGGCCCTTGACACGCACAAGTTCTGCCAGCCGCCGATCCACGCCGCGGCCGGAGAGAACAGCAATTACTTCGATCGTTTCCGCGATCAGCGCCCGCGGCACGGTGACGACCGCTTCCTGGATCAGTTGCTCGAGCCGGCGGAGCGCGCCAAGCGCCGTGCCGGCGTGGATGGTACCGATGCCGCCGGGATGGCCGGTCCCCCAGGCCTTGAGGAGATCGAGCGCCTCAGCGCCGCGTACCTCACCGATCGGAATCCGGTCGGGTCGCAGCCGCAGCGAGGAGCGGACGAGATCCGAAAGCGAGGCAACGCCGTCCTTGGTACGCAACGTCACAAGGTTCGGCGACCTGCATTGGAGTTCGCGTGTATCTTCGATCAGCACGACACGGTCGGTCGTCTTGGCGACTTCGGCCAGGAGGGCATTCGTCAGCGTGGTCTTACCGGTCGAGGTACCGCCCGCCACGAGGACGTTGCGGCGTTCCCGAACGGCCTCACGGAGCCTCTCTGCTTGAACTTCCGCCATGACGCCGGCGGAAACGTAATCCTCGAGGGTAAAGACGGCGACTGCAGGCTTCCTGATCGCAAAGGCTGGCGCGGTTACCACGGGCGGCAAAAGCCCCTCGAACCGCTCTCCGGTTTCCGGCAATTCGGCCGATACTCGTGGACGTGCCGAATGAACCTCGGCGCCAACGTGATGGGCGACGAGCCGCACGATGCGCTCGCCGTCGGCCGCAGCAAGGCGCTCGCCGGTGTCGGCTAAGCCGTCCGAGAGCCGATCGACCCACAGCCGCCCGTCGGGATTGAGCATCACTTCGACGACAATAGGATCTTCGAGCCAAGCCGCAATCGACGGTCCGAGCGCAGTGCGTAGCATGCGTGCTCCGCGCGATACCACTTCGGACTGGACGGAATGTACTGCCACCGTTGCCCCCAAAGCGTCGAGCGCAAACGGCCTCGACGACTGGGATCATTAGAAAAAGCAGGTCGCGTGTCTGCGCAACGAGGCCAAGTCGGACGGCGTGCTATGGCGTAGCAAAAGAAAGAAACGGCGCACTCACTCTTGGGGAACGGTTGGCGATGGCTGGGCTCGCTCAACGTCGAGTGATATTTCCTGCGCAAGGGTCTGGCCTCTCGCCAGCCGGCGCCCGAGTGCCTCGACAAAACCTTCATACCGCTCCCGCCCCTTGGTCTGTGCAGCGGGTTGCGCCGTATCGGGCAGCGGCGGCGTTGCCGTCAGCCAGAATCGTACGAACAAGGCCAGCGCCTCATTCGATATCGTGATGTGACGCTCGAGCCGCTCGACGTGTCGGGTCAACCGGTCAAGACGGCGGCCGAGCGCGGCTTCCATCCGCTCGGAACTATCCGGCGACAGGAATGAGGCCAGCGCCGTTTCGACGATGAGCGCCTGGGGCACGCGCTTTCGGCTGGCATGATCGGCGAGCTTTGCTGCCAAATCTGGAGGCAGGCGAAACGTGTGTTTTGTCCGCATAATCTCGCGCCCTAGAGTTCTAGACCGTCGCCCGGGTCCATTGCGGCCTGTCGCGCGAGGCGGGGTCCATTCGTGCGCATCACGCGGGCCCGGACGGCAACACCGTCATCCCCTTCTTCCGGCGGAAAATCGAATTCAGTCGGCGGCTTCGAGACTTCAGCTGCGATGTCTTCAACTCGGGGAAGGCCCGGCTCGCGACGAATGCCAGAATTTGCGGGGTCTTCGACGGATGGCCGAGCGCCCGACATAGATACGCCCTGGAACACATTTCTATTCGCTGGAAATGGCAGGCGATTCCAATCATCCGTCAGCGCGCGACTCTCGTGGTCGAGCGGCAGTTCTGGCGGTGGCAGCACACGTTCGGTCAAACGCGGATCCTCAAAATACCTTGCCTTTTTGGCGCGGATTGGTGGCAGGCTGGAGACCAGCACCAATTCATCATCGGGCGGGAGTTGCATAACCTCGCCCGGCGTCAGCAACGGTCGCGCCGTTTCCTGCCGCGAAACCATGAGATGGCCGAGCCAGGGGCTCAGCCTGTGGCCAGCGTAGTTCTTCATTGCCCGCAGCTCGGTTGCCGTCCCGAGCGCATCCGACACGCGTCTGGCGGTACGTTCGTCATTGGTCGCGAACGATATTCGCACATGACAATTGTCGAGGATGGCGTTGTTCGCCCCATAGGCCTTTTCGATCTGATTGAGAGATTGGGCAATGAGAAAGCTCTTCAGGCCATAGCCGGCCATGAAGGCTAGCGCAGACTCGAAGAAGTCAAGCCTTCCAAGCGCTGGAAATTCATCGAGCATGAACAGCAGCCGATGCCGACGTCCTTTGGCCTGGAGATCCTCGGTGAGACGGCGGCCGATCTGGTTGAGGATCAACCGCACCAGCGGCTTGGTGCGACTGATATCAGACGGAGGCACCACGAGATAGAGCGTCGTTGGCCGTTCGTCCTCAATGAGATCCCGGATGCGCCAGTCACAGCGGCGCGTTACCTGGGCAACGACGGGATCGCGATAAAGACCGAGGAACGACATCGCCGTCGATAGCACGCCTGATCGCTCGTTCTCGCTCTTGTTCAGCAACTCCCTCGCCGCGGAAGCGATCACCGGATGTGTCCCGGCTTCTCCAAGGTGCTTGGTCGTCATCATTGCGCGAAGCGTGCTCTCGATCGGACGTTTCGGATCGGACAGAAAACTTGCAACCCCGGCAAGCGTCTTATCCTGCTCGGAATAAAGAACGTGAAGGATGGCTCCAACCAACAAGGCGTGACTGGTCTTCTCCCAGTGATTCCGCCGTTCCAACGACCCCTCCGGATCGACCAGCACATCGGCAACATTTTGGACGTCGCGAACTTCCCATTCCCCTCGTCTCACTTCCAAAAGAGGATTATAGGCCGCACTCCCTGAATTGGTCGGATCCAACAACAGCACGCGGCCGTGCTGGGCCCGAAAGCCTGACGTCAGGGACCAGTTTTCGCCCTTGATGTCATGGACGATGCAACTTCCCGGCCAGGTTAGAAGGGTCGGGACAACAAGTCCGACGCCCTTTCCGGATCTGGTGGGGGCGAAGCACAGCACGTGCTCCGGCCCATCGTGCCGCAGGTAATGTCCCTCGAAACGGCCGAGTACCACCCCGTCGGCTCCGGCGAGGCCGGCACCTTGAACCTCAGGCTGGCTCGCCCATCGCGCGGAACCATACGTGGCCGCCGTTTCCGCTTCGCGGGCCCGCCACACCGACATCGCGAATGCGACCACGATCGAGATGATCCCGCCCGATGCCGCAACGCATGCCCCTTCGACGAATACTACAGGCGCATAGGCGTCAAAAGCGTACCACCACCAGAAGAAAGCCGGAGGAAGATAGATCGGAACGCCCGATGCGAGCTCGAACCAAGGTTGGCCTAATTGGGGCTGATAGCCGAGCCTCCACGCAGTCCACTGCGTCGCGGTCCACGTGGTGAACAGCACGACTGTCAGGACGAGGGCAATCTGACCCCAGAGTATTTTGGTGGCCGACATGGCATGGGAAATCAAACAACTGCGCCACCCTCAGACAAGCTATCCCGTCGGTCGTGCGTATTTTCGGACATCCGTGCGAGCAAATCGGCGCGTCAGCGAGCCCTGAAACAAGCGCCAGACCATGACCTGTCCAGGCGGGCGCGACCTCTGGTATGCGTCAATCGCGTCAGTTTGGCTCCTCCGCGGATGACTCTTCCAGTCAGCTCCGGTGAGCGGACGTCTTTCAGTACCCATCGTGTCTCAAACGGGCCAAATTCTGAAGTCGTCCTCCGAAATAAACAGCTCTCCTCCTCCACAAGAGGCAGACTTCGCTGGTGTACTTCAAAGCAGTCAGAACTCGGGCTAGCAATGACGATTGCACGGCCTTCTACGCGCTTAATTCGTCGAGCAAGGCCTCCGCTTTCTTCAAGTCGGGTGTGTCGAAGCCCTCGGTGAACCAGCCGTAGACGTGGGCGAGGAGAACGCGTGCTTCATCGCGCTTGTCCTGGTCGCGCCAGAGCCGAGCGAGGCTGATGGTGGAGCGGAGTTCCCAGAGCTTCGCCTCCTGCTGCCGCGCGATCGCGATGGCATGGCGAAAGTCGGCCTCCGCCTCGGCCTCAGCGTTTTGGCGAGTGGTCCGTAACAGCTGGCCTCGGCGGCGTCGCAATTCGGCCTCGAACCATCGCACGCCCGATTTCTCGGTTAGAGACAAAGCCTCACAGAGTCTGGCGAGCCCATCTTCGGGCGTTCCCATCTTTACGTGCGCCGCGGCAAGCTGCGCGAAATAGAAGGGCAGCGTCCACGCCGCGCCCGAGGCTTGGAATCCCTTGATCCCGAGCCGCAGCAGATCCGTCCCTTCCTCCGATTCGCCGGCCTCGATCAGAGTCCAGCCGCGATACGCCGTTCCCATCGCGAGAAAGAAGGCAAAGCCCTGCTCGGTAGTAAGCGCAATCAGCTCATCCGCGAGTAGGCGCACGGTCCGTGGATCGTCGAGCACGAAATGCAGCCGGCAGGCGACGCTTAACGCGAATGCGAGGCTGATGGGGTGCGACAGCTCGCGCGCCTCTGCGAGGGCTTCCCTGCTCTGCGCCCGGGCCTGATCGAAGAAGCCTAGAAGCCCGAGCGTCAGCGACAGGAACGAGAGCGTCGCCACGCGGGCATTCTCGGCGAACAGAAGCGTCAGAGATCGATGCTGCGTGGGGTCGTAAAGTGCGAGCCCCTGCTCGAGATGTGCGCGCGCCAAACGCAACTCTCCGCGATGCAGCCAGCTATCGCCGACCGCCCGATGACCGGCGACCAAGGCGGCCCCGTCGTTTTGTCGTCCGGCCAACTCGAGCAGTTCTTCGGCGGCGCGATGTGATCGTTTCGTCTCGGCGCGCACGTGGTGATGAACGAACTCGCCCCACAACGCCTTGAGCAGATTTGGCGTGTCGTTCAGCAACTCGCAGAGACGACGCGCCCGCGCGTAGGACTTTCCGGTCGCTTCGGCCGCATGGCCCTTCGCGGCGATCAGCGCGCCGCCGATTGCGAGCTGAAGCTGGACTTCGGTGCGCTGGCTCTCGGCGGTGTCAGGTAGTTGGGACAACAGATCGAGCGCCTTTCGCATTTGTCTAATCGCTTCTGCCGTGGCTGAGCGCGCCTTGGAACGCTCGCCGGCCTCCTGCCAATAGGAAACTGCCTTCTCGATCAGACCGGCATTTCCAAAATGATGCGCGAGGATCTCGGGTTGCGCTTCGGCCGTTGTCGCGAGCTTCTCCTCCAGCGCGCTAGCGATACGGGCGTGCAGCTCACGACGCTGGCCGCGCAGCAGCGTGCCATATGCCGCGTCCTGCACCAACGCGTGTTTAAAGAGGAAACTGGCCTCGGGTGGTTCGCCGCGCCGAAACACCAACCCGGTATCTATCAGGCGGTCTAATGCTGATCGCAGCTCGTTCTCGCTCCGCTGCGCGGCGGCGGCGAGCAGATCGTAGGAGAACTCCCGGCCGATGGCCGCGCCGAGTTGTGCGACCTCCTTGGCGACCTTGCCGATACGGTCGAGCCTCGCCATCAGCGAAGCGTGCAAAGTGGGCGGGACCGCGAGCCCCGGGAGCGGTGCAGTGGAGATGGCGCGCTCGACCCCAGCAGCACCCGCTTCGAGCACAGCCTTGGTCAGTTCCTCGACGAACAGCGGCACCCCGTCCGTTCGCTCGGCGATCTCAGTGACGAGCTCGGGCGGCAGTCCCCGGTCGCCAGTCATGCTCCGGATCAGCGCGGCGCCCGCCGTATGATCAAGACGGTTCAGAACCAATGTGCTGACATGCGACTTTCCGGTCCATCCGGACTGAAACTCGGGGCGGAAGGTGATCAGTGACAGCACCGGCAGTGCCGTCTCCCGATCGATGGTCCGGTCCAGCAACTCGCGCGAGCTCGGATCGATCCATTGCGCGTCCTCGAAGACCATCATGATTGGGTGTCGCCGGGCCAGACCCTCAAGCTGCCGAAATAGGGCATCGAAGGTCTTCTCTTTCTTTCGCTGCGGCGTGAGGGCAATCGGCGGAAATCGCTTGCCGGTCGGGATCGATAGCAGCTCGGCGAGGATTGCGATGTCCTCGTCGGGCGGCAATGCCGGGGATAGCACCGCTTGCAGCTTGTCGAGCCGGTGCTCCGGCGTGTCGTCACGCTCGAAATCGACGGTGCGCTGCAGCTGAGCAATGAAGGGATACAGCGCGCTGTCCTGATGATGCGGCGAGCAGAAATACCGCAAGCGGGTGTGCGGCTCGCCCGCAATGCGCTCCTGGAGAGCCGCGACGAGGCGCGATTTGCCAATCCCCGGCTCCCCCACCAGCAACACTACCTGGCCAGTGCCCGTCCTGGCACGCTGCCACTGCTGCACCAGCACTTCGAGCTCCTCCTCGCGCCCAACCAACGGCGTGAGCGCGGCCGCGTGGAATGCCTCGAAGCGGCTTTCCGCCTTTCCCTCGCGCAGCACCCGCCAGGCTCGCACCGGGGTGGCAAAGCCCTTCAGCGTCACCGCGCCGAGATCCTCGTAATCAAAGAGCCCGCCGATGAGCCGCCGCGTGTCCTCGGCGATTACCACCCCGTCGGGCTCGGCGAGCGCTTGCAGTCGGGCGGCCAGGTTCGGCGTTTCGCCAAGCACGGCCTGCGGCTCGGCGGCCTCACTGCCGATGAGGTCCCCCACGATAACGAGTCCGGTCGCGAGCCCAAGGCGAACTCGCAGCTCAAGATCCGGTGGGGCGCCCGGCGCGTGCCGGGCCCCGGCAATCTCAAGCGCGGCGCGCACCGCGCTCTCGGGATCGTCCTCGCGCGCTGATGGATGACCGAACAGGATCAACATACCATCGCCGATGTAGCGGCTGATGGTGCCACCGTACTTGCGGACGATGGCCGCCACGCCATCGCGGTATTCGGCGATGATCTCCCGGAGATCTTCCGGGTCGAGCTTTGTCGCAAGCGCCGTCGAGCCGACGAGATCGCAGAACATCACCGTGAGTTGGCGGCGCTCGGCGGAAGAACTTGGCGCGGATGAGGAGGTAGAGAGCTGTGCGACCGGCACTAAGGCGGGCGCCGACACGCGAGCCGCTGGCGCGGCTCCCATCGGCATGAGCGCTGCGCCGCAATCGCCACAGAACCTTTTACCCGATGGGTTGTCGGCTCCGCATGCAGGACAGCGCAAGAACAGTAGCGCGCCACAGTCGCCGCATACCTTGTTAATTTCTGGGTTGACTTTGCCGCAGCTCGGGCAATCCATGTCGCACCCGATCCAATTGCTGATCTACATGAGCTCTTGTCGGTTTCTCCACCAAGAGCGAACCCTTAGAGCGCGACATTGCGCCTTGGTTCGGGCGATTCGAGGATAATGCAATTGGGAAGGTTGCTGACTATTGCGTCTGCCATCTAAGGCAAATGCGAGTCGTGCGATCAAGAACGTTTTGTGCATGGCAAGCTCCCTAGAAGACAGGGACATTCGCACCACGACTTTCAGCAATGAATGTTAGTCCCATCCCTTAGCTTCAAATGTGCGCCGTTTCACATCATGCGGTTATTGTCTCCTCCTAACTACCGCCTCAAGCTTCAACTTCCACGAGCCCCGAACAGAGGAAGCACACCGAGAACGCGCACGGCTGGCGCGATTTCGAATCGAGACTTTGCGATCTCACTGCAACGTCGGCGGACCTGGTCCAAAGTATTCAAGTTGCGTGTGCGACCTCAGCTACGGGTGACTAGGCCACAATCGAGACGGCGCGCCCAGCCTTAGAAGACAAGTCACGGCATAGTTTGGAGCAAACCAGATAGCAGCCGCGATCTGGAGGCCCACGTTGAAAGCAAACGCAATCTGGTAAGCGACATCAGGGTAGTGCCCTTCTATCGGAGTCCAGAGCTGAATCACCAAGCCCGTCATACATTGCACGACGAACGCCCCGCCGATATGGAAGACATTCAGCGCGGCGGTCGCGCGCCCCGCAAGCTCCTTAGGGAAATACTCTGCCAGTATCGCATGACTGAGAACAGTAGCAGCACCGACTGCTGCAACGACGGCCCACGGGATGTATGAGGGCAAAGGCAATCGCAAAATCAACGCGAGTTGAGCCACAATGAATGCCGTAACGACGAGTCCGAACAGCACCCGTGGTCCGACACCGCGCCGGCCCAACCGATCGGCCGCAACGCCCAACAGAAAGGCGCCCAGACTCAACGCAATTGCCATCATGAACAAGTAGCGGAGCAATCCGGCTCGATCGAGACCCTCAACATCGCCAAGCCATGGCGCTGCCCATAATCCCTGCAACGCCCAGGCTGTACCAATACAGGTGGCAGAAAGCGGGGCCAGACGCCAAAAGCGTGGGTCAGCGTAAATCGTCCTTAGACCATTTCTGACCGTTGAACCCGCCACCGATGTAACCGCAGGTGTCTCGGGGATAACGAGGTAGATGACAAGCGCGCATCCAGCTGAGACCATCGCGAGTAGCTCGAACAGTCCTCGCCAACCTATTGAGCCAATCAGGAAATCCGCGGGTAAGGTTGCCGTCAGTGCACCCATGGCTCCCAAAGTGACCATCAGGCCGCTGAGCATTGGAACGCGTTCCCGAGGAAACCAGACAACGAGCGCTTTCATACCGGCCGTCATTGCTGCGGCGACCCCTAGCCCAATCAGCGCACGGCCACCCAGGAGAAGCAAATAGTGGTCCGAGACAGCGAATAAGGCAGCACCCAGCGCTGCGGCAATCAACACCACACTCTGAACCCGCCTCGGACCGCATCGATCCAACAGAATGCCAATCGGAATCTGGGCGGCCGCGAACGAAAGGTAGTAGACCGCCGTCAGCAGGCCAAGCTCGCCAGCAGCGAGGCCAAATTCGGAGGTCAATGGTCCAGCGATGGTCGCATTGATGTTGCGGAAGAGAAACGCCAGATAGTAGACGGCAACGAACGGCAGGAACACGCGCAGAATCAGATGCCCGCTTCTTGTCAGGTCGTCGACACGTCGACACCGAGTCGTATGACTAGACGGTCGAGATAGAAGTGGTAGTTCAATCGATCGTCCGTGAGCAGCGTCCCGATCAGTAGACCTAGTGCAGAGGCAGTCCTGCCTTCCCTGGAAAGTTGAACAGGCTGCCGCCCTCCCGGACGGCAGTGGAGTGCTCTAATTCGATGCCAACCGTGTTTGATGCGCGGAAATCTGGCTCATGCGTTGAGGAGCACTTTTCCGACGTTCCCTCGCACGGGCCACGCGAATGAGCCTCGCGTTTCGATGTGCTGAGCCGATCCATCGTCTCCTGCATGAGCGATGTTCCCAACCGAACGCGTCGCCCGACCTGCGCGGCAAATTCGTCGAAACGCTCGGACCCAAGTACGCAGGCAGCACCTTGGTCCGCTGCGGGAAGCACTGGCGTTACGGCGAGATGGAAGCGCGCCTGCAGGGCCACAGTCTCATTAACGATTCTAAGACCGCGATCGAGCTCTTCAAGTTGGCGGCTCATAAGGGAAAGGCGACGGTCTACCGAGATGTTGTCGGTTTCATCATCCGAACCGAGGAACTGAGCGAGGGCGGCCTCAACGAGCGCTGATTTGGTGGCGCCGGGACGCTTGGCAGCTGCCGCTAGCCGCGCGGCCATCTGCTCGGAGAGGTAGACGCCAATTCTGGGCTTCATCGTTGGACCTTCTAACGTTGCTTCCAGCAGTGCGGCCCTGAAGCAGACCCGACGCGCTGAACGTTGGCCATCAAAGGGTTCCTCGCGACCCTGAGCAACCGCTCAATCGCAACCATCGTGTGTTCGGATAGATTGTCGTACAAAAGCCGAGCGCGAAGTGCGATTGCGTTCAACCGATTTCACATCAAGCGCCTCGTCCGCTGGCGCGGAAGTGCCGGGCAGCCCACCAATCAAATTCCCAGGCCAATTTTCCTTCCAAAGCTCCAGGTCACCCCGCCTCCGCGTGCCGCGACCCCGGATACCTGTCGATCGAGATGCTGCTCCAATGCTGGCCGCCAGGGCACGAGCTGGAATCCAAGTCCGTCGTCAATCATGGCAAACCGGCCTGACGCCAGCGTTACGCGCTGACGATAGACGCCCACGACGCGTTCACCCTCAGACGAAGGAGTATGCGGTAACCCCGTCTCGGCCGAGAGTCTTGCAACCGTAGCATCGAGCTCCCGCCGCCTTAGCGCGTTGAGGAGATCGCGGGCAAAGATGACCCTGGCTCCCTGCCGCCGCGCAAGGCCCTCGCCTGCGAGATAGTCAACCCGACGGTCCATGGCTTCGCGCACTTCGGATCCAAAACCACCGCTCGCGACGATCGAATCCCGCGCGAGTAACTGCCGGTCAATCCAGGTCGCTCCCGGCGCCGTGACCTGGGCTTCGACGTCAAGATCGGACCGCGTGGCGAGCGAGAGCCGCTTGCGGCCCTGCGCATTGTCGTAAGACTGCGCCTCAACGATCGCGCCGGGCGTGGCATCGCCGGTCATTTCGATATCGGTGAACCTGATGTGATGCGTTCGCCCATCGATCCCCTCAACGATCGCATAGGCCGAGCCTTTCAGTTCGTCATGCAGTCCGCGCTCGACCAGCCGGCCGAGCACGGGATCTGTCGATACCTCGCCGTGCAAGGCAAAGCCGGATACATCCGCCTCGCGACCGAAACCGCTCATGGCCCGATGCATGGTTTTGATGATGTCGCCGCGGACCGAGAGATCACGCAGTTTGTCCTCGATACCAGGCTTAAGCGTCCAGCAGCCGGGTGCAACTTGATCGGCAAGACCGAGACGTTCCAGCCTGACTGCCCGGCCGACCATCAGGTGGCGGAGGCTCAAGTCTTCGCCAGACGCATTTGGCCGGAGGTCTGCAACGCCGGCGCCCTCGTCGGCGGCGACACGAAGTGCCCGATCGAGGCTGGTCCAGCGTTCGGCCTCAACCTCCCTTTCCAGGGCGGACTGGATGTCCCTCTCGCTGCGCGGCCCGAGCTCGAGCGTGACGCGCTCGGCCGCGCGATCCCGGAATCCGCGGCTGATGTAATCCCGGCTGATAACCAGATCCTGGCCATCTTCCGCGCGGCCGCGGATCAGGAGGTGAATGTGCGGATTGTCGGTATTCCAGTGGTCGACCGCGATCCAGTCCAATTTGGTATCAAGATCTCGCGCGACGTCGGTCATCAGCTCGCGGGTGAAAGTGCGGAGATCGCCGAGTTCGGCGGCATCCTCCGGAGAAATAATAAATCGAAAATGGTGCCGGTCATTCTCGCAGCGTTCGGCAAAGGCGCGTTCATCCGCCGCATCCAACGTCGCATCGAACATCCGGGCGTCCGCGCCGTCACGCGTCACGCCCTCGCGCTTCAAATAGGTGATGTGCTTGGTCAGCGGTGCCGACCGAAAGCGGGCGCCGTGGTGACGGACCACGCGCGCCTTCATCACCACGCGCCGCGAAGCCGAGCGGAGTGACAGTGAGAGCGCGGCACGCCGGCCTCGTCCAAAGTGCGACCGGCCAGCTCCACCTTTACCGCGGCCGAAACTGTCGCCGACAACGCCGGCCCTCTTGGCCGCCCGCATGACCTGGCCGACAAAGCTTTTCGAACGCGAGGAGGTACGTCCGTTGTCGCGAATACGGCCGGGGCGAACACGAAGGTCATTGTCGCGCTGGCTCACAATGGCTTCACCGCAAACTTGCGCAAGCCGACGGCTGCGGCTGCTTTGATTTCCTTGACGATTTGTAATGGAGCGATGGCTTGATCATTCCTGGTGCTTCTTAAAACCTCAACGTCACCAACCACATGCGCCCGGCCGAAGGCGGCGCTTTTCCCTTGCCATCCGCGGTCGATCTGCCTCTGCTCCCAATCACTCACCACCAAGAATGCGAAGAGCTTCGACAGAATGCGATTGAGCCCCTTTCGGACGGACGCGACCGTCAGAACTGCAAACAAGACATCCGCTACAGCGCCACAAGCGGCAAACCCAACAGTCGGCGAGCATGCCACCGTGCTCGCGACCGTCCAGGGTGAAGCTGCTTCGCGCCGGCCGTTCGGCCGCCCTGGACGGCCGCTGCGCGCGGCGGCTGCGACAGCGTTGGTCGGGACGGAGGAATGGTGCCGCCTTCGATCGAACAGAGGAATGGCAGACACGACGCACACGGGACGCACGATCAATCTTCCCATGTCCACACGGGAAGGACGCGACCGATGACAGCCGTCGCTGGTGTCATTCCGAAGTAACGCCCATCGAAAGAGTCCGCGGCTTGCCAGTTCATGAGGAAGAGCCTTCCGTCTTCAACGACGTCGCACCCTTCCCAGAACGGCAACGGTCGGCCACGTCCGTCGCGCTCCCTCGCCTCGCCCATCTCGATGCCATCGACCGAAATAGTGTGCCCGTTCCTGCACACCGTTTGTCCGGGAAGCGCCAGCACACGCTTCAACATCGGAACGCCGGTTGGTAGATAGCCGTTCAGGTCCAGATAGCTCGCTAGCGGCGCCGGCGGCCTAACCGCGACCAGCTCGGTGACGTGGTGGCTGCCAGCAGGCCGCACGCGATAGAGGCCGACAGGGACGCTCGCGGAACTGTTCCAGATGTAGATTGGGGACGGCTGTACGACGATCGTCCCAACGAGAACGGCCACCGCGCCGATCGTCACGACGAGTGTTCGGTTTCGGGTCGTCACGGTGCGATCTTCCGCCGATGGAGCCAGGCCTGATGGCGTGACTTTGTGTAGGCACGCGGGGTTTCGTTGACGGACAGGCGATTGTGGACGTGATGCCAATAGTCGGGAGCGGCGTCGGCAGGATCAATTCCGAGCGCCTCGACGGCATCAATCAACTGCAGCACGCGTTCGACCGTTGGCCAGCCTGACAGGCGCAAAAGGCTCTCGCCGCCGGGTTTGACATAAGGGACAGTTGAGCAGCGCTGGCCGGTTGCGACCGCCCGCAAGATGTCGATGCGCGAAACGACCGTCCCAAAATCGTTCGACATCCAGCGCACGAAGGCAAAGATGCTGCCGGGCGCAAATGACAGGACACGCCTGTTGCGGTCGAGAAATTTTTCCTCGGCGGCACGACCGAAGCGAATTCGATTCTCGATACGTTTTTCAAGCCAGAGCAGCTCGACGTGCGTGAGATCGCTCATTCGGCTGCCCCTACTCGGAGGTCAGTCGTCATCGCCGGTGCAAGCAGATGGCGCAGCAGGTTATGCACAGTCTGGAAAACGGCTGGGTCCGTTAGAAGAAATCCTACGGATTTCTGGTTAGGAGAGTTACGGCGGCTCGATTGCGCCTGATAACAATCGCTTAAGGGCGATTCCGATCCCCGAGAGCACGAGGATGTGGTCCCCGATGGCACGAGGGTTGTGGTCCCCGATAGCACGAGTTGATTCACAGCTTGTCTCCAGCCTGAGGTAAGAGCCCGCGCTTGCGAAGCCGCTCCGTGAATGGATCGGTGCAATCGGGCGCGAAGTTCAAACGTTCGAGGCCGTTTCGGTCGCGCGTGATCACGAGCTGGTAGCCAGGCAAGGTCTGCCGGCGGACGATTTCGCGCGGTCAAAGGCAAAGTGTTTGAGCGGCGAGAGGCTGCCGGACTTGGCGTGAAGATGCAGAAAATCAAAACTCCAGCCGCCCTGCTGGCGACCGCCGTGTTTGCGCACAAGCCGGTAAGCCAGCGCTCGAGTCCGCCGGTCAAACCGAAATAGGCGCGGTCGATAGTCAGCACGAGCGCGTCATCGCGAACGCCGGCATAGAACCAGTCTGGTACTATCAATTCGAGGCCCATTGGGCGCCCGTTGGTGTCGGCCGTCTCCTTCCATTCGTTGATCCAGGAGAAACGATGCCGCCGCCGTTCAGCCGGCTGTCGGATCGATGTCAGCACTAAGGTTGATTGCAGCCTGTCGAGGCCCGCCTTGAGGCGGTCGTAGTCTCGCGCGCTAGTTCCGCGGCCAATGAAGGTCAGAATTTCATAAGGCGTGGCCGCCATCAGGCGCGAGGTCTTCAGTCCGGCGTCGCGCGCCTCGACAATCTGGGAAGCGGCCCAGATCAGGACATCAGCATCCCAGATCGTCGCCATGCCGTGGTCCGGCACCGCCTCAATGTGAATGGCAATGGCGCCCGCCCGGAAATCAATCGGCACAATTCGCTTTGACTTGGCGAGCGAAAAGAACGGATATGCCATCAAGTCCTGCGCGTCGCGCGGCGCGAGATCGCCGGGCAAAGCACGGAACAGTTCAAGCTGATTGCGCTCGGATCGAGATTTGCGCCGCATCTTCCAACGCTCCTGCCACAATCAGCGACGTTCCTGGCCCGCGTACGGGCGCAGTGCTGGATGCTTCTTGGCAGGCAGGACCGTCCCCTTCCCGGGATCGGACGTCGATGTCTTGGCGCCGAGATCGGCCCAGGCTTTCAGATCATCGAGCGCATAGACGACCCGGCCGCCAATTTTCCGGTAAGTCGGACCGGTGCCGTAGGTGCGGTGCTTCTCCAAGGTACGACCGGAGAGTCCCAGATATCGCGCGGCCTCGGGCGTCCGCAGGAAACGTGGCGGCAGACCGGCCATCGGATCGGGCATTTGAGAGCTCCATTATGGAATCGCGCTATCGCTGGCGGTGCCGGCGTGTGTGCGGTGATCATGGAGGAGCAGCCCTTCGCAGGGGGATGCCGAAGATCGAGGGGTGGATTTTCGATACCCCGGCTAGCGCTAGTTGTCCTTGCGCCTTGGACGCAGGAGCTCGCGATAGCCGCCGCGCATTAAGGCGAGGCCGCGCTGAACGAGGCGGATGGTGCGATTGCGCAGATCATGCGTCTTCCAGGCGCGCTCTGGGACGCTCTTCTTGCCAAAAAGGCCTTCGGCGATCGCGCGATAGGTTTTGCCCTCATTGCGTCCGTCCAGCGCACGCAGGACCAGGGCAAACCGCTGGCGCCGCTGCAACGGAAGGTCGGACAGCGGTGGACACGGAGAGCGGCCGCTCAGCGTACGCCAGAGCGCTTGGGCCGCTTGGGCGCGGAGCTCAAACGACAAGTCCAATGGCAGCTCTATCGCTTGCGGCGCGCCGGCTGGTGGCAATTCTTTTATCCACACGCGATGCGTGGCGTCACCAAAGCGGAGCACGGCATGCCAGCCGTCGGTGTTCTGCCGCAACTCGGCGGGCGACAGTCTGGTCAGATCCAGAGCGATCGGATGAGCTGACGTTTGCGACGACGAAGCTCCTACCGATAAAACCGTCGGCAGAACTTCAGGCGCCCAAAAAACGATCTGCTCGTGACAGGCCTTTTGCGGATCAGCCGCGAAAAGACAGGCCCCATTTATTCCGGAATTCGGCCGAAGCGCCGGCGAGCGGATCTTGAAGGGCGCTATAGTGTTTTCGGTATTCGGGATTCCGACGAAGGCATTCCCAGGCGAGACCGGTCAGGTCGGCGTTCTTCAGTGTTGAATAGGCTTCGGGCGAACGCCAATCGAATTCCGGCATTGTACTTGATCCTCACGCAATACGGTGCGGCATTGCAGCATGATAATTGTGAACCATTTGTGGTTGCAATGCGTAATGAACCGTTTGGTTACGCGAAATATTCCGCAACCAAGAAATATTCTACGTCTCTTCTACTGATCCTTGTCCGACGCGTTGGCGGGACCACCGCGAAGCAAATGGCCGTAGCCACGACTTGTCATCCATTTGGCGCGAGCCAGATGGCTCTCGAAGGCTGTCCGCGCGCGCTCCGGATGTTGGTCCGGATCGATGTGGAGGACGATGCGCGCGACCTCCCGCCAATCGGCATTCTCAGCGTCGGCATCCAGCAGCCGGAGATAGGTGACGACATGTTGCTCGTCATAGGCCGTCAACACACGGCTATCCGGTGCCAGGTCCGCAACATCAGGGTCCAGCGGGGGTGACGGCATAAGACTCCTTCGAGAGCTACGGGGCTGCGCCTGCCAGCTGATAGCCCCAGCTTAGTCCTATTCAAGGCAGTTCGCAGCCGAGCTTTGCGAAAGTTGCTACCCGGAAGGCATTCGAATGCTACGCAGCTGGGAATACACACTATAGGAGATAAACCTCATAGTATGTAAAGACGCAACTTGCGCGAATGGATATGCGCAAGTTGGTTGGCCGGAACTTCGGGCGACTGCGGAAGCAGAAGGGCTTCACGCAGGAGAAGTTTGCGGAAGCATCCGGCTTCACCCAACAGTATATCAGCGGCCTTGAACGCGGACGTCGCAATCCGACCATCGTTACATTGTTTGAGCTGGCAACGACCTTGGGCGTGAGCCATATCGACCTTGTCCTACCAGATGATGAATCACGCAGCGAACGGTCCAAGCTCTCGAAGAAAAGGTGAGCAATTCCATTCGAAAGTCTGTCGCTGACGAATGTGCCTCTCAGTTCCTTCGCGAGCCGGGCCAAAGGCCCGGCGAGCGCTGGCGCGGACACGCGTCGCCGCCGCCGATCCGCTTGCCGGACGGCGGCGGCGCACCTGGCGCCTGTACGAAAACGGAAGGTGGACCGCGCAATTTTCTCAAATTGCGCGGCTCATGTTCCTAGATAGCACGTTCCATCAAGCGCTTGGCCTTCCCTTCCAGCTCCAGCCGCGCATCCTGATGGGACTTGGTCCGGGCCAGCGCGGTGATCCCTTGCACGAAGTCGAAGACGCTTTCGGGTTTCCGATTTTCTTCGCCAAGCACGGTTTCGATAATCTTCGCGGTTTCCGCTTTGGAAAACCCGCCTTTGCGCAAGAAGCTCTCCCGATCCTCATCGGTCCGGGCAACAATCCGACCGCGCGCGGCCTTGACACCGGCAACGAATGGCGCCGGCGAAGAGTTGGCAAAGCTGGTCAAGGCTGGTGCCGCCTCATGCGCGAAACGCTGAGCCGCGAGTTTGGAATGCCGGATGGTGATTTCTTGGAAATTCTCGACGCCCCACAGATTGCGGTTCATGCAAACGGCCCGGAGGTAGAAACTGGCAATTCCGAGCGTCTTGCTGCCGACCTCGCTATTCCAGCAGTAAAATCCCCGGAAATACAAATCCGGCGACCCGTCCGCCAGGCGCCCCGCTTCGATTGGGCTGGTGTCGTCGACCAGAAACAGAAACACGTCGCGATCGCTGGCGTAGAGCGTCGTGGTGTCCTTGGTGACGTCCACAAGGGGATTGTGGGTCATGGTCGCCCAGTCCATCACGCCCGGAACTTTCCATCGGGTGTCGCCCGTGCCGTTGCCCGCGATCTTCATGACGGCCGCGACTAGTTCGTGGTCCCAGATGCGGCCATAGTCCGGCCCGGTGACAGCACGAAGCTCAACGTGTCCGTTACTGGTCTCCAAGGTTTTCACGAGCTCGGCGCGATGTGACAGCAAGCCGTGTTGCAGGTTGATGGCCGATAGGGCTGCGGGAAGCTGCCGCAGATAGGATGTCGGCGCACCGACGAGCGTACACAACTGGCCGAAGCTCCAATGGGTCGGCGCCACCGGTTCGTCGCGTCCCGGCACCGTCAGGCTCAGCCGCTCGGAACTCTCCCGGCTCGCCTCCACCCGGATAGCCCGGCTTTCCACTGTCCGCGCTTGCGCGCGCTCGGCCCGGCCTCGCACCGCTTCATAGAGGTGCGGCAAATTCAGGTAACGCTCGTCGTCCGGCCGCGAGAACCATTCGGAAGACACCCGGCTATTCCTTTGGCCTCGTGACACATCGACGCGAAAGCCGCCGGAAGGTGGTTGATCGTTCTGAGGCTGAGTCATCATGTTCATGGTCGTTCTCCTATGGGCTGAGGTTGAAGCGCAGCGCTGCGCTGCAACCCTGCCCGTCGGCGAGACCTGGGGTAGCAAGGGCAAGGGTGGCCGGACGCGGAGGGGGATCACCCGCCTGACAAGGGCGCGCGGAAGCGCGCGTCTGCACGCGCCTGACGACGACGTCGTCATGAAGATCCTTTGCGCGGAAGACCGGGGACACCGCTCGGGCCGGCACGGCGAGCCGTGCTTTACCCTTGCCCGCGCGAGGGCGGAGCCCTTAGCAATCTCTTCAAAAAGAAAATGCTCTTCCTCCTGTAAAGCGGCGCAAGAAACGCAAAAAGCCCCGCCTCCGAGGAGGCGGGGCCGATGATCCCGAGGGATCAGTCGCCGTTGCGGCGGGACCAGATCAGGGTGAAGCCCTCGTCGCCGTCGACCTTCACCAGCGAGGCGTAGATCGGGGCCGGGAAGCTCGGATCGTCGAGCTTGACCGAGAGGTATTCGCGATCGCTGTCGCGGGCGGTCTTCTTCCAGGCGGCGCCGAACTCGGTCACACCGGCGAAGATGCGGTAGTCAGGCGCTTTGTCGTTTTCCTTCTCGGATGCGGCGAACCTTGCCTTGATGTTCAGCGTCAGCGTCTTGATCGAGCCGACGTAACCGTTGTCCGAAGCAGTGAAGGTGCCGATGGTAGCCATGGTAGTCTCCGTTTGTTGCTCGGGCCGCGCCCATCGCAGCCTCGATGGCGATCTTTGGCCCGGGGAGCGATCGGCCCGCAGCCTTCAGGCCCGCAGCGCCAGCGGAGGACGGCGACAAGCCTGCTTTTTTGCCTTCCCGCGAGGAATGCCGCCCCTTCGCGGCAGGGGAAAAAAGCAGGCGCAGCCGTTGCGGGAAGGCGATCGAGGCCTTGGCCGTCCCTCGGCCTGATCAGCGCATTCGAGGTTGCGTTGGACGCGAGCCATGAACGAATTGACGGAGGCAACCATGGCGGCCGACACCGACGCAGCACAAGGACAGACCTGGGTCGATCGAACACCTGCTGGCGCCCGCGCATCAACGGCAAGAAAGACGCATCTTGGCGAATGCTAGCGCCCCTCATCACATTCCCGCGTGCCGGGGCGCGGGCGCGGAGTGATCCGCCATATAGCGATCACAATGCTCCAGTCAGCACGCGATCAAAGCGTCCGGCCTCTTCGCTTGCTGCTGACAGGCACTCATAGACGCCCTCCTGATGGGTGTGATCATCGGTAATGGCAAAAGCGATCAGTTGCTCAAGGGTCAGTTCGCCGTCGCGATAGCGACGCCGGCATGCAATGACGGCGGGGCCCGCGAGCGAGTGCCTCCGGCGAGCGACACATTATTCAGGCGCGAGGGATCGAGCCGGATGGCCGAGACGCCATGCGGCTCGGTTTACGAGAGCCCGCTGCCGCGACAGCTGTACGCGCAGGAAAAAAGAATCTAGAGGAAACTCAAGCTCGCGGAAGCTGGACGTCCTCTCTGGCTCTGGTCAAGGCGTCGTAGATCCTGACCTGAAGCATGGGAAAGCGCTTCTTCAGCTCTTCCGCTCCGGCGCGCGCGCCGTCTCTGGTTGCAAATTCGGCCTTGAATCGGCCGTCAACTTCGAGCGCATAACCAGAAGCGGGCAGTTCACGAGTGGCTACGACCATTTTGTTCCTTTGGCTCGTTGGTCGATCAATGACGACTGCTTAATCTGAGTCGCCCGGACCGAGCCAGCGCGGGCCACTCTTGCGAAAGCGATCATCCAACGCGAATTGCTGGCATGCAGAATGTTGGTCACGGATGCGCATTCGCATCATCCGAACAGCTGGCCGGGAGACCGCCCAGCCGGATGCATGCGCGATACAGCCACGGTGCGACATAGCTGCCCGCCCATATCCCGCGTCCGGCGTGGTCGGCAGCGTGCTGCGCGGTACCGTATTGTCCCCTCGAATATTGGGGCCAATCGAGCGCGAGGCCATTCCGAACCAGCCACTCTCCGAGGTCGATGCGACTGACGAAACACTTTGCCACCGTTCGTCCGTATTGATCATGGGAGACGGGCTCACAATTCACCGGTCGCCGCGCGATGAAGGCATCAAGATCGCTCGCGGCCTTTGCACCACATCGATACAGATTGCTGTCGGCCCTCCGGCAGAGCTGAGTGCTTTCCGGCGCGTCGATTCCCCAGAGGCGAACGCGAGTACCATGAATTTCCAGCGTATCGCCGTCGAGGATGCTGGCCTGTCCCGTCAATTCGGTCGGCAACGCGACCGCGCTTGAAGCGAGAACGATCAATGTCGCGAACAAACCAATGCTTGCGCTCGTCTTAGTGCCGATCACGCTCTCTCCCGGATACCAGGCTTCGCCGTCCTCAGCCATTGTGATGTTCGCATACCCGGTGCGACTCTCACGCCAGCGCCAAGAGGCAGGACAGGCCGCGGCTGACGAGCCTCGGGCCAAGTAAGGCGCCCTATTGACCTTGGCGAGTTACAACCGGCTGCGGCGCACCCTGCCATTCAAGACGCCAAATGCCGCCCTGCCGCAGATATTGTACAAGGTCGGGACGAAAGCAGACGAGACAGGTGCCTCCAGCGTGGCGAATCGAGGGATAGATAATTCCGTTACTCGAATGATCGATACGCAAGTGTCGAGCTAGGGTCTGGCCCGCAGGATAGGCAATCGCAGGTTCTTTATTCAGGACCGGGTCGAGTTCGACGTCTACGCCACGCAAATCGTGAAACGGGCCAAAGAAGTCGGCAATGAGTTCGGCGTAGTCGGTGACGTTTTCGAAGTGCCCAACGGCCTCAAGCTCGCGCGTCAGGTGATAGGAGACCTCGTCAATCGCGGTGTCGGCATCGAAGGCGCAATACCAGGCACCACGGTCGTCGTCATTGAATCGATTGCCACCCGGGCGCGTATGCGTGAATGCAGCGTTGATGAACGTAAATCCAGCGCGACCAAACACAAGTTCGCGTGGATCGAGCTGCGGAAGCCCCGTCTCCTGCGCGACTAGGCGGCCGTTTGTAGCACTCTCAAGCGCTGCCAGATCTTCAAGCGCACCGTGATTGGCAGCAAGCGGAAGCAACACCGGGTCTTTGAGCCGACCGGTTGAGATCAGCCGCACGGTGTCGCGCTGTGTCAGGTTGAACGTTGGTAGCTGGGGCATTCATAACCCGCCACGCAGTGCGTCAATATGCCGACGCACTTCCAGCATCCTCGGAATGCCGCCTTCTATCATCGTATCGAGTGGACGTCGGCCGCCATAGAGCGGCCCCTTGTTGGGTAGCCGCACCCATTCGTCCGACAGCGGCTCGGAAAACAGCAAACGGAGGCCTTTGAAGATGCCAACAAGTGCACTGATCCTAGTCAGCGTGTCCTGCGATAGCGTGCCAGACCACTCACCTTTTTTCATGCGGAACCAAGTTCGTTCCGACACGTCACCGAGCAGTGCGCAGACCTCGGGCCCTGTTAGACGCCAGATTTCGGCGAGCCGAACCATGCCGTCGACCGCAGACGGCGTCAGTCGTTCACGTGTGGGAACATCCGAGAGATTCGGCGCTGATTGCGTCATCCCTGGGTCTATCACCGATCTAATAGCTGCCTGATTCATCGGAACGCTTCCGTCATTTGGCAGACAATATACTGCCAATTGGCAGTTATTTCAAGTTTATGCCTCCAGCCCAGTAAGCCACTGATCGAAAGAGAATTATTCAGTCTCGCTGTCTAACAATTTCGGCATAGCCAGGTTAACTAGGTTACTAGCAACACAAGTTATGGTTGATGATGAATCATGGCCTGCTCTTCTGGTGGCTGTTGTGGCAAAACACGCTGAAGTGGATGTCGGGAGAGATCTTGCGGTTAAAACTCAACTCACGCGTGATCCCCCCGGATGCCATAGGCCGGTGTTCCGCTACTTGATGAGGGCTACTTGATCCTTTCGCCGCGCGAGCCGGGCCCGCAGGTGCCAATCCGCAGTCCCGGATCGGCAGCCTCACGCTCCCGTTCGGTTCTAGCTCGCTTGCCGTAAGCGCGAAAGGCAACACCCCGCTCATTTGAGCGGGGTGTTGATGCTGATTCGACTCAGTCGCCGTTGACCTTGCGACCGCGGGACCAGATCAGGGTGTAGCTCTCGGCGTCTTCGTCGTCGAAGAGGTTGGCGTAGATCTGAGCGTTGAAGCTCGGATCGTCGAGCTTGACCGAAAGATAGTCGCGGCCCTCGCTGGAGCGCTTCGGCCAAGCGGCGCCGATCTCGGCGCGGCCAACATAGACCCGGTGGCTCGGAGCACTGTCGTTGGTCCGCTCTGTCTCGGGGACGATGCGGACGCCCCTCGTCTGAAGGCTCAGGGTGACGATCTCGCCTTGGAATTCCTGGCCGGACTTCTTGAATGAACCGATGTTAGCCATGTCACTTCTCCTTGCTGTTTCCGAGCCCGCGACCACCGCGGCCTCGATGGCGATCTAAAAGCCGAAGGCGATTGACGCCGCACCCGATTGGGCCGTAGCGCAGCGGAGGATGGCGGCGGGAGACTTTCTTGAACCGCGAGGAATGGGCGAAGCCCAGGGGAAGAAAATCGATCCGTCCGCCATTGCGGTTCAGACGATCGAGGCGTAGCCGGCCTTCGGCCAGATCAAGCCGATGAGAGGCCAGGCTCGCGCGCGCTGAACAGCATTGCCGGAGACGTGCCAGCTATCGTTCAGCCCGTACAAGAGGCTCCGAGCCGCAGGGGAAGGGAGAGAAACCCTGGCGTACAGAAAGATGGCCAAGCGTCACTGAGAGAAAGCCAGACCGACGATGCATGCAGATTTTGGGATTGTCATCTGCTCACGAGATTGCCCCCACTCGATGAAGCGCTTCAGCGAGGGCCGCGACTATCTGTCGTCATGACCAACGTCAGCTCTCCCCTCGCCGCCGACCGATGGAGCCAGACGATCACCCGCCCGTGGTCACTGGTCCCAAGGACGTCCCAATGGCAGCCGAGCCGACCCAGCGCCAACGCCCTCTCTTAGAGTTGGGGTTGCCAGTATCGCCACGCGAGCCCATGCGGTGCATCCAGCTACAACTGCGCCAATCAAAGCAAATACTTTCCGCCACCATTCCAGGGAAATACTGATCTGAGCGAGGCAGAGAGTCGCCTGATAGCCAGCTGATGACGCCGGGACCGCAAACAGGAGGACAACGACAAGACGGATACCGGGAGAACGGTGAGGGAGAAGGTATACTGCCCGGCCAAAAGTCCAAACCCGCTGGGGACGGAGCCAATGATGATGGCACCAACTGGACCTATTCCGATTCGATACGCCTACATCCCGGTGGTCATGCCGACAAAGAACGGCAACGCATAGATTGCCAGTGCAAACAGTGCCCAGCAGACGGCACCGAGCCGGCGATATTGAGAAGAATACCAATGATGATGATCATGGTGATGGCTCCCGTGACAGATTTCTCAAGGGTTACGCCTCCACCACCACCACGGCGCAGCGCCCAGTATAGCCGCGGCGGCAAGGTGACGAGAGTAGAATTTGCCGACAGCGAAGATTCGCTGCGTTGGAATTTTCGCTGCGCCATCTAGCCGGGACGGAAATATGCCTTTTGTCGGGCGATGGCGGCGCTCACGCGCCGCCACTCCCGAACTTCCAGACAGGGATGCCGAGCTTACGCGCCTTGTCGGCGAGATTGTCCTGGATACCGGTACCGGGGAATACCATGACCCCCACGGGCAAGACGTCGAGCATCTGGTCGTTGCGTTTGAAGGGCGCTGCCTTGGCGTGTCGGGTCCAGTCCGGCTTGAAAGCGATCTATGTTACCTTGCGGTGATCTGCCCATCGGGCAGCGATGCGCTCGGCCCCCGTTGGCGAGCCGCCGTGCAGGAGGACCATGTCAGGATATTTGGCACGGACCTTGTCGAGTGTGTTCCAGATCAGGGGATGATCGTTGCAATCGAGTCCTCCGGTAAAGGCGATCTTCGTGCCTGCCGGCGTCAGCGGCTCGAGCGCAATGCGACGCTTGGCGGCGAGATAGTCGCGGCTGTCAATCATAGCCGAGGTCAGCGTGCCGTGATTTACCAAAGATCCCGAGCGTGGTCGCCAGGCTGATCCGGTGTGGCGCTCGAATTGTCCGGCGGCCTCATCGCGGAAGAACTCTATGGCGTTGCGACGTTCGATAAGAGTCATGCCCTCTGCGATCAGGCGTTCCAACTCGACCGAGCGGATTTCCGAACCATCCTGATCCTTCTGGCTCCGCTTCTGCGCTATTTCATTGCCATCAAGCTCGCGTTCGATCCGCTCAGTGGCGCGGTGGAAGATATTCACGCTCGACCACAGGAGGTTCTCGAGATCGGGGTCGAGGCGGGTCTCTCCGAGTGTCGCGATCAGGGCGTCGAAGATATCGGCGACGGCGTTGGCAATGGTACGCGCCTCCGGCAGCGGTCTCGGATCGGGTTCGTCCTGGAAGGGGCGATAGCCATGAAGCTGGAGTTCGGTGAGAACGTGATCGGTCGGGGATGTCGTGAGCGTCGGATCGTAGTCCTGTTCGTCGCGATTGGTCGTCATGGCGTGTTCCTTTGTCGGATCGGCCGCGACCATCGCGGCCTTCGTGGCGACGAAAGGCGGCGGGCGGACTGGACCTGCACCGCTGAGCTGGGCGAAGCGGCCGAAGCGGAGTGGAGGATGGTGGCGGCCGGCTATTTTGTATCGCGATGTAAAGCGTCCGTAAGGACGCGACGGAAAATAGCCGGCCGCCACCATTGCGTGGCCGGTTCGCTTGCCGCAGGGTCGCCCTCTCAGAAGGCCAGGGCTGCGGCCTCTGCGACACACTCGGCGAAACGCTCGCGACCCGGTCGAGCGAACACGGAAAGCGACGCGCACCTTTCTCTGGCGGCGTCTCACAGCTCCACGAAGCGCGCCACATCTTCCGAAGCAAGTTGCAGCCGCAGGGACTCCCGAAGCGCATCCTTGCCAGATTTCCGGAGATCCTCGTTGAAGTCCCCGCAGCTCGGCGACAGCGGTATCGCTTCGATCCCGTTGGCGCGCGCACGTGCAACCAACCTTTCCAACGCTCCATCGCCGGCGGTATCGCAGTCGCGCACGATATAAAGCCGGCGCAGACCCGCTGCGAAAAGGATGGCTGCCAGATGAGCCGCCGACAGTGCAGCGACCATCGGCATGGTCGGCAAGATGCAGCGGAGCGACAATATGGTTTCGATGCCCTCCCCAGCCGCCATGACATCATCAGCGATACCGAAGCGGACGGCGTGGCCAAGAAGATGGCCCATCGCGCGTCGTGGTGAGTCGATCGGCGCTTTGCCGCTCGCCGAACGGTCGTACCCTTCAGGATTGAGGTAGGTGCGATGCACGCCGGTGATCCGACCGTCGAGATCGGTCACCGCCGCGATCATCGCGGGGTAGGTCTCGGACGGTTCAAAGGGGCGCGGACGATAATAGCAGCGCGGATGGAATCGAAGGCTTTCGCAGCTGGGAAGGACAGTGATTCCGCGGGCATGCAGATAAGTCTCTACCATCGTGCCCTTGACCGGATGCGAGATCGCGAATAGCCGCCGTGCCGATTCCGGCGAGCCGGTTGCTGAAGCACGTGGCTGGCTCTTCGAGTCCGGCTCAGGTCGCGGAAGCCCGAGGAACCGTCGTGCTTCGGCTGCGACCTCGCGGAAATCGACGAGGCCGCAACTTTCTCGAATGATGTCGAGCAAATCGCCGTGCTCGCCGGTGGCAGCATCGGTCCATTTGCCGGCGACGCGTTTACCGGACGCGCCTGACAGGCGTACGAACATCGACCGACCGGCAGTGTTCCTGACATCACCAACCTGCCAGTAGTTTCCTACCCGTCGCCCATTGGAAAGATAGTGACGGCACACCACCTCGGCCTGGCGCGCCAGACGATCTGCCAGCTCCGTTGCATCGCACGGCATCTTACACCCCCGTCCGATCGGAGATACGTGGGAGCGGATAGCGCTTCAGGCGCAGGCGCTGCTTGACGATTGCCGGCGTCACGAAATGCCGGGCGGCAATCTCCTCTTCGCTCATGCCGCCATCACCGAGGGTCTGGAACGCGCGGAACTGGTCGAGCGGATGTAGGCCGATGCGCTCGTCATTTTCAGCGCGCGAGTCATGCTCGGCAACGCCATCATTCCTGACCACGCAGGGCACCGGTTGGGTCTTCGCCATCCGCTTCTGCTTCACCAGGAATTCTAGAGCACGGTACCGCCGACCTGCAGCGGGCACCTCGAGCATGCCGGTTCCCAGACCGTCGGCGTCGACGACAGCGCGAACACTGAGGCGTTGGGGCAAGGTACGTTGCGCGATGCTCTGGGCCAGTTGCTCGATCGAGACGCCGGCCTTGAGGCGACGGACATTGGACTGGCTCAACACCAGCTTGTTGAAGGGAATATCTCGGGACGGACTGAGCTTGATCTTATGAACGGCGCTTGCCATGTCAATTCTCCGCGGCGGCCAGCCGAGAGCCTCTCTCTCGATCTCCAACCCGCCGCGAAACTGGACTGCACTCCTCTCACTCTCTGACGCGCCGCGGTCACGGGAGACCGAGGCATTCGACGAATATCCTCAGGCAGCGGACCTCCTCACCATCAGGAACGGCGTGGCAATGAAGCGGTTGAAGCAGCGAGATCAGCTTTTAATCAATCAGCTTCGTCAAGGCTTCCGGTGCTTCCAGGAAGGCATACGGGTTCAAGAACTGGCGGCGCCAGAGAAAATTCCGATCTACTTTGCTGAGCTTTGCCTCGTCGCATACAGCGGACCAGCGCTGTACGATCGTTTTGACCTGTTTGGTCGCAAGTAGGATTGCCTCAGCATTGCTCGTCAGAAACAGCGGCGCCGCTTTCAGCCACAGCGCGATTTGGCTCGCGCGTTCTTGGCCCATGATCAGCATGGCTTGGGTGGCTTCCCCACCTGTCCGATTTTGCGGACAGATATCATATGCGGGGGTCAGAGACAGTTCCTTGCCATTCCAGAAAGCCGCGTGATTGCGCGCATGGTCATCGGTATTTCCACAGAGAATGTTGAACAGCATTCGTGCAAAGAGCTCTTTAAGGGTCTCTCTCGGCGCCGAAAATCGATGACGAATTACGGTCGCGAGTTGTTCATAACTGGCATAGCGCGCCATGAGTTCATCGAGCTCAAGCAGCGTGAGGGCGGACACCATGGATTTACGGCTCCAGCGTCCTTCCATTTTCAGGCGATCAAAGCGTTCAATAAGAAGAACGTCCCTTCCCGCCGCACGTTCAAGTCTAACCGGCGCCACGGTCAGGCCGACTTCAGAGGCGAGGCGCATGGCGATGTATTCGGCCTTGACGACGCCGTAGAGATCGTTCTGCGATGAGAATTTCGCAATAAATTTCCGGTTGCCCGACGCAATCATCGCCTTGGGCCGGGCGCCTCCGATTGAGCTGCCATGGAGAAGGGCTCGGTCGAGTTCTTCCGTGAGCGGAACTCCCTTTTCGACCAGCGCAGCGGCATTTTGGAGTGCGTGGAGAGGGACCTCAACGCCTTCCCGAGCTACGTACGCCGCAGAAGATACCTGAAAATCCAAAGCGCCGATGCGGTCTGAGCCGGATTCCAGCAGAAAGGTGAGCTCATCGACATTGCCCGGATCGACATTCTTGCCTTGCACTCCGAATTTTCGATTAATAATGATCCGGCGCCCCCAAGCGTCGGGAGCCGCATCGCGAATACAATTCGGCATGCTCAACCCTGCCGTCAACGGCAAGATTCCGCTCCGCAGTGGCAATTCTGGTTCATAGAGCGGGATAGCGTTCTTGCGCGCGAGGTAGCTTCGCCCGTAATTGAATACGAGTTGCCTGTCGCTTGCCGATAGAAGGCCGGCGACGACGGGCTCCGTTTGATCCGGAAGCCATACCCAGACAAAGGCCTGGGTATATTTGGCGTCAGAAATCATCGGCGACCTCGATACGTGAGCTGCGAACCGATTTCGGCAGCAGCGTCATTAGTTCTCGATTGGTTTCGACCGCCTCGGACAATGCCGCCTGATCCGTATCGAATAGTCGCACCCCGACAATTGCCGCGACCTCGAAGACCACCCCAATCGTGCATCCGGGATCGCCCGTCTCGATGCGTCGCAGAAGGCCGCGCGAAATCCCGACCCGGTCGGTTACATCGACGGCCTTGAGCTTGCGTTCGATACGCGCCTTGCGAATGAGTTGGCCAAGAAGAAGCACCGCGTCGGCAGCATAGGGGGAAACAGGGTGTTGGATTTTCGACATCCGTAGATCCATAAACAGACCATGCTCTTGGATATGGTCTATTTATAGAACAGTTCCCGAAAGTCAAGGCATCGGCCTATAAATAGACCATTTGATGGTATACGATCTAATAATGGCCCATTCCCGGACAAAAACATGGCTTAAGCCCCAAACTCAAGACTGTCACGGTAGCTGCACATCGCATGAAGCCTTGGCGCCGGTGAACCTGCGAGAACGCCGTAGCGAAGCGCAGGCCAAGAGAAAGAGGCAGCCGCAGGAGCGTCAGCATAGCGCCGACGCGGGAAACGCGGCGGGACGCGGGACCGACTGCAGTCGCGAGACCGGTTAATAAGGCACCCGCAGAGGGGCAGTGATAACGACGCCGGAATGAAATGACGGCGGGCACCGAAGGCGAGTGCCTCCGGCGAGCGACTCATGATTGCGCGAGGGATCGAAGCCGGATGGCCGAGACGCCTTGCGGCTCGGTGCACGAGAGCCCGGTCCGCGGCTAGCGGACGCGCCCCAACGCCGAAGGTCGGCACGACATCGCTCAAATGCGCTATTAAGAATATGGGGCGCGAACAAGCCGGAGTCGCAAGACCATACGCACAATCATCACCAAAGGAAGCACGTCTTTGACCGCGAAGTGTGAGGCCGATTGTCACCAAGCGCCTCCCACGGTTCCGCGTCTTTCTTAACCAGTTGCAAGCAAACAACCGCATCCTCGGTATCGGCGATCCGTTGCAAGGTCTGCCATTCCGACAAAGCGAAGACTTATCACGGTTTCAATGTAAGAGCGGCGACTTATTTGTCGGATTGAGCACTGATACCCCAGTGGAATCCTATGACTCTTAATCAGCGGGTTCCAGGTTCGAGCCCTGGTGCGCCCACCTCGCGAACAAGCATCATTCCAGGTTTGTCACTACGACTGCACGGACCGCCGTCCAGCCAATTTGCACGCTATGCCAGCCGACGCCACCATCAGATCCTGGCTCCCCTTTTTCCATCAAGCCTTCTCGTTTTCCATATCAAGCGGTCGGGCGACAGAAGGCGTGAAAGCATGCACGAAGGGATCGATCGCGAGCTGAAGAATCTGGATCCGTACTTTCTGAATCTACGGCAGCACCTCATCGAACGATTAAGCGGTTCGTCGGCGCCACTAATTCTTGGTCTCAACGATTGATGCATACCGACGAACTGCCGCTCATGCCGCCACGCCCTGCCCTTCCTGCGCGTTATCCACCTGTTGGCATATGGCCTGCATTCATGCGCGCCGATATGGCGGCCGCCTACTTAGACTACCGCGACACCGGTGAGCTCGCACGTGCCGTGGTGCGCGGGGAAGCACCACCTCCAACCGGCTATTATCGAATTGGGCGATCTCGACAGCCAGTTTGGTCTAAGGCCGTTATCGACAACCTCACGACGCCAGCCAAGCCTAAGGATCTAGACAGATTGGAAAGAAAGGATTTGGCCTCCCTAGTATGAAACTACCCGTCACAGAATCGAAGCTTCCTCGCTACTTCCGACGAAAATCATTGAAGGGCGGTCAATGGGCATACTTCTTTGAGCCGCCGACTTGGGCCCGCAGACAGGGCTGTCACGTCAGGGCTGAAGCCTTAGGGCACGAACGCGTGGCCGCCGTCGACCGAGCCGAGAATGTTCTGCTGCCCGCATTCGACAGCTGGCGCTCAGGAGGATTGACTGACATGGTTCCAGCATCGCCTGCGCCAGGCACCTTTGATTGGTTAGTCGGCGTATTCAAGACCCATCAGAAATGGAAGGAAATCGATCACAAGACTCAGCGCTTCTACGAACAAGGACTTGCGCTGTTTTCCAACCAAATCTTGAAGGATGGTAGCTGCGCGGGCTCGAAGCAGATTTCTGATTTCACGAAGGCCTTCGTGGACGCAATTTACGCGAAACTGCTTGTTGTAGACGACGAAGACGCAGACGGTAACATCGTTAAACGAGAGCGTCGTCGCTTCGCGAACGCATCTATGATCGCGTGTAGGCGCGCCTGGTTTGTTGGTCAGCGCGCTCAAGAAGCAATGGTGCCGGCGATCAATCCATTCTCGCGGATGGACCTAAAGAGCCGCGCGCCTGGCCGGCCGGCACGCGAAACCCCTACGGCGACTTGGGACGAACTCATTGCATTCAGAATGGCCGCGAAGAGCCTCGGGTACAACTCGGTGGGAACAGCGGCGCTGCTGACCTGGGAATGGTTGCAGCGCGAAGAACATGTGTTCGGCGTCTTTGACGTCTCGCACTACCGGCCCAAAGAGCGGCCGAACAGCGCAAAAATCGTACATCCGAAGAATGGCGAAGAAGCCTGGTGGCCCTTGTTCGACGACACCGGCGAGCCTCTTTTCCCCGAGCTCATGGCGGAGCTCGACGCAATCAAAGAAGCAATCGTCTCAGGACTGATGATTCGGCGCGACCATGGGCACCGCAGGTCGAGTACTCAGCTCCCATGGATGACAGAACGCAAGGATCTTCGCTATCTCCGGCACGTCGTAAAAAAGATAGTTGCAGCTGCTGGAATTCGAACTGAACTATCATTTACCTCGTTCCGTCACGGCGGCTTTACGGAAGGCGCCGACAGCGACCTTACAGATGCCGAGTTACGGGCCGCCGCCCGTCATCGATCGACACGCCCGCTGCCAGCCTATGCCAAGCGCACGCGCAATCAGCTGATTTCAGGCTCCAAGAAGCGTCGTGAGGAACGAACAAAACCTGCGCTGCTCACGACCCGGAATGACACCTCACAAGCATCATGAGCCACTAGATTTCCCTTGTAGAAGGATCATCTACGACCCGGAACCAAACTATTTTCCCGTCCACGACGGCTTGCGCTTCTCGCCGAACGCCTTGAGGCCTTCCTTGGCGTCTTCCGTCATCGCCAGCAATGCGATCTGGCTCTCGGTGTAGGCGATGCTTTCATCGAACGACATCGAGGCGATTGCACGCATCGCATACTTGCCGCGGCGGATCGCGGTCGGCGACTTGTCGACGATGCGGCTGACCAGCCATTCGACCTTGGCATCGAGCTCCGCCGCCGGCACCACATAGTTCAGGAGTCCGGCGTCCTGCGCCGCATGCGCGTCGAACGGCTCGCCGGTCAGCGACCACTCGCTGACCAGCCGCTTCGGCGCAATCGATTGCAACAGGCTCAGCACCTGCATCGGGAACACGCCGACCTTCACCTCGGGCAGACCAAAGATCACATGATCGGCGGCGACAGCCATGTCGGTCATACACAACAGTCCCATGCCGCCGGCCATACAGACGCCGCCCACCCGCGCAATCGCGGGCTTGGTGGCGTTCTGCGACAGCCGCAAGAGATCGGCGTAGTCGACATTCGGCCGCGAAAAATCCATCGCGAAGGCGGCACCGCTGTTCTGAAGGTCGGCGCCAGCGCAAAACGCCTTGTCGCCCGCCCCCGTCAGCACGATAACGCGGACGTCCTTGTCATCATGCGCTTCGCGATAGCCGCGGGCGATGCCGGCGACGACGTCGGCATTGATGGCGTTGCGCTTGTCCGGCCGGTTGATGGTGATCCAGAACGCCTGCCCGCGTTTTTCGCGTATCACGCTGCTTGAATCGGTCATTGTCCTGCTCGCTCGTTTGCCAAATGCTGGTTAGCATTTGCGGCAGGATAACGGTGGACTGCAAGCGCGATCTAGCTCTTGCGCGCAGTAGCTGGCGTCATCTTTTTGACCCAGACCTTGTTGTCATGGAACGCCGCGCCCCCGATCGGCGCGATCGTTTCGGCCCCGGTCAGCATATTGATGCCGCGGCCGCCGATATGAGCCTTGTTCGGATGGATGGATTCGGCGATCAGGACGCCACGGCGCACACCGTCAAAAAGCTTTGCGGTCAGCGTGGTTTCGCCGCGCGTGTTGCCCAGCGTCACGGCGTCGCCATCAGCGATCGAAAGGCTTGCGGCGTCTTCCGGATGCATCATCACCGTCGGCACGCCTTCGCGGGCCTGCGATCCCGGCGTCTCGTTGAAACTGGTGTTGAGATAGCTGCGTGACGGCGAGGTGGCGAGGCGGAACGGATGCTTCTCGTCCGCCTCCTCGATGATCATCCAGTGGTCGGGCAGCGATGGCATCTGCGCCCACGGGCCCAGGCCCGGAGTACCGACTGGGGGATTCGCCCAATCGGCCTTGAAGTGGAACTTCTTGTCGGCGTGCGCGAAGCCATCGAGATAGTGAGAGGTGCGAAAGTCCGGCTGGATATCGCGCCACAGATCCGCTTCCAACGTTTCGATATCGCCGTGGCCGCTCTTCTTCAGCGTCGCGTCGATCAATTCGCGCGGCGTCATCTCAAATCCGGGATGCACGGCATTGAGGCGGCGGCCGAGGCCCTGCAGCACCTCGTGGTTGGAACGGCACTCGCCCGGCGGATCGATCAGCTTGGCACCGACCGAAATATGCTGGTGACCACCGCCGTAATAGAGATCGTCATGCTCCATGAACATGGTCGCCGGCAGCACGATGTCGGCCATGACGGCCGTCTCGGTCATGAACTGCTCATGCACCGCCATGAACAGGTCTTCGCGGGCAAAGCCCTTTCGCACGAGTGCCTGTTCGGGCGCTACCGTCACCGGATTGGTATTCTGGATCAGCATGGCCTTGACCGGCGGCCCGCCCTTCAAGGCTTCGGCGTCTCCGGTCAGGATACGCCCGATCTGTGACTGATCGAGCCAGCGCGTCGTGGGATCGATCGCGTCATGCCCCTCGATAATGGACTCGTCGAACTTCCAGATCGAAGCATTGTTGAAGAAGGCGCCGCCACCTTCATATTGCCAGGCTCCCGTCACTGCCGGGATGCACAGCGCTGCATGCATCTGCGCCGCACCGTTGCGGCTACGGGTAAAGCCGTAGCCGAGGCGGAAAAACGAACGTTTGGTCTGGCCGACCAGGCGCGCGAACGCCTCGATCTCTTCGACCGGCACGCCCGAAATCTTCGAGGCCCATTCCGGCGTACGGGTCTTAAGGTGCGCCTCGAGTTCGTCGGGACAATCGGTGTAGCGATCCATATAGGCGCGATCCGCGTACCCCTCGCGGAACAACACATGCATGACGCCGCAGGCAAACGCGCCGTCGGTGCCGGGCCGGAGCAGGACCTTGATATCCGCCTGCTTCATGGTGTCGTTGTTGTAGATGTCGATCGCCGCGATTTTGGCGCCGCGCTCCTTGCGGGCGCGCGAGGCATGCGTCATCACGTTGACCTGGGTATTCACCGGATTGGTGCCCCAGATCACGACGAGATCGGAGACACCCATCTCGCGCGGGTCGACTCCGGCGATCTTGCCGGTGCCGATGGCAAACCCGATGCGCGCGACGGTCGCACAGATGGTGCCGTAGAAACGGGAATACTTCTTCACATGCGCAAGGCGATTGATGCCGTCGCGCATGACGAGCCCCATCGTGCCGGCGTAGTAATAGGGCCAGACCGACTGGGCACCGAATTCGCGCTCGGCCTGATCGAACCGCGCGGCGATTTCGTCCAGCGCCTCATCCCAGGAAATCCGCGCGAACTGGCCGGAGCCCTTCGGCCCGGTGCGGCGCATCGGATACAGCAGCCGGTCGGGATGGTGAATGCGCTCGGCGTAGCGCGCGACCTTGGCGCAGACGACGCCCGCCGTATAGGTCTGCACTTTGGAACCGCGGACCCGGCCGATCGAGCGGCCGTCGATCACCTCGACGTCGAGCGCGCAGGCCGACGGGCAATCGTGCGGACAGGTTGAATGGCGGATCTCGACCTTGGCATGCTGGTTCATGCGTTTCTAGGTAACATCAAACGCCGCGGTCGCCGAGGGGCTTTGTCCGGCAATACACCTGCAAAAACGGCCTTTAGCCATGCATCAGGCGCCCAAATAGGCGCCGCCATTGGCGTGGATCGCCTGCCCATTGATATAGCGCGCACCGGGGCCACACAGGAACCGCACGGTTGCGGCAACGTCTTCCGGCCGGCCCCGGTTGCCGGTGATGGTCTGATGGGTCAGATGATGCGCCGGCTCCGGCTTGTCCTTCGGCCGTGGCGTGCCGATCAGGCCAGGTACGACGCAGTTCACCGTGATGCCGTCGTCGGCGAGATCATGGGCCAGCGCCCGCGTTAGCCCGATGATGCCCGCCTTCGCCGTCACTACATGCGCGCGGTTCTTCGCTCCCGTATGCGCGCTGAGGCCGCCGACGTTGATGATGGTTCCTGCGCCGGACTGCCGCAGCGCCGGCAGGCAGGCCTTCACGCAGTGGAAGGTACCGTCGAGGGTCACGTCGAGGATTTCACGCCACGCCGCATAGTCCATCTCGGCGAACGGCTTTTCGCGGCGCAACGCGGCATTGTTGACGAGGATATCGATACGGCCGAATTGCTTCACGGCGGCATCTGCCATCGCCTGCACGGCGCCGGGGTCGGCGACGTCGCCGATATGAACCAGCGCCTTGCCACCTGCGGCCTCGATCTCGCGCGCTACGGCCTCGGCCTCGACGCGGTTGCTGCGTGCATTGACCACGACGGACGCGCCGCCTTCCGCCAGCGTCAGAGCGATTGCGCGGCCGATGTTGCGGCCTGCGCCGGTGACGATAGCGACCTTGCCTACAAGTTCTCTTGTCATCCGCTCTCTCCACGTCATGCCCGGCCTTGTGCCGGGCATCCACGTCTTCCTTCGTCCAACAAAGACGTGGATGGCCGGGACAAGCCCGGCCATGACGACAATCAGTTGCGCAACAAGCCCAGATCGATGCGGCCATCAAACAGTCTCGCCATCAGTTTCAACGCCGCATCGCCTTGTGCAGCACTCCAGCCGCCATGCTTGACGTTGAGCACAAACTTGTCGGTCACGTCCTGCCGCGTCAACGGCTCCTGCGTGCCACCCCGAAGATAGGGCTGCCGGTCTTCGACCACGCTGCCGTCCGCGAGGGTTGCGCGGATGTGGCCGGTATAGTTGTTCGGATAGGGATTATCCGGGTCGATCACGAATTTCACTTTGGCAGCCAGATCCAGCACGCGTGGATCGCGGATCGCATCTTCCGTGAAAGCACCGAGGCCGACGCCGCCATGCACGAATCCGGCAGCCAGCAGATAAGGCACGGCAAATTTGCCGGCATAGCCGTTGCGAGGGCGCTGCTTGTCGGCCAGCGGCTCCCACAGCCGGTGCACCGTTCCTTCCGCCACCTCGCAGACGACCTCGGCGACGTCCTCCGGCTTGATGCCGCGCGCGGCCAACCGACGCGCGCAATCGATATAGGGCTGCGCCATCGTTCCACATGGATAGGGCTTGAACGCCAGCATGTCTGTCACCCAGCGTGCACCGAAATCGCCGATCAGCGCGGCGTAGTCGCCATCCGTGGTGTGCGCGAAGCCGTGGAACAGCCCGTGGACGCCTTCGAACACCGTGCGTGGTCCGACGAACCCTCCCCGCGCCAGCAGCGCCGCGCGGATGCCGGATTGCGCCGCCCACCCGGCATGCAGTCGCTTGGTCCAGGCGCCCTCGGCGAGATATTCGATGACGCCGCCGGCCATGCTGCCGGCTATGCCGAGTGCATCGACGATCTGCCTGGCGTTGAGGCCGAGCGCTGCGCCGACGCCGGCGGCCGCGCCCATCGCGCCAAAAATCGCGGTCGGGTGGAAGCCGGCCTTGTGAACCGCCTTCGGCACCACGAGGCTCAACCGGCAGAGCACTTCGGTGCCGACCGCGATCCCGATCAGCGCCGCCTGACCTTCCGGATTATGCCGCTCGCAGGCGGCGAGCACCGCCGGCACGATCACCGCGCCGGCATGCACCGGACCGCCCTCGAACGTGTCGTCGAAATCCTCGCCATGCGCGGCCGTGCCGTTGACGAAAGCGGCGCCTGCAGCATTCAGGGTGCGTCGGTGCCCGATCGCCGTGCATGGGCCGTCATCATCGCAACCTGCCAAGGCGCTTTCGACGTAATCCTCGTTGCGTGCAGTGACGCACAGGCCCACCACATCGATCAGCAGATCCTCACATTTGCGCCTGGTCGCTGCAGGCAATGCGCCGGGCCTGAGCGCGACGATCTTTTCCGCTAACGTTTCGGCGACCGAAACCGTGGGCAGTCCGGAGGGCATGCCGGTCAAATGCGGAAAATCTTGGTGTAGCGCGCCTTGATGGCCTCGCTTTCCTTCTCTACTGCCGCCGCGTCGTCCTTCATGGTCTTGATGTCCTTGAGCGACGTGCGACCCGCTTTCTCGACGGTTTGAGAATGCACCGAGCGGAGGCCGCCGACGTCGACGATGAGTTGCTGCGCCTCCCGGCTCAGGCTGAACGACTGGAACAGCCTTGCCGCATTGGGATTGGGAGCATTCTTGAAGACGCCGTTCGGTCCGATAATCAGCGGCGATCCTTCCGTGGCATAGACCGGCTCGACCGGACGGCCCGCCTCCTTCATCTGGAAGATGTTGTATTCGTTGCCGTCGGCCATCACCGCGCGCTCGCCCAGATCGAGCTTCTTGGGGGGATCGGCCGATGACTGCACCTGCATGATGTTCTGCCTGGCGAGCTTTTCGAAATAGCTCCAGCCGAGATCGCGCTGCATCTGGTAGGTCGCGGTCATGATGGTGCCGCTGTAGCCCGGGTGCGCCTTGACGATCTTGCCCTTCCATTTGGGATCGAGCAGATCGGCAAAACTCTTCGGCGCGTCCTCCGCTTTCACCATGTTGGTGTTGTAGGCGATGATGCTGAGCCAAACGCGGAAGCTGGCAAACTGGCCATCGGGATCCTTGTGCTCGGCCGGATAGAATTTTGCGACGTCTTCCGTCACGTAAGGCGCCAAAATTCCGTCGCGCTTCCAGACGATGAAATGCGCGGCATCGGACGAGTTCACCACATCGACGGCGTGGATGTTGCTGGCGTATTCCTGGCCGATGCGCTGGAACACGCGCTCGGCGCCGGTACGCTCGACGTGTACCGCAATGCCCGGATATTTCGCCTCGAAGGCCTTGGCCAGTTTCTCCGCGACCGGCAGATCGGTCGAGGTGTAGTAGATGACCTTGCCTTCCTTCTTTGCCGCGTCGATCAGCGCCGGGGTCACCGTCTCCGGTGGAGGGGCAGCGGCCATCACGCGCGTGGAAAATGCTGCGCCTGCGAGAACGGCGCCGGCGCCGGCCAGCATATCGCGGCGCGAAATCCCTGGGTGTTTCATGTTTTCGTTCCCCGCGCTGGTGGCGAAGTTACCTGAACCCTGTTCATTATTCCCATGGATCGGCGGCTGTCCATCGCCGATGGCGCTTTGCTGTCGCAGCTAAGCCGACCTGCGCAGGATGGGCCATTTTGGGATTTCGCGCTACTGCGAGCCACAGGCAAAAACGCCTTCGCCCCCTTCCATGCGCTTGATCGCCTTCAATTTGAACGCCGTCGGAAACCGACGGTTCTTCGCTCTTACTGCCACAGGTCATCCTCCCGGGCTCTAAGTTCGCATGCTTGTCTGGGCGGCGGCGACGGTCCCGGTTGAGAGCAAGAATGCGGCAACGAATATCTGATTCTGGGACTAGCGATCAGTCCGCGGATAGCTAGACTTGGCACGAGGCCGGTAAACGGGCCCTTCAAAAAAAGACAGAGTTCGGGAGGTTGACATGATGCGCTTGGGAACGGCGCTCGCGCTGGCGGCAATGCTGGCGGTGCCATCTCTGCTGATGACGCCCGGCCTGGCGCAGGACTATCCGTCGCGTCCCGTGAAGGTGATTGTTCCCTTCGGCGCCGGGGGACCTGCCGACGTCACCGCCCGGCAGATCGGCAGCATCCTGCAGGAAAGCCTTGGCCAGCCCTTCGTGGTTGAAAACCGCACCGGCGCCGGCGGGGTGATCGGCACGCAGGAAGCCGTCAAGTCGCCGCCCGACGGCTATACGCTGCTGATGATGTCGAACACCCAGACCGCGAATGAATCGCTGGTGCCGCAACGCAAATACGAACTGATGCGCGATCTCGCGCCGATCGCGCCGGTGAACTATTCCGACCTCGTCATCGTCGTTCATCCGTCCGTGCAGGCGAAGACGCTGCAGGAATTCATTGCGCTCGCCAAATCGCAACCTGGCAAACTGAACTACGCCTCGTCAGGCCAAGGCACGCCGTATCATATGGCGGGCGAGCTGTTCAAAGCCATGGCCGGCATCGACCTGGTGCACGTACCTTACCGCAACAGCGGCGAAGCGCGCAGCGGTGTGATCGGCGGCCAGGTTCAGATGATGATCGACGCCGTTCCGGCGATGGCGCCCAACGTGGCGGAAAACCAGGTGCGCGCACTGGCTACAACGGGCAAGACACGTTCAACCGTTCTGTCCAATGCGCCGACGGCGATCGAGGCCGGCATTCCCGGCTATGAGGCCACCATCTGGCTCGGCTTGATGGCGCCTGCGGGTACGCCCAAGCCGATTATCGACAAGCTCAACGCGGCCGTGAACGACATTGTGAAGCGACCTGACATCGTAAAACTGTGGTCCCAGCAAGGTGTCGTCCCTATCTCAATGACGTCAGACGAATTCGACAAATTCCTCCGCGGCGATATCGTGAAATGGGCGGAGGTTGTCAAAAAGTTCGACAAGCCGCCGCAATAATAAGAAGCTGCGAGAGAAGGTTCGCCCTCGATGCCGAGCGTTCGATTCCGCCTCAACGGCGTCGAGACTATGGTCGACGCCGATCCCGACCGGCCCTTGCTGGATATTCTGCGCGGGCAGCTCGGAGTGACCGGACCGCATTTCGGCTGCGGCGCCGGTGAATGCGGCGCTTGCAATGTCATTATCGGAGATCGCGCGGTGTCGGCCTGCGACACGCCGCTGTGGTCGGTCGCGGACAAGGATGTCACGACCATCGAAGGGCTGGGTACGAGCGAGCGGCCGCACCCGCTGCAGCGCGCCTTCATCGCCGAGCAGGCGCTGCAATGCGGCTATTGCGTCTCCGGCATCCTGATGAGCGCAGCGGCACTGCTAAAGCGAAATCCGTCGCCGACAACGCGGGAGGTGAAGGAAGCGCTCGACGGCAATCTCTGCCGTTGTGGTTCGCATCAGCGCATGGTGCGGGCGGTATTGCGCGCAGCGGAAGAAATGGCGGCAGGATGAACCAGCAGGTCGACGCTCCGTCTCAGCCCGCATTGCCGGCAAGCCTCGCGGCCAATCCGAAACTGTCGTCGTGGCTGAAATTCTCGAGCGCCGGACAAGTAACGGTCTCGCCGGGCAAGGTGGAGATCGGGCAAGGCATCGTGACGGCGCTGGCGCAGATCGCCGCCGACGAACTCGATGTCGACCTGTCGCGCGTGCAGATGATCCGGGCGTCGACTGCCGCCAGCCCTAACGAGGGCGTCACCTCGGGCAGCCTCTCGATCCAGCAGTCGGGCCGCGCGCTGCGTTATGCCTGCGCCGAGGTTCGCCGGATATTTCTGCAGCATGCGGCAGAACGGCTCGGGGTCGATGTCGATGCGCTCGAAATCGAGGACGGCACCATTTCGGGCCCTGGCAATGTCAGGACCAGTTATTGGGAACTTGCCGATGAGGTCTCGCTCGATCACAACGCCACATCAGGCGTGACGCCAAAGATCGCAACGCGCCGTGCGCTGGCCGGAAACTCGATCCACCGGATCGACATACCAGACAAGGTGTTTGCCCGGCCGCGGTTCATCCACGATCAGGCGTTGGCGAGGATGCTGCATGGCCGGGTGCTGCGGCCTGAGAACGCGCGCGCGAAGCTTTCGGAATTGAGAGAGGATGGTGCCCGTGCGGTCGACGGTCTCGTCGCCATCGTGCGCGATGGCAGTTTCGCGGGCGTCGTCAGCGAAACCGAGCGTGGCGCGGAACTGGCCGTTCGAGCCTTGCGCAAGGGCGCCGTCTGGTCCGACGGCGAGCCCCTTCCCGACGAAAACGATCTGGCTTCATTCCTGAAAGCGCAGCCATCGGAAGCGACGATCATCGACCAGAAAACGGCTGCATCATCAGGCGCGGCGGCGCGAACCATTCGGCGGCAATATACCCGCCCTTACATTGCCCACGCGTCGATCGCACCGTCCTGTGCGATGGCGCAGTGGGACAGCGACCGCGTTCATGTCTGGACTCACAGCCAGGGCGTCTATCTCCTGCGCGCCGATCTGGCGCTGGTTCTCAAACTGCCGGTCGAGAACATCACCGTCGAGCATCTGGAAGGCGCTGGCTGCTACGGACACAACGCCGCCGACGATGTCGCGCTAGACGCCGTACTGCTAGCCCGGGCCGCCGGCGGCCGTCCGGTGCGGGTGCAGTGGTCGCGACAAGGCGAGATGTCGGACGCACCCTTTGGCGCGGCGATGGCAATCGAGATTGAAGCGGATCTCGATGCGCAGGGAGAGATCGTCGACTGGCGGCACTCGATCTGGAGCAACGGTCACGCGGCGCGGCCGGGGCGCGCGGCACAGCCCGCCTTGCTGGCGGGATTCGAGCTGGCAGAGCCGTTTCCGCGCATGATCTCCACCAATCCGCCGCAGACGAATGGCGGCGGCGGCGATCGCAACTCGATCCCGCTTTATGATTTTCCGTCATGGCGCATAGAAAGCCATCGCCTGACGACGATGCCCATTCGCACTTCGGCGCTGCGGACGCTGGGCGGACAGGGCAATGTGTTTGCGATCGAATCGATCCTCGATGAAATCGCCGCCGAGCGTGGCGAAGATCCGGTCGCGTTCCGGCTGCGTTACCTGCGGGATGAGCGGGCCAGGGACGTCATTCGGGCTGCGGCCAAGCGCGCGAAGTGGAAGCCGGAGAAGCAGCCCGGCATCGGTCACGGCATCGGCTTTGCCCGCTACAAGAACACTGGCGCCTATTGCGCAGCGATCGCCGAGATCGAGGGCGCCGAGGAGATTGCCGTCAGGAAATTGACGCTGGCCGTCGACGTCGGCGAGGCCATCAATCCGGATGGCGTCGTCAACCAGATCGAAGGTGGCGCCATTCAAGCCACGAGCTGGGTACTGAAGGAACGCGTGCGCTTCGACCGGCAACGCATCACCAGCACGAGTTGGACGGAATATCCGATCCTGCGCTTCAGCGAGGTGCCCGATGTCGAGGTCGAATTGATCCAGCGCCCGGAAATCGACCCGGTCGGCGCCGGCGAGGCTGCGCACGGTCCCGTCACAGCCGCCATCGCCAACGCGGTGTTCGATGCGCTCGGCGTGCGGGTGCGCGATTTGCCGATCACCCGCGACAGGATCATCGCTGCGATGGAATTGAGCTCATGAACAGGCTGAACATTCTGAGCGGCGGCGCAGCGCAGGGCCTCGTCGGCAGCCTGACACCCGCCTTCAAGGCCCGAACCGGATTCGATATCGCAGGCGAGTTTGGCGCGGTCGGTCTCATGGCCGACAAGTTGCGCAAGGGCACGCAGGCCGACATCGTCATCTTGACTGCGGCGCTCCTCGCTGAACTGGCGGATGAGAAGCTTGTTGCAACCCCTTCCATCACCAACGTCGGCCTTGTTGAAACCGCCCTCGCCGTCCGTACCGGCGATCCCCAGGCCGCCGTCAGGGATGCCGCGGATTTGCGCGAGGTCCTGCGGGCCACGGACGCGATCTTCGTACCGGATACCAAGACCTCGACGGCCGGAATTCACGTCGCAAGTGTCTTTCAGCAGCTCGGCATCGCCGATGAGGTTGCCGCCCGCCTCCGGGTTTTCCCGAACGGCGCGACCGCGATGCGTGAACTGGCGGCCTCGGATGCGCGGCGTCCGATCGGCTGCACGCAATCAACCGAGATCATCAGCACCAAGGGTGTAACCCTGTCCGGCTCACTGCCGCCGGGCTGCGAGCTCGCAACCATGTACACAGCGGGCATCACGACCACCGCAGCCTACCCCAAACAGGCCCAGGAGCTGATCGGCTTGTTAACCGGCGCTGACCAACTTGAACAGCGAAAGCGCGCTGGCTTCATCAGCTAGACCTCGTTCTAAGCTCGTGAGCCTCAGCGGGCGCGCGGAATCGAATTCCGCTTGATTATTCTGCAGTTTCAAGGCGCGCATTTGGTAAATATCGGCGACATCCATTACGATCCTGGAACTCGCCGATCGGCCGCCCGAACTGCTCGCGCGTTTTGGCCCATTCAACGGCCTGCTCTAGCGCACCCGCAGCGATCTCCATTTCAACAGTGCTCGTGCCCACACGCTGGCTGTTATAGGCATTGATAAGGTCGGCGAAGCTCAAAAAGCTGCATGTCTGGCCCGGATCCGAAGCGCCTGGTTGGCACGAGAACGTCAGCTCTCAGAGGCAAGCCTCACCACCTTCGCAGCTAACACAATTCGCGCCAGCGAGCTCCGACCGCAACCGTCAGGAGTGTTTGGCGCAGAAAAACGTGGCCTGTGGTAGCGGGGGTCCCCTACAGCCCGATACCCACTATCGTGAAAGCATCTTTCTCGTATCGCCGCGCAGCCTACTGAAGCATAGCGACCGTTTCCAGATGAATGACAACCATCTGCGGTGAGAACTAGCTTATACTCTCCAACACCGAGCGAGCCTTTTGCAGATCCGTAGTGCCGTGGCCATTCGTGAACCCACCATACCTCGCCGAGAGCAGCGTGCGCGCGCTGTCAATTCGTCCGGCATCCCGCCAGACCTGCGCCAGACTTGTCGCGGTCCGCAATTCGAAAAGTCTCGCATTCTGCCTTTGTGCCGTTTCCAATCCGCGACGGAACAAAGCCTCTACCTCAGCAAGCGATGCGCCCTGAGAGAGTCTGGCGCAGGCTCGTACGCGAAATTCCTCCGCCTCGCTGTAACGCTGCCCAGTTGCATCGGCCTCCGCCGCCGCTCGATCCAGCAAGGCGATAGCCTCATCGTTTCTCTGGTTCTGCATCAGGATATCGGCTTCGCTGATCAGGAAATAGGGAAGCCAGATCCTGGTTTGCACCCGATCTCGGATTTCCCTGCTGCGCTGCAGTCGCGCCAAGCCGGTATCCAACGCGCCCGTTGTGGCCGAAGCCCAACCTAGAAGCGCCTCCGTAAAACATTCCCAGTAGAAAACATGATGCCGGTTCATGATCTCGACAAGCTCTTCAGCGAGCGAGAAGACCGCCACAGGATCCTGCTCAACCATTGATTTCATTGCGCAATGATAGATTACATAGCAGCTCGTCAGGTGGTGTCCACGTTCACGAGCCTCATGCAAACTGCGCACGCACAGTTCCTCTGCCTCGTCAAGACGACCGAGTTGTTGTGCGGCGATCGAATACTGTGCCAGGGTCGTTGGACGCGGAATCGTCAGATAGTTACCGAGCGTCGTCGCCGTGCCTTCGCGCTCAAACTCCTCTATCACTTCCAGGAACCGCTCGCGCGCCGTCACCAGTTCGCCGCTCGCCAGCGCAATCATTGCCCTGATCCGACCCCCTTGTGCCGCCGATGTCCCGTCCTCGGCCCGGCGCGCCAGTTCGAGAAAACTCCCCACGTACTCGAGAGCGCGTGGAAAGTCGCACCGTACGAGGGCGCCGCCGGCCCGGCCCCACAAGATCCGCAGCAATTGCCGCGTTTCTCCGAGATCCTGACCAAGTTCGAGCAACCGGCCGTAGTTCTGTTCGACCTCCGTCCCGGAATAACCACTCGTCGCATAGAGCGGTTCGATCATGGCGATCCTTAGTTCGAACTCCCGGCGTTGGGTCGATGAACCATCCGCAAGGTGCGTGAGTAGGCCCAAAGCACGGTGAAACTGGCTGACCGCTTCAATGTTGTTGTATCGGCCTGCCGACCGCGAAGCGGCGCGGGCCCACCAATCAATCGCTTGCGAGATGAGGCCCGCTTCGGTGAAATGGTGCGCCAACAATTCCGGTTGCGCCTCCGCTATCTGGGCAGAGTTGCTCTGCAACGTCTCGGCGATGCGTTTGTGCAGCTTCTGGCGCCGACTGATGAGCAACGTCGAGTAGGCAGCCTCCTGTACGAGGCCATGCTTGAATGTGTAGATCACCTCCGGTGGATTTCCTCGCGCGCTGATCAGGTCCGCCGCCTCAAGCAGTGTCAAAGCAGCTTCAAGTTCCTTGGGCTTTGATGGCACGACCGCGGCCAACAGTTCGAATGAAAACTCCCGCCCGATTACCGCACCAATCTGCGCAACGGATTTGCTCTCTGTCAGCCGGTCAAGACGGGCAAGCAATGAGTCCTGCAGCGTTACCGGTATCATCGACTCACCAGATCCCCGCTTGTCGTCATAGGAACCGGTACTCGCCTCATACGGGCCGGAGTCGATTACGACCTTCGTCAATTCCTCGATGAATAAAGGCATCCCGTCCGCCTTGGAGACGATTTGCTCAACAAGTGCATCGGCTAAATCCTTCCTCGCCACCCGTCGGACCAACTCGTACGACTGCCGTCGGCTCAGCCGATTGAGGCTGAACGAAGCAACCTGGCTACGGCCGGTCCACGGGGGGTGAAATTCCGGCCGGTGCGTTATTACGGCCAGGATGCGGGCGCTGTTTGTCCGGCCCAAGCCGTGGCTGATTGCCTCGACCGTTGTCGGATCAATCCAGTGCGCATCTTCCAGTATCCATAATACTGGCTTCAACCGCGACAGGTTCACGACCCAATCGTCCAGAGCATCAAGTGTCAGGCTCTTCAACTTCTCGGGTGCTCCCTCGTGTCGGGGCAAACGATCGCCAATGGGTATCGACAGCAGGTCTGCAAAAAGCGCTATCGTCTCGGGCGCCACATTTCCGGACTTCTGCATCTCAGCAATCAATCGATTCAGTTTCTCCTCAGGCTCCATGCCGAGCGTCAGTCCGGCCACGCGTTCAAAATAGGTGAAGATCGGATGCAGCGCACTAACGGTATGGAACGGCGAGCACTGCAGGCGGATAATGAAATGGCTCTCTGTTGCAATCCGGCTCGCAAGGGCCATGCACAATCGCGACTTTCCGATTCCTGCTTCGCCCGTCAGCAGGACCAGCTGACGCTCGCCTTCGCACGCGGTCCGCCATCGCCCAAGCAACAGCGACAGCTCATCCTCCCGGCCAACCACTTCTGTCAGATCGGCGGGGTGTGTAGCATCGAAGCGGCTTTCGGCCGCTGCCTCATGCAGCACGCGCCATACAGGTCTTAGGCCGGGCAGACCCTTCAAGTCGCACATGCCGAGAAATTCAAGCTCGAACATGCCCTCGACCAACCGGCGTGTGCTGCCGGCAATAGCTACGCCGTCGGGGGGAGCAAGACTCTGCAGCCGTGCGGCGAGCGCTGGGGTTTCGCCGACAACCGCTTCTTCCCTGGCTGCGCCCTCACCCAGAAGGTCACCAACGACAACAAGACCTGTCGCGATACCCGTTCGCACATGCAACGTTACATCTGGTAACGGGGCCTGATTTGGTACAACCTGCCCGAGTTCCAAGCCCGCGCGGACAGCCCGTTCCGCGGCATTTTCCAAGGCGGCCGGATAGCCAAAATAGGCGACGATTCCGTCTCCGGTGTATCTGGCAATGAAACCGCCAAGGGAGGTCACAGCATTCACGCACGCATCGAGGTAGACGCCCATCACCTTGCGAAGCTCTTCAGGGTCCAGCTTGGAGGCAAGGTCCGTCGACTCGACCATGTCGCAGATCAGCACGGTTAACTGTCGTCTCTCAGCGTCAGGCCATGTCCGCACAAGTTTGCTGCGCGCGTGCTGTTCGGTCGTTTCCCGCCCGAGAAGCTCGTCGATAGCCTTAAGAATCTTTTTGCGGTGCCCGAGCGGTACACCAAGATGCACCAGATCGTCGCCTGTCAGGTCAGGCAGAACATCGCTGTCGATCGCCTGATCGGAAAAAAGGGCCCGGTATTGGCCAAGCCCAAGCTCTTCAAGCCACGCACCGACGTCCAGACTTTGCATGAGCTTGCACGTCCCAAAACCCTGATAGCCTAGCGCACTTGCTCGCTCTGATCACCGCGACGCTGCACCTCGGCGCCCTCTGGGCAGCGTCGATCCAAAGTTGCGCGCGCTATGTTATCAAAAGCTCGTTTCTTCAGCTTCCACTTTGGCGACCTTACACCAGAAATCGCTGGCTAGTAGCGGCTCAATTGCCGGGTTTGCTCGATCAGCGCGATCAAGGGGGCGGGATCAACAGCGAACGATCGTGCCTCGGTTCGCCCCTCCTCGGCGATCTGGTCGAGATAAGCTTCTGCTTCGGGCAGCTTGGCGACGAAGTGCCTGCCCAGCTCTGCCAGATTGCCGCCTTCCGGGTCGCAAAATAGCTTTACCGCCGCGGGATCGCGAATTGCCAGCGCCGCAGGTAGCGTAAGGATGCCATCGCGCAAGTCCTCCTCCCCACCGCCTCCGAGTGCGGCCAGCCCCTTCACATCGCCAACATCGTCGCAACCGTGATAGAGCAGCCCCAGCAGGCCACCAAAAGTTCGCAGCCTGCCCGACCGATCGCCCAGGCAGGCACACACCTCGAACATCGAGCCGGTGTCCTCTCCGGCGATCTTGCGCCAGTCCTCAACTCCCAGCGGTTGACGACGAAGCCGCCACTGCAGGCATTCAGCCACGCCTAATCGTTTCAACAGTTCCGAAAACAATGCAATGCCTGTTAGGTCATCCTTCAGTTGCAGATAGCCCTCCGCCACGATGTAGCCCGAAGTCATCAAAGCCGATAGTTCGCCGAACTTGGTGTGCATGGTGGCCCGACCGCGCCGCGTCGGGGAACGATCAACGATGTCGTCAATGATCAAAGAAACATTGTGAAACAGCTCGATCACCAGAGCCGATTGCATGATCTGTTCGGGGATCGGCCCTTCGCGCACTGCCCGATAACAGGAAAAGATCGTCAGGGGACGAAAGTATTTTGATCCAGTCAGGAACTGCCATTCAAGCGCTTCGCGCAACTCCTCGCTGCAACCGTCAATCCAGCGCGCAATGCGCTCGCGCAAGTCGGCCATCTCCGTCTCGAAACCAAGTCGCGCAATGACAGATTTTGTCGTTTGCTCTTGCATGTTTGAAACGCGCCGTCCTAGATTTTACTGCGCCAGCGCCTGCGGTAGGATCCGCACAGGTCGGGTTGTTGAAAATTCTGCGCTAAGCGCTCATCCAAATTGCTCAACTCGCTCTGCAAAATGCGCGCCTCCCTGACAGCCAGGTCCCCCACCTCACGCAGCAATGCACGCAATTCATCGGCCGCAAAGAGGCGCTCAGCTCCCGACGCACGGCCGTCGGCCGCGTTGACGCCAACCGCCTGAGCGAACCTCGCTTGATGACTTGCGAGTATTTGAGCCAGCCCGAACCAGTAACTGGCCGACCTGTTGGCGGCGATCATCATGGCGTGGCCCATTGGCACCACGAAATCAGTGGCGACCGAATTCTCCTGGCCGCCCGGCGGCAAACCAATCGCCCCCTCGGCGCTCGACTGGTCGAATCGCTGGCGATTGGCGGCGGCCAAATCAGCCATCGCGCCGAGCATGCCGATCATGGGCCCTAGCAGCGCTGCCCCGAGCAAGCCCGCCCCCGGATTGCCGGCCGCGGATTGCACGGTCATGTTTTCCCGAAGGCCAACACCCGCCAACCAGGCGTCACGCATTGCCATGAAAATGCCGGTGAGAGGGTCGTGCGCCGATCGACCGGGACCAGAACCAAACATGCCTTCTCCCTTTGACATTCTGAAAACCTGTGCGTCGCACTGTTACCCGACCCTGCGTCGCGCTGGGTGGCGTGCGCGGTTGCGGAGCGCAACCAGCACTTTGTTTCCCGGCAATTTAGACGACGGTCAATCCCGGCCCATGGCGCGCCGTCCACGCAAATTGTCATATCGCGAAAGGAATTCCATCATTGAAACCCGCGGCAGGCCAGCGAAGCCACGACAGAGGTCTGACAAACCCGGCCGGGATGCTCCGGAAATCCTGGCCCCATCCACCGGACGCGCAGGCCCGACAGCCCCGCCTTTGGGCTGTGTTTCCGCAGCAAGCGTCAGGAGCGCTTCCTGATACGCCTGCCCCATTAGCTGGGCATAGCGGCCAGTGGCATCGGCGAACGCGCCCGCCGCGGCCGATTGGGCCAGAAGCATTTCGGTGAAGATTGTCCGATAGTTTGCCTGCATCCGGTAGTATTCCATTGATTTGCAATCAACGAGAAGCGACAATCCTAGTATTATTTAGCGCAACTCGAGGGCGAGATGCCAAAAGTAATTGTAGTCGGTTCCGGTTTAGCCGGTATGTCCGCAGCCACCCGACTGATGGAGCAGGGTTTCGACATAACATTATATGAGCAGAACAATTTTCTCGGCGGCAAGCTTGGCGCCCATAGGGACAGCCACACACCCGATCCGCACGAACATTGCTACCACATGTACCTGAACTGGTACAATAATTTCTGGCAATTCATGAGGGAGATCGACGCCGTCGACAAATTCATACCAAGCCCTGTCATCGGCTGCCGCTTTCCGGGAGACAAACAGACGCGGCCATATCTCACCAATCCCGGATCGCCCGCGACCGTTTTGACCAACATGCTGAACGGCATCGCGTCGCCTGCGGACCAATTCCTCTCGGCGTATTCGTTGCTCGACCTCATCGGCACGCAATCGATGTCTGGGACTGTGCTGGAGCAAACTTCCGTTAGCGGTTTTTTCCGATCCAGGGGCTACAGCACTGAAGGTTCGATAGCAGCCTCAGCCCGCACCTTAGCGGAAGCGTTCGCCTCGCCAAGCTACCTTTCTTCCGCGCGAAGCTATCAGAGCTTGATAAAGTACGGGTATCCTGACCCGACTCCATCCTTGTGGCTGCTCACGCAGAATACCAACGACGCCATCTTCGAGCCGTGGAGACGTCACCTGGAAGCGCGTGCAAAGACTCTTAAGCGCCGCTTCGAGATTTATTTCCAAACGCGGGTGGAAACCCTTCACCTGAGGGATGGCCAGGTGCGCGAATTGACACTCGGCCAGATGCCGGAGGAGCCGACCACCCACCGCAACGACAGGCCGAGGGCAAGCAAAAAGTGGAAGATCGACGTTCCCGGAGATCTGGTGCTCGCCGTACCGCCGGGCCCGCTCGGATGCCTCGTCAGCCCCGATGTCGCGGCTTGCGCACCAAAGCTTGAAACGGTTCGCGAGCTGCGATCGGAGCCGATGATCTCCCTTGATGCGTATTTCAAGCGCAAGATCCCAGGCTTGACCAGCAGCATCACGCTGCTTCTGGGCTCGAAATACAATCTCAGTCTGCTCGACATTTCGCAGGTCTGGAGCGACTGGCCAGCGGGAGGAGGCACTGCGCTTAACGTCATCTCCTCAAATGCTGACTTGATCGCTGATTATCCGGAAAAAGTCATCAAGGACATAATGCTCAAGGAGTTGCAACGCTTCCTCGACTTCAAGCTTGCTGATGTGGACTACGCCCGCTGCCATGTTCAAACCAATGTTGGCGAAGAGCTTTTCGTCAACCAGGTTGGCAGCTGGAATTCCCGCCCAAAGGCGACTTGTGAGATTTCGAACCTCTTTCTGGCCGGCGATTTCTGCCAGACCTTCATCGATGTCGTCACGGTCGAGGGAGCCGTGGTCAGCGGCCTGTTGGCGGCAGAGGCATTGCGCCGCAAGCACAAGACTGGCGCTCCGATCGATATCATCCGGCCAGATTCCTATCCGGCACTTCTTCCAGCGGCGCTCGCGGTGGCTCTACGCCCTGCGGCCTGGGCCGCAAAGACGGTCTCGGTAACCGACTCCATGATGCGCGCAAATTTCTCCCGGATTTTTCCCAACGGATGAGATGAGATGCTGCAACTCATCGAGGAAAATCCAGCAACCGCGGCGGACCGTAAACGGCGGTCTGCCGCTCCGTCCAACCATTCGCGGCTGGCAACCTGTCTGCGATGTCGAAACGGTGTAGCATCTCGCATACGCAAACCGACTTGGCGTCGGCACACAGACACAAGCCGTCTCCCGACCTGCCCAATTCAAGTCTCACCGTGCCGCCGATCTGCGTTCCCTCTCCACTGCCGCTCTTCGTCGTCATTGCCCAATAGGTCTGCCGTTCCGTACCCGCTCCACGTCGAGAGATAGAAAAGGTCGGCAGATCGAAGGACCGTGCATCGCCGAATCGCGGAAATCGGATCGACAACGCCTTCCCCTTCCTGTTTGGAACGCCGAACAACACTTTGTCCGCGGCGTAACGGACCGCAAGCTTGGGAGAGACGGTCTTTTCCAGCCCCCACGCGATGCGGGCGGCCTCTTTGGTGAACTCCTGCGTGACGACAATCGCGAGGTAATAGGCGAACAATTGCTTTGCGGGATCGCCCTTCACGGTCACTGTCAACGCAACAACGAACTCCGGATAAACGCCAAAATCGCTGTTGCGATAATCCACCCCGACAATCATGAGCGGCGTCCGCCCGCCGCCCGCATCGAACGCCGACAGGATTTCGCGCACTTCTTCGCCAAGCGCATCGTTAGCCGCCTTGATATCCACGAAAAACATCGCCCATCCCTGCGACGCGTCCAGAACCCGTGCCGGCATCGCGAACGGTTTGCCGTCCACCTGGAAAATCTCTCCATCCGGTTCCGGCCCGGTGTGCTCGTCACCAATGTAGGGCTCCAGACCCGCATCCGGTCGCCGGGTTAATTCCATCGCCGCCTTTTCGGCCGCCGACGGCGCTATCGTCGCCAACTCACCCAGGCAATTTACGTAGCCGCTGACCACATCCCGCAGCAACGCCTCCGGCGGCACGGATGTCATCGCGCCCCGCACCAAACGGTCGACCTCGTATCCCCAATTGCGACTGGCTATTGTCCACCATTGGCCATACGCCTCCGCGCCGAAACGAAGTGCCATCTCGCCGACGCGCAGCAGCTGGTCGCTACGCGATGGTCGGGGGGACCCTGCAGAAGACAGAATAGGCGGCATGACGGAAGCTCCCTAGCCTGCTCCGATCGGGCGACATGCCTGTGGCTGACACAGTGCGCTAAATGGACATTGTGTAATGAGCAATGGCAAGCATCCCACGATGTTACACGGAGGCGAGCCGAATTCAAGTTGGCTTTGCTATCTGTTGGCGAACGGATAACTGCATCTACTTTGGTGGCAGCGTCCTTCTCCTTTAGGTTCGTTAGTTGAACGGCCCACGAACCCTTGCGGATGATTGGCTCCGGGACTCCTGAGAATCGACTTTCGCGAAATTTTGAGAGTCGTTCGATTTTCAGCTTTTTCAACCATACGCCAGACGCGGCCGTCTCGGCGCCGGCTGGCTCAGCGCGCCCCCGGCGCATCGAGGGCGGCAAGCAATGACGACCGCAATCGGTCATCAGGTTCGAAATTCCCGGCAAGGGTTCGTATGACTTCCTCAAAGCGAGCTCTGTACCTGGCCGCCTCGGCCGGCTTGCCGAGGCTCTCGCAGACCTCCACACCCGCCCGATAGACCCGCCAAGCGGCGAGCGGCATGTCGGTATCTTCGAGAGTTGAGAGGGCACGCGAGAGCTCCGCCCTTGCCTCCTCCAAATCGCCCGCAGCGAGCGCAACCCGGGTGAGCAGCCCGTGCGCCTGCGCCAGATGATTGCGATCGGGCGCGGGCGCGACGTACTCGTACAGCTTTGTCGCCGATGTCCGCGCCTGTTCGATATCGCCGACCTGAAGGCAGTATTCGCAGAGGCAATGGTGTAGCTGCGCGTAGATCGTGTAATCCATCATGATGCCGTCGGAATTCAGCCGTTGCATGACGTCATCGAACTGCAGGTGCGCTCGCTGCGGCTCGTTCAGTCCGACGAAGACCTTCGCAAGAACGGCTCGCTGAAAGAAGAAGGCGAAAGGATTTTCTTCAAGCACCGCTTGGTCGATGCTCTCGCAGAGCTCGCGCGCACCATGAAAATCCATCGCCTCGACGTGGAGCCACCCCAAGGTGAGGCGGCACAGGGCGATCGCCGGGCGGTTAGCGTTTCTCTCCGCCAGCGCCAGCGCGGCGATGGTCTCTCGCTGCAATCGCCGCCATTGGCCAAGATGGATCAGCGCGGTCGATTCCATCACGTTGAACAGCACAAAGATGTAGACGTCGCCGACCTCCTGCGCGAGCTTCTTGCCATCAGTTCCCGAGCGACGGCATTCCTCGTAACGCGACCGCAAGCATTCGAGGATTCCCTCGATCCCGTATCGCCGGATCAGCGTGCCGTGATCGCGCGCGTCAGCTGTTACGTGCAACGCTTTCTCGCAAAGTGCAGCATCCTGCTCCTGCCAGCCTTTCAGCCAGAGATTGATGCTGGCGCTGCTACCCTGCACGAGAGCCTTGAAGGCGTCATCCTCAAGCGCTTCACTCTTGGCAAGCGCTTCGTTGGAAGCGTGAAGGCACATGCGGCGGTCGGCATGAAGGCAGAACCGGCTCACGGCCAGGAGCCCGTTAACCTCATGGCGAAGCTGCCCCGCCTCCGCGGCGCAAGCGATCATCTCCTCGAGATCGCGAACCGAGCCGGCGAGATCCCCCGCCGAGCGCCGCGCCCAGCTCCGCTGTCGCAACAGGCTGGTGCGCGGCCCATACTGATCGGTCGTTCCCAGACGGTCGAGAATGCCGAGTGCACGGGACAGATAATTGGTCGCCTCCTCGTGACCGAGGCGTTTCGCGGAATTTTCTGCGGCCTGGCTGAGGTAGCGCAGTGCACGCGGGAAATCGTGGCTCTGCTCGAAATGCAACGCGAGCGTAGCCGCAATGTTTTCCGTCCGGCCCCCATATCCCTGCTCGAGGCGCTCGCCCATGCGGTGATGGATCTGGAGGCGCCGTGCCGGGGTGAGCCGTTTATAGAGCACGTTCTGATAGAGAATGTGTTGGAAAGCGTAGGATCCGGAATAGGTCCCGTCGGGCCATTCAGAAACGCGGCACGACACCACCGTATGATCCTTGCGTGCAAGACCCTCCAGGACTTCCTCGGTCTCCACGGTGTCGCGCGACAGACCAGCGGCCACGAGGGCTGCGGCACATTCGCTCCCCGCTACGCTGGCCGCCTCGAGCAGCTGCTGTTCGTCCTCACTCAGACGATCGATCCGATGTGTGATCATGTTGATCAGATCGTTTGGCACGACATCCTCGGATAGGGCGATTCCAGATCCGAGGCGCCAGGCGCCGTCGATCTCCACAATCGACTCGTGATTGATCAGGTAGTCCACAAGCGAGGCGATGAACAACGGCTGCCCCTGGGTGCGCCCGAACATCGGCCCGGAGAGCGCCGAAGCGAGCTTCTCGTCCTGGAAACGCAAGGCGAGGTGGTGCTCCACCTCGGTTTTGGACAATCGATCGAGTTGCAGCGCGCTGCACCTTCCGTGGATTTCCAAATCCTGATGCAGACGGCGAACGGGATGTCCGCTCATGATGCTGTCGCCAACACGATAGGTGGCAGGAACGAGCACTTGAGCCTTGCGGTCTCCGTGTGTGAAGCGCGACAGGACGTCGACCGTCTGGAAGTCGCTCCAATGCATATCCTCGATGACGAGGACCCACGGGCGATCCACACTCAACACTTCGACCAGGTCGCAGAACTCACGCGACATCCGTTCTCGTGTCGCCCCGAATACAAGGGCACTGACGATCAATCAACAGCTTGCTGCAGTTCTGTCTGTTCTTGTGTGAGAAGAACTGTGCTGCAACGTGTGCAAGACAGTGCAAGCAAATTCAAGCTGTTACGATGGGGTGCCAATTGTTCCGAGCAGCACGGAAACAGCATGGCACTTTCGGGATTTGTTCTCTACTTTCGACCGGATACCTGATGGCGCAGGAAGGCCCGCCAGCGTGAACCGCCGGGCTTTGATTTTGTGAGCTATCAAACGGCCACAGCCTTCCACACAATGCCTAGCTAGTGGAACCCCTCAGTGTTCGTGCCCGTTACTCTTCAAGTACCAAGGAGGACTCACCGTGATGAAAATCGCTTTTGTCGTGGCGGCAGCGGTGCTGACGACTGCCCCGCTCGTCACTCCGGCCAACGCCCAAGGCGTCAAGATGGCCCAAGTCGATATGCAGACCGGCCGGCACTACGAAGACCGCGACGACCGCGACTATAGGGACCGTCGGCGTTATGACTCCAACGCCACAGTTGGCGTCGGTCCAGGCGGTGTCACCATCGGCCCACGACAACGCTGCCGCACGGTGACTACCCAGGTTGAACGGGACGACGGCCGCAGGATCACGCGCAGGGAGCGCGTCTGCGACTGAACGGCGCTTTTTAGACAGACGAGACGTGAAGATTGACCACTGATCGAGCTAACGTTTAGTACCAGCGTCCTCGGCCGTACCAGCCGCCGCCGCCAACCAGCAGAATAACAAGCACAATAATGAGAAGTGTGGTGGTATCCATGAGCCTTACTCCGCCTGCTGCGTATACGCAGTGCGCAGCTTGGAATTCTAGCTATTGATAACGTTTAGCCGCTGGGTCCGGTTCCGAGACCTTGCGTGGCGAGACGGCGCACGTCATCAGCCGAAGTAGGTAATGCGCGCAGAATGACGACAGGACTCGTCGACGTGCGCTGCCGCACCGTCATGCGTGACGCTGCTGACGACATGGGCAAGCGGGCCGCGGCACGGCGTACACGCCTTTTGGCGTAGGAGGCCAGCCTCCGGGTAGTCAGTCAACGCCATACGGCTTGTTGAGAAAGTAATCGCGATTGCCCAGCGCCTTCTCCGCGTTCTGATCAATAGCGACGGTGATCGCCTGAACGTGTTGATAGCAGTGGCCTTCACGGGCGGCCCGCTGGCGAAGTTCAGCAAGCGCGCGAATCCATGGCGAGTTATCGGCCTTCTCGTCGTACCATTTCAACTGTTCGCGCATCACCAGCTCCGACCGCCCAACCCTTTCGTTGGACCGCCCTGCACACACTCTCGTTCTTAAAAGAGACAGCCGGGCGCGGGGCAGGGTTACGCCACGACTGTCCCAGTGCGCCCATCATGCGGAAAGCGCAAATCTTTCTACCGGGAAAAAATGGCAATGAAGAGCAGAAACAATGGCGGGCGCAAGCCCGACACGATGGTTCCAGAGCACGGGTTACAGCGCGTCTTTCCTGGTTCCGCCGACACCATAGGGCTTGTTGAGGAAGTAGTCGCGGTTGCCCAGCGCCTTCTCGGCATACTGATCGATTGCGACCGTTATCGCCTGGACGTGCTGGTAGCAATGTCCCTCACGCGCCGCACGCTGCCGCACCTCAGCAAGCGCCTTGAGCCAAGGCGAGTTGTCCGCCGCCTTCTCGTCGTACCATTTGAGCGGATCGCCCATCACCAACTCCGGCCGCCGAGCACGCGCCCCTTCGTCGGACCGCCCTGCTCTTTCCTGAGCCGGTCCCGCTCGGCGCAAAGATCTTCGATCCTCGCCAGCATCCGCTGCAGCAAAAGCTCAGCCGACGCAGTCGATATGCCGGCTCGTTGTAGCTGCAGAATCTCTTTACGCTGCCTTCCGACCTGGACGCGCATTTGCTCAATTTCGGAACGGACGTGATCTAGGCCCATAGCGCTCCCCTAATGCCCTCTGGATCATTCGAATGAGCCCCTCGGCATGCCGCCCGAGCTGGTCGTAGAGGCGCAGCCGCCTGAACAGGATCTCGATTTCACGATCGGTCTTCATCTCATGAAAGCACAAACCGTGAACAAGATGACAAGCCTCTAGGTATTGGGGATTTAACCGCCTGGGGCCCAATTTCACAGGAACCTTGCGTTCGACCCGGCGTCGAATCCCCGCTTCCGGCCGATGCCCCCAAAGCCCCCTGGCCGGAGGAAAACCTGCCTACAGGTTGGCGGCCCCAGCCTGAAAACCTGGGGCCGCTTTGGCTCGCTGGATCGCGGAAGGCGCCCATGCACTTCAGTCGCATTGCTCCCGCGACACAGGAACTAGAGATATGGAGCGCGAGCGAGTGTGGCTTCTCATTCGTGATCAGTAACGAGAGTAGCAGTGGTCCTGGACTCCACGGGAAGCCTGGCTTTGTAGCCTCTTGGCGCCCCATCAATTTAAACAGGACTGCCATCAGGGTAAGCGGATCACCCTTTAAGACGTTCGCCGAAGCCGAGAACGCCTGCGAGGCCATGCTTGCGCACCTGACCAAATAGCTTCGGACCCGGTGGGGACGCAGAAAAGCTGAAGAGAGACCAATGACCGTTTTTGTCTACGTCAACACAAGCAAGCAGGTCGGTGACGCCGAGCACATCAAGGTATTCGCCACCACAGATGCCGCGGAAAAATGGTTTGAGGAAAACGACCCCGAAGGCGTGGCCTTTGAGTATGAGGTTCTGGCGTGAACCCCGCCTTGCCAATCACAACTGGCGGAGAGCGAAATGGCTGAAAGAATCGATGTTGAGGTTACCGGCAGATCGCAGTTTGAAGTCGCCTACGAAATGGCGAGGTTCATTCTAATCAATATGGAAGGGCGTCAGGTGAAAAGCATAAAGCGGCAAGAGTTCTTGCATTTGGTAGCTGACTGCATCGAGGCCTTGCGGGGCATCAAGGTCAAGGAGATTCTCAGCTAGATGAACCGAGTTGGCCGCAGGTGATCTCCTTGGCTGCAGCATGCATCAAACAGTGGCGCTCAACATCGTGCGCCGATCGAAGTCCACGCCGATCCATGAACTGGAGCGATACATGCGATGCAAGGATTGCTCACGGCTTCAAGGGCGGCCATACAAGCGCAGCCATCTGGTCGCGCTGCGCATCACCAAGATCACGGCGAGCAATCCACCGTCGAAGTGGTGGCCGGGCGAAAGGTGAACAGTTGATGATGGAGCAACGATGAACGGAAGCCGCTACTACGTGGTGCGATCAGAGGGTGCGAAGTGGGGCGTCAGCTTCGGCAGCGCACTCGCCATCGCGATCAGCTACACCACCAACAAGTCGATCCTCTGGGCGATCATTCACGGCATCCTGGGCTGGCTGTACGTGATCTACTTCGCGCTGTTCAGGACGTAGCCGTCGCCGATGTGCAATCTTTACAGTATCACGACCAACCAAGAGGCGATCATCCGGCTGTTTCGCGTGATCAATCGCTATGTCGGCAACCTCGCCGCAATGCCGGGCGTCTTTCCCGACTATCCGGCTCCTGTGATCCGCAACACGGATACCGGCACTGAGCTGACAATGATGCGCTGGGGCATGCCACCCCCGCCCCGCACCGGCGGTCCGCCCGTGACCAACATCCGCAACACCTCTTCGCCGCACTGGCGCGGCTGGCTAAAGCCAGAGAACCGTTGCTTGGTACCGTTCAATAGCTTCGCCGAATACGCGCCCGAGCCGAGCCCGGAGACCAAGAAAAAGGACGTGGTGTGGTTCGCAATCAATGACGATCGGCCGCTGACCTGCTTTGCCGGCATCTGGACCGAGTTCAAGGGCGACCGCGGGACGAAATCGAAACCGATCCCCGGCCCGCATAACGTCTACGGCTTTCTCACCACCTCGCCGAACGCCGTGATCGAACCGATCCATCCGAAGGCGATGCCGGCCATCCTGATGACAGACGAGGAACGCGACGTTTGGATGCGCGCGCCGTGGGATGAGGCCAAGGCGCTTCAGCGCCCCATGCCCGATGATGCGCTCAGGATCGTTGCCCGCGGTGCTGATAAGGAAGACAAGGCGGCGGCATGAAGCCTAACGATCTATGATCGTCGGGCATCGATTAATAGACAGCGAAGTTCATCGATCCGCCGCGCGAAGTCTAATGCATTGGCCTTCAACACCTCCATGGCGTGGCCGCGATGACCTTCATTTTCCAATTCTATGATTCGATCGTTAAATTCGTTCAGATGCTTTTGCAGTTTCTCGATTTCGTGTTGAACAGGAAAACGCGCAAATATTTGTCGACCTTTGCCAGGATTTCTGCACGCATCGCCAAGAGGTTACCGAGTCTCGGTTGCCGTGCGGTCATGGCCCCTCCGAATCGCGCGGTTGACTACATCATCCTATAACCAGCCCGGCGAGTGTGACAGCGCGTCATCGAGACGACGCAACGACCGCATGGGCGCCGGCAAGAATAAAAATGGCCCCAGCGCGAAATGTGCGCCGAGGCCATCCAAAGTATTCCCATTTCAAATAGCCAAACAGGGTAGTGGGTACCCGTCCAGCGCTCTCATACAACCGGGAAAGTATGGCAACGTCTGTCCAGTAGTGAACAGAAGATGAAGGCGCTGCCTAAGGGAAAGGGCTCCCCCTCCTCGCATCGCCCTCAGCGCCACGCCCCCGCATTGGCGCACTGGAATGGCGCCCCCGGCGTTAGGCCCCCTCAAGGCTGGGGCCATTTTTGAATAACTAGACGATCAACCTACCCTGAGGTTCTCGGCGGATTCTTTCCCGCGGTTGGCCACGACTTCGTAGCTCACTTTCGCACCTTCATTCAGATTGCTTAGACCTGCCCTCTCGACGGCTGAGATATGGACGAACACGTCCTTGCCACCAGTGTCGGGCTGAATAAATCCATAGCCCTTCGTCGCGTTAAACCACTTCACTGTACCTATCGCCACGTCAATTCTCCCCATTGATTCTAAAACACGAAAAGATGGGGACCGAAATCCGGCGAAAGAAAGGGCCCGCTAGCGTGCACAGCGGGTAGGAAAAGCCGCCACTGGAGCCGTATCAGCGACGGCTCTTACGCATTACTCCCCGCGAGGATGTCTCACCGGAGTATGAGGTTCTGGAGTGAATGCCAAAGGAGGCCCTTATGCGCATTCTGGCCTTGGCAATTTTGGCAATCGGGATGATCCCGATAGGGTCGGCGGGAGCGCAGACGTACGATCCAGCTTATCCGGTTTGCATGCGGGTCCATGCCCACTATTACGAATGCCGCTACACGTCGCTGCCTCAGTGCAATGCGTCGGCATCGGGCCGCGCCGCCCTGTGCTTTATCAATCCATATTTCGTGCGCGCGGAAAAGCCCACGCGATATCGGCGGCATCCCGGGGTCTACTAAAGTGAACCGGATTGGCCGCCGCCAGCCCTGCGTCGGGGCCGTTCTAAACGCGCTCGCTAATGCGGCGCTTCTCCGCGTGGCCCGACGCTCTTGTGAGCGCCGGGGGTCAATCTTCTAGTCGGGGGACTGCTAGTCGCAACGGCGGACCCTGCGGACCGAGCCGTCGTCGCGCTCAATCGTGACGGTGCGGCATCCGCCGCGATATCCGCGATCATATCCGTAGGCGCGATAAGCTCGATCGGAGTAACGCGACTGCGGGCCCACTCTCACGCCACCGAGGGGCGTGTCAACGGCAACTTGAGCTGACGCGGGTGCAATGGAGATCGGCGTGGCGATAGCGAAACCAGCAACCGCCAGTACACCAGCCAGTAACAGAGTTGTTCTCATAAGAGTTTCCTCCTGAGTTATTGATTGCTTTCCAACATCCCCGGTAGGGCAAGGTTCCTGCGCGCGAAAATGGCGGGCGGCTCAGACTTAGGTCGTCTGAAGCCCGCGGGCTCTTGTCGCCAAATCAGACACCCGGGCTCGCCGATTTTTTTCTAGCTGGTTTCCCCCGTGGACGCCTCGGAGGCCGGCGGCCCCGCCGGGCTTTATGGTGAGCGCCGGGGCCCGCGCCAGCGGAAGGGGTTCGGACGGGTATTCCGCCGCGCGGACAACCAACCGCGAGTACGGCGACGGGTTCCCGCTGCTTGAGATCGTGCTCGCGCGGGCCCCCGACGCCGCGCGCTGGGTCAATGCGGGGGATCGGCGGCGACGGGGAACGCAACGCCGGCTTGCGCCGCGCAATAGTAACAACGCGCCGGCACCTCGACCGTTTCTGAGGGGGTATAACGCTTATAGCCCCTCCATCCCCCGCGCTCCTAGTTTGCGAAACTTCCGCTCGCGGGCACACACCTGAGCGATTTTTTTCCTAGGCCGCCCTTTTAGAGGCGCCACCTTCTCCGACATCGCTCGTGATCTCGCCGACAAGCTCCTTGCCGCGATAGACCTGCACTCTTTCATCGGGCGCGATGGGCCAGACCTTTTCGCGCGCAACGGCTAAGGCGGATTCGAGCGTCGGCTTGGCGGCGCGGTACTCGCAATTTCGCGCCTTAACCGTGTAAGTTTCCTTGGTCATGATGGGCATCCCTAGGTGCAACCTCCGGGGGTCGGACAATCAGCTGCGAGCCGTGATCCGATCGTGATCCTCGCCGATGACAGAAGCTGGACGCGCTGGCAGAGTCGCACCGCGCGACGGTGCTGCGCAGAACCTGGACAAGCAAAATCATGTAAGGTCACTTCTGGAAGTCACGCCAGCCCGCGAGCGCGGGCCGCCCGTGCATTTAACGCGGCAGGCCGAGGGATTGCACCGGCTAATGCCGCCGAGTGTTCTTGAGTTCATGAAGTGAAAGAGGCCGCAGCTGAGGCGGCCCGGAACGCACAACGCCGCCAAGCGGAATATGATCGCTTGCCGGCGGTGCGAATAAATACTGGAATCTCAAATCCCCAGCAAGGTTACCTCTGCACAGGTCGCGCCAAGGTTCAATGACTAATCGGGGTTACCTCTAGCTGGCTTGAATCGGAGCGCCATGGGCGCAATAGCGCCCCCGTCCGTGCGCTCGCCGCATCAACCCGGCGGGGCTTTCGCTTTCCACGGCCTTCGGCCTATGGCAGCAACAGGAACTTATGTCCCGTTGAGTGGTTTATAAGACCTTCCCAAGAACCGGAGGGTTACCTTATGCGCCAGCAACGCAGAACGCCGGCGCCAGCGCCTGCACGCAGACCAACAGTCGAACTTCAAGTGAGCGGCTACATCCTGGTGGTCGACGGCCAATTGAAAACCGAGTTCAAGACGAAAGATCGCGCCGTTGAAGCGGCCAGAGAGCTGAAGAGCCGTTTTCCGTCGCTTCAAGTCAAGGTCTACGATGCCGAAGAGAAACGCAGCGAGGAGATCGAGCTGGCTGCGGCGTGAGCGACTTCGCCAACGCCAGCCTGCGAGCCTCGCTCCAGCGCGCCGCCGGCCGCAGTCCCTTTGATCCAGATCAACGCGCGCGCCCTACTGGATGTGGCCAATCGCGCGGTTGATGGCGTCCAATAAGGTATCTTGCGAGAATGGTTTCTGAACAAGCAACCGGCCTCTTAGCTCGGCCGGCATAGTTTGATTGCTGTATCCACTGACGAAAACAATCAATCGGGACGCTTCGTCTATCGAGGATATGGACGACCGGGGTTACAAGAGAACCCGCGATGTTAATGTCCAGCAGGGCTAGATCGAACGACCCCGTTTCAGCCAATGACATGGCTGCCTCAATATTTGCGGCTTCCGAAACGGTCAAGTATCCCAGTTCTTCCACGATTTCAGCCAACATCATCCTAATCAGGGTTTCGTCCTCGACCAGCAGTGTGGAGATTGTGCGCATGAGGACCCAGATTAGTCGGCGACCGAGTTAGCCGGAAAAAGAGGTCAGCCGTCGCGGGATCAAAATTCTCATGGTTGAATCGTTGGTCGGGACGCTCTTGGGCAGAATCAGTATCGGCAGGATTGAAGAGGACAATATTGTACGGGACTCTATCCGGCGGATCGGCGCGACTGATCCGGCAAACGTTCAAATGATCGCTGCTGCGCAGCTGGAGTTATTGGCGGAATATCATCAGATCGCGCTGGCGCAATCACGCCGCATCTTCTTTTGGGCATTAGTGGGTTCGGGAGTTGGGCTGATTTTCTTGCTCGCAGCATTTGTGCGGGCGTTTCCAACTGATATCGCGTTCCTTTCCGGCGCTATAGTCGAAATCGTAGCAGGCATTGTTTTCGTTCTTTATGGCAAGACAATACCGCAACTCAATACGTTTCAAAGAAGGCTAGACGATTTACAGCGCTACATTCTAGCTAATAGCCTGTGCGAGGCCCTTGACGGAGACGAGCGAAACAAGGCTCGGGCTGCCCTGATACAGGAAATAACCCGGTCCTAAGGCAGTGCAGAATTCGAGCTTAACGCTGCAAGTGCGAAGGCTAATGCCCGCATCGATGGAGCCCGGTAGGATCACAGGAACTAGCGCCGTCGCGCCGCGTCCCTGTCACTCTTCCACGCCGAGAACGCCTTGAACGCTTCCAGCCTGACCTCCTCGCTTGGCGTGGCGTCGGGATGCAGCGCCTTCGCGATCAGACTGCTTGCCTTGAAGGTCAGGCCGCCCCCGTTTGCGATCTCGTTGTTGTACCAGTCCCACATTTGACGAGGTTGGGATTGCAGCTCCTTGTTCTTCTCCTTGAGGCGGGCAATTTCGCTGATCGCCTTGGTCTTGGCAGACTTGGCGGCACTCTCCTGGCGAGCACTCCTGGCGAGCACTCCTGGCGAGCAAGCGCCGTCTCTAGGTCGAGTACGCGCTGGCGCAACAGGTAGTTCTCGGCCTGTGCCAGTGCCAGCTCCGCCTTGTTGGATGCGACACGCAGTGTCTCGATGTCCACGTCCCGCTTGGTGCGCCAGCGCCCCTGCCGTTCTGCATTGCTTGTCACGATGAAAGCCATCGGGTCACTCGATTGCACTACAGCGTGTCGGGGGTGCGCGTGGGGGCTGCGCTCAACTTGAACGCTTCCCTTCCTGCTCAGCCATCAGCATCCGCACGATGCGGTTGGCTTGCTCTTTCGTCAGATCAACCGCCAGACTGGTCCCAATCATTGCCGGCCCCCTACGTTGCCGATCGTAAACCATCCAACCCTTGCACCCCTGGCGAACCAAGAACCTGGATGGAGGAGACGCCTTGTCGCACTCCTCCATATGCGACCCCGCGTGTTTGATCATCGGACCATCACCTCAGTCGAGGCGACCGCGTTCTTAAGATCGCCTCGGTCGAGATAGTCGAAGGCCCGCTGCTTGCACCGCTCGACATATTTATCGCGCGGCATGTCAGTTATCAGGGAACGTTCCATTCTCGCCTCCCCAACCGATGACTGTTTCTAATCCAACAATGCAGGTTGGCCGGAACGGACTTGACCTGTCTGTTCGAGAAGATACAAACAGGCCCTCTTTTGGTCGCAGTGTGGGAATTAGGACACTGACCTCCCGAATCCCCAAAGCAAGAAGGCGGATCCCACTGCTGACCCGGATCCGGATATGGACAGCAACAATTTGACCGCGGAGTTCGAGCAAGGCTTAGCTCGCATCCTGCGATCGGGTCTAACGCGGAAGCGCGCGTCGCAGCCCGAACGAAGCGAGACGGAGAACGACTGACCATATCTATTGAGATCGTATTGATTGGTCCAAGTAGAGACGCACGACGCTAGTCCAACAACGCGCCCTAGGCTGCGGAGCACCTATCATGCTTTGCATCGCCACCGTCTGTGTGCCTGCTGCCAGATTAAGCGAGTCCCACGGCGCTTGCCGCACCGGCATGCCAAGGCGCGGTGCCGTTCACGCGCAGCAGTTAGGCCTCAGAGGATGAAGTAATCAGGAGCCAGAGGCGCCGACCCAACAACCACACCAAAGTCGGCCATGTGATCCCCGTTGGCGTCGGCTGACAGAACCCCGTTGCTCAATCGAAGCTGTCCTGCTGCGGTAAAGGGATCCGATCCTATGAAGGTAAAGGCTTGATTGCCACTGACCAGCGTGTTGGCATCGACAGCACTAAGGTCGATGCGATCTCCTGCGGCCCCTGAAAACGCGATAATGGTGTCCCGCGCAGAATACGGACTTTCCACGATGCTCTCGAAACGGAACGTGTCCGCCCCGCCTTCGCCGTCCAACCGATCGATCCCAAGACCTCCGATCAGCAGATCGTTCCCGTTTCCACCATAGAGCTTATCGTTCCCGCTCCCTCCGAGCAGCCTGTCATTGCCGGCATCGCCATACAGATAATCATCGCCGGCCAGACCCGACAGCGTATTGGCGTTTCCATTGCCATAGAGCTGATTGTTTCCGCTGTTTCCGGTCGCGTCGAGGGGACCTGAACCAGAAAGACGCAGCTTATCGACGTTTTCGGGCAGGGTATAGGATACCGTTGCAATGACGGTATCGAACCCGCCTCCGGGCTGTTCGCGTATTTCAGTGGTCGCGGTATCAACGATGAAAGTGTCGTTGCCATTCCCTCCGACGAGCACAGGACCGGGGCCGGGCACAAGGAGGTCCAATTCATAGGCACGAAAATAATCTACATACAGCATCTGATGATCGAGCGCTGGATCAATCGGCCAGCCACCACCTGCGGCCAGATCGATCATGAACATCAGATCCGTGTTGAGGGTGGCAGGCGTGGGCAGCGAAAAGTGGGCGCCGCCGTCCATGGAGAACGTTATGGTATCTGGTCTGATTTCAACGCCGAAGGTATGCCATCCTGTCGTCAGCACACCTTGCCCGACTACGTTCTGATGGGATTGGTTGGTGTGGCTTTCCAGGACCGTTCCGTTCCAATTCCAGTCGTGCAAAGAGCTTGAATATCGATCGGCCAGCGCGATGCCGTGCTGCTCCATCACGTCGATCTCAAAGACATGGTCTCTTGTTGGCGAGAGACGCTCTTCCTCAATGCCCCAGAAGGCGGGCCACACGCCCTGGCCTGCGGGCAACCACATTCTGATCTCGTAGTACCCATAGGGATCACCATCCTGCGGAGTGGCGCTGGTCCCGTCCGGAAACGTGTTCGAGATAAGACCGCTCTGGAGTTGGCCTGCCGCATTCCGCGTCATTTCGATCTGCAGGGCACTCTCGCCGCCCTGTTGCACGATCGAGAACGGAGAACTACCGCCACCAACAGGCAAGAACGAAGCGCTACCAAAGCCGCCGCCCCAAGGCTGAGCGGTGTACCAATTGGCCGTTGCCGTCGTGGTGTTGGCAATACTCAGCCCAGCAAATTCGTCTGCAAATACGAGGGAATAGTTGGCTGGTGCAGGCATGTTTCCCTCGCCATACTTAAGAGATTCCGCGCTTGAAGTACTCGGACACCAAGGTCAGATCGCGACGATTGCCTCAAGCTCTCTCGAAGAGACCATCAACTTGCTGTGAAATGTTAAGAGAGCATAGCCCCACATATTGCGGCATACCACGGCGATTTGGTTGATGCAGCGAGATAGGAAGAAGAGCCTCGGCCTTAGAGCGCGAGGAGAGCAATTTTCTCCAAGTTCGCACGCGACCACGACTCTAGGATCAGAAAGGAAGAAAGCTACGCTGAGCGCAATTCGGTGCACCTGAGGAGCTTAGTCATGAACGCACCCGCGAAATCCTTTTTAGATGCCCTGCAAGCCGAGGGACCGGCCGCCGATCGAGCCGAAAAAATGACTCTCTACGGCCAGTTTGTCGGAGGCTGGGAGTCCGATATCGTCAGCTATGAGGAGGATAGCACCAAGCACACCGGACGGGGCGAGATTCATTTCGGCTGGGTGCTAGAGGGCCGCGCGATCCAGGATGTCTGGATGATCCCGCGCCGCGCCGAGCGCCGTCCTGGGATGCCGGCGATGCCGGTCGCGGGCAACTGGTACGGAACGACACTGCGAGTCTACGATCCTGGCCTCGATGCCTGGCATATCCTCTGGAGTGATCCGGCAACGCAGGTTTACGCGCGCCAGATTGGACGGGCGCGTGGCGCCGACATCGTTCAGGAGGGGAAACTGCCAACGGGCGCTATGCTTCGCTGGCGCTTCACCGAGATCACGGCCAATTCGTTCCATTGGCTCGGCGAACATTCGGCGGATGACGGCACGACCTGGCGACTTCAGGTCGAGGTGTTTGCGCGCCGCATCAGCTCTGCTTGAGCGGGCCGTCAAGGCGCTACGCTGGGCATACAGGGAAAACCAGATACCGCGACCAATAGCTGGCTGTGCGAGCGACAGCATGAACCCATCGAGATATCCAGTATGGGCGGAGCTAGCGGTGCTGACAGCGGCCTTTGCGCTAAGCCACGCATTTCGCACCGTTGTGACCTTGGTTGCCATGTCCCTACGCTCGGAGCTGGCGCTTGGCAACGAGACCATAGGCTTAGTCGGCGCCGCCTTTCACATCACATTCGGCGTCATGCAATTGCCGATGGGGCTAGCATTGGATCTCTACGGCCCCCGACGCGTCGTCGCCGTTGTCTTTCCAGTGGCGGTGGGCGGTGCGATCCTTACGGTCTTGTCGTCCGATGCACAGAGCCTGGTCGCTGGTCAGTTGCTCATCGGACTGGGCTGCTCACCGGTTTTCCTGGCCGCATTGGTCATAATTGGTCGCAGCTACCCGCCAGAGCAGTTCTCGCGTCTGTCGGGAATCGTGTCCGGTGTCGGCGGCGCGGGCATGCTGATCACTGGGACGCCGATGGCATGGCTGGTGGACGCCTGGTCCTGGCGAGCTGCCTACCTCGTCCTCGCCCTGGCCTCTCTTGTGGCATGGGCCCTCGCCCTGCGCCTGCTTTCCTCCGAGCCGTTCATCGAGGATCGGCAAGGTCAGACGTTCGCTGCCGCGCTGCAGCAGACGAAGGCGATCCTCGTCGAGCCCCAGACGATGGGCATCATCGCCTTGGGTGCGGTCACCTATGCATCTTTCATCAGTCTGCGTGGTCTGTGGCTGGTGCCGCTCTTGACGGACAGGCACGGCCTGACGCTGATTGAAAGCGGTCACGTGGCGCTCGCCGGATCGATTGTTGTGCTTTTCGGTCCGCCTCTATTCGGTCGCGTGGATCCCGGCGGTCGTAAGCGTCGACGGCTAATCGTGGGTTGCACGATCGTATATGCCGGTCTGTTTGCGCTCCTTGCGAGTGGGACATCCGCAACCAGCGACGTAGTGTTGACCGTGATAGTGAGTGGGCTGGCTGGCTACTTCGTGCTCCAATACGCGGACGTACAGTCATCTTTTGCACCGGCTGTGTTAGGGCGCGCATCGGCGATCTTCAATACCTCGATGTTTCTCGGCGTGGCAGGGATGCAATGGATTAGCGGGCTCGCTGCTTCTGCCGCAAGCGAACATGGCATGGACCCGCTATGCGCTGCGCTGTGGATCATCTCCGTATTGTTACTGATAGGCGCCGGCGCATTCGTTTTCTTGCCTTCGTCTAAGCACTCGCCCAGCGAGTAACTGTGAATCGGCGAGCAGATTGACCCCCGTGTTCTCATCTGCGAACGTTACTCTCATGGAGCCGTCGCGGCATGCGCCAGTCACTTCCAGTCGACCCCTTGAAAGCAGACATATTCAGTGCGGGCCGCATGTCTCAAAGGGGCCCAACAACGGACCTTGGTCGGCGCCGATAAGTTCGCGCCGCATGCACACACGCCCGACAATACCATCGTGTCGTCAGGCAGCCAGTCGGTATTGGGCTTGGTCTTCGCGATGGAAGCCCATGGCTTCGCAACTGATCAAGATCGTTGTGCTGGACGCCTGACGAGGCCGACGCCGAGAGCCAGCACGCCGACCGCCAGCAGCACCGCACCGACATAGGCTAGATAGATGAACTCGTTCGGCGCCTTTGCCTCGGGCAACAGCATTGACAAAAAAAAGGCGGCGGGGACCAGGATCGCAGCGATGGGTATCGAGCCCCGCACGATCCACCTCATGAGATTGGAGAGGTTGGCCTCATCAACGTAGCGGAGCGCCACAAGTGCCAGGATGAGCCAGACGCCGGCATGCGCGTGTCCGGCGCGCCATAGATCCTGGCGCAATGGGTTCTCCATGTAGGCCGGATCGCCAATGAGAAGCGAAAGTATGCTTACCCCACCAACCATGACGGAGGGCAGGACGATCAGAAGGATGCCGGCCAAGAGACGCGATTCGTAGGTCATGATCACCTCCGATTGTTCGAGAAACTTGCGATTAGCCTGAGGACGTGGCCGCGGCCGAGGCGGATTACGTCAACCACGCCTTCATGCAGTGGCTGGTAGCAAATCACGTCAGCTTTACCTACAAAATGAGACCTGAGCTCGGCCTGCCAATATCGACGTGATGGGCCACGAAGCGATATCGGCCCTTCGCCTCGGGGGAGGCTTTCCACCTGGGTGTAGTAGCTAGCCTCGTGACGGCTAGAAACCATTTTATTTTGGGCGTCATTTCACCAAACGCGCCTGCCACCAGATGAAGAGGGGCGCACCTATTATTTCAAGGGCTGTGAATCCAATGAATGGCAGCGGTGGCGGAGCGAGAAACAGCATCGACATCAAACGACCAACGCCACCCAGAAAAATCATACCCCACAACACACGAAATAGAAGAGTTTGCTTTTCGACGTTTGGAATGAGCCAGTAGAGCCCGATTCCGAGGCCGAGCCACACGCCGCTGAAGAAGCGAAGATTGCTGTCGAGCAGCGCGTTTGCTGGGATCTTGGCGGATGCGTAAATTGGATCGCTAAGCCCGAACATGCCAATGATTCCGGTGACAATCGGGATGGCACCAAGAAAGGCGGTTGCAATCTGAAGGCCTCGCTTGTTCATGCGCTTACTCCGATCCAACAGCCGCTTCCTGGCATGTGCATCACCTGTTGCTTTCCAAGGAAGTCGCTGTCGGTCGCCTGAGGCGCGGTCCCGCGGCCAGCAGCGCAAAGCTCTAGCTAAGCGGCAGAACCACATGACAACTTCCCATGTTGCCCTACGGCCGTCGCCGCAGCGAGTAAGCCAGATGGCCGAGGGGTCAGCCGGCCTTGAGGCACCAGCCGCGCGTGGCGTCCCGCTCGATCACCGTGGTGCGCATCCCGAACGGATCGGGCGTTACGCCGCGAATCCAAAGCTCTACGCGAGCGACGTCGATTGTGACGAATATGGCGCCCGAGTTATCCGGCCCGCCAGGAGCGAAGGCATCATAGGCGGGTTTCCAGCGTCTGCGGATCTCGGGCTTATCCTCGACCAGACTGGCTTTCCCGGCGAGCGCGACAAAGGCATCGTCGGGATCGTGCTGGAAGATGACGGAGACGTGGCCGACACGACGCATGTCGGCCACCTTGGACGAGCGAGCATCGGTGATGAAGCGGAGCGTCCAATCATCCTCGTCGGCATCGAGCGGCACCCGGCGCATCGGCCGGGCTCTGATACCACGCTCGACAGCGCTAGTGACCAGCCAGCAATAGCGCACCTTTCTGATTTTCTCGGCGGCGGCGCCAAGGAGCCGGTTCACGTCGGCAGCATTGTCCGGAAGCGACATTGTCGACCCCTTCGGTTGGTTGCGCTCAGACTCAGCTCGTTGCGCCGCTCGTGGCCAACTGCCGGCCCATCGCCTGGTGCAACGCGTTGATCGCCTTCAGCGGTCGGACCATCACTTTGAAGTGGTTGATCCGATCTTCTGAATTCCAGCTAATGATGTCGACGGCGTTGATCGTCAAACCATCGATCCGAGTCTCGAGCTCCAACACAGCCGATTGCTGACTGAACCAGCGGTTGACCCAGCGGAACTCCGGGCTGTTGAGCACCTGCACCGCTGCGACCAGGTATGCCTTGGTGATCGCGCGACCAACCTGCGGCGCATGCACGATCGGAGATTCGAATACCACGTCGTCGGCCAACAACTGGTCGAGCAGGTCGAAGTCACCGCTCTCTGCTATTTTTTCCCAGTACTCGCTTGCCAGTAGGGTCATGGCGTCTCCTTATCGCGGTTTCCCGCAGTTTGTGGGTGGATCAAGGATAAGGATCGAGGTGTCGTGGCTGCCGCCCGTTCGGACCAAAGCGTTCGCAAAAGGCGACCGACTGAGGATTCACGCCCGCTTGGAGAGGAGTGCATAAAGTCGGTGAAGTTGTCCCCCTGTGGAAGCAACCACGAGAATCCGGACAGCAGGATCGGCTTCGGCTTTGCTATTCTCGATGGCTTCGAGCAGACCGTCGTACATCGACTCCGTGATGGCATTCTTCTCGGGCCGATCGAAGCGCGCGCGAGCAATAGCCCCAGCACCTTCGAACTGGTATGCTCGTTGAGCATTTGTGATCTCCTGACGGTTAGACGGTTGTCGGCTTTCGACCGCTAGGTATCGAGGTGACTGCGGCGCCTGACGACGTCGGGAGGCATTGCAGCGCCTCCTGGCACCATTCGATACAGGCCTCCTCGTAACGCAGGCCCATCCGAAGCCCGAGCAGCCGGCCAGTTTGCGACAGGCTGAGCGCCTTGCCGGAAAAATGTCGCTCTAAGATCACTTTAAATCGATGAAGGCGATCGGCGTGCAGATCCAGCCGTTGCATCAGTTGCGCCCGCACTGCACTGATATCAACGTGCTCAAGCGCATAGAGGCGCACCAGCAGATCATCCTTGATCGGCGCTGGCGCACTCGGCCTTTGCGACCAGGTCTTCAGCGTGGCGAGACCGGATTGCGTGATTGTGTAGATGAGTTTGTTGGGTCGGCCACTTTGAACGACTTCATGGACGTCAACGTGCCCTCTCTCCTTCAAGCGACCTAGCTCGCGGTAGATTTGCGGGTGGTCTGCCGTCCAGAAGAACCCGATCGACGCGTCAAAGGACTTCGCCAAGTCATAGCCGGACATCGGCTGTTGGGTGAGAAGCACGAGAATGGCGTCTGAAAGGGCCATGGTTCGATCCCGCGATGGGACCCATATATGGACTAGTGTACGTATGTGTCAAGTTACATATCAGGGAATCCCGGAACTTACGGGATCGGCTCATTTCCTTGGACAGCGTCCTTTCGGACCGCCGGTAAGACTGGCCTCATCGAAGCCCGGTTCCGGGCCGACACCATTCAGGCGGCTGCTGCTCCCGCGCGCTTTCGCCCAGGACATTACGTAATGTTCACGCACTAGTGTCTATTGACGATAATTGACATTTATCAGTGAGCACTCGATACTTCTCATCAGCCTCAGCACAAAGGAGTGTCTGATGTTGGTCCAGTCGATTTTGTCGAGCTACTCCAGACTGTTAGTGGGGGCATTGCTGGCACTGCTGGCGGTTTTCTTGGCCGGCTGCTATGAGACGGTTGCCGAAAAAGTCGGGCCCTCTCGCCCGGTTCTGGTCGCCACCGCGCATTACGAGGCTGAGCAGCCTGAGCGCAGTTTTGTCGGCACAATCCGGCCGCGGGTCGAGGCCGACATGGGTTTTCGGGTGCCCGGCAAGGTGGCGAAGCGCCTTGTGGAAGTAGGCCAGACCGTCGATGTCGGCCAGCCGCTCGCGACCCTCGATGAGGTTGATCTGAAATTGCAGGCCGAACAGGCCGAGGCCGAATTCAGCGCCGCCACCGGGGTGCTGGCCCAGGCGGGCGCCGCCGAACAGCGCGCCAAGAATCTACGCGCCAAGGGCTGGACCACCGATGCGCAGTTCGATCAAAGCCGCGCCGCCGCCGATGAGGCGCGTGCGCGGCTCAATCGCGCCGAGCGCTCGGTCAATCTCACCAAGAACTCGCTTTCCTACGCGACGCTGGTCGCCGACAGCCGCGGTGTCGTCACCGCCACCTTGATCGAGCCGGGTCAGGTCGTGGCCTCTGGCCAGACGGCCATTCGGGTCGCGCGCTTTGCCGAAAAGGAAGCCGTGGTCGCGATCCCGGAGACGCTGGTCGGCCGCGCCAAAGACGGCACGGCGAGCGTGACCCTATGGTCCGAGCCGAACCGGAAATACGCCGCGAAGCTGCGCGAGATCGCGCCCGCGGCCGATCCGGCCACGCGTACCTATCTTGCGAAATTCTCGCTGCCGGAAGCCGATGACAAGGTTTCGCTCGGCATGACGGCGACGCTGACACTCACAGATCCTGCGACCCAGCGCGTCGCGCGGCTGCCATTGTCGGCGCTGTTCAACGAAGGCGGCAATCCCTCGCTCTATGTCGTCGATGACCACGGCGACGTGACGCAGAGGCCGGTTGCCGTCAAGGCTTACGAAAGCAACGACGTCGTGATCACCGGCGGCGTCGACGAAGGCGCGAAGGTTGTCGCGCTTGGCGTGCAGAAGCTCGACGCCGCCCAGAAGGTGCGGGTTGTGTCGTCGCTGTCGTTCTGAAGTCGAAAACCGTGTCCCGTCATTGCGAGGAGCAACGCGACGAAGCAATCCAGTAATTGCCGACTTAAGGCCTGGGTTGATCGCTTGGCTCGCAATGACGATCTCGGGATCATCGTTGGAGAGTGCGATGAAACGCTTCAATCTTTCGGGCTGGGCGGTCAGTCATCCGGCGCTGATCCTGTTCCTGATGATTGTGCTCGGCGCGGCCGGCTTCTTCTCCTATCAGCGGCTCGGCCGTGCCGAGGATCCGTTCTTCACGGTGAAAGTGGTCAACGTCACCGTGATCTGGCCGGGCGCGACGTCAGCGGAAATGCAGACCCAGGTCGCCGATCCCATCGAGAAGAAACTGCAGGAATTGCCGTTCTTCGAGAAGGTTCAGACCTATTCCAAGCCGTCGTTCACGGCGATGCAGGTCACGTTCAGGGACTACACGTCTCCCAAGGACGTGCCGCACCTGTTCTACCTGCTGCGCAAGAAGTTGGACGATGTGCAGGGGCAACTGCCATCTGGCATCCTTGGCCCTGTCGTCAATGACGAATTCAGCGACGTCGACTCGATCCTTTATATGATGACCGGCGACGGCGCCGATTACGCCGAGCTGAAGAAGGCCGCGGAAGGCTTTCGTCAGCGGCTGCTGCGGGTGCCCGGGGTGAAGAAAGTCAACCTCTACGGCACCCAGGACGAGCGTATCTATGTCGAGTTCAGCCACGCCAAGCTTGCGACGCTGGGCGTCACACCGCAGGCGCTGTTCGACTCGCTTGCCAAGCAGAATAACGTCACCCCGGCCGGCACGGTCGAAACGTCGTCGCAGCGCGTGCCGCTGCGCGTCACCGGCGCGCTTGACGGCGTGAAAGCCGTTGCCGAAACCCCGGTTGAGAGCAATGGCCGCGTGTTCCGCTTGGGTGATATTGCAACCGTAACGCATGGCTTCGTTGATCCGCCAACTTTCACGGTTCGCCAGGAAAGCAGGCCCGCGCTCGGCATCGGCATCGTTACCACCAAAGGCGCCAACATCCTCGAGCTCGGCAAGGACGTCGAGAAGGCGACCGCGGACTTCATGAAGGCGGTGCCGCAGGGCATCGATGTCGAGCGGATCGCCGACCAGCCGAAGGTGGTCGAGCATGCGGTCGGCGAGTTCATGCACTCCTTCATCGAGGCACTGGCGATCGTGTTGTTCGTCTCGTTCGTGGCGCTTGGCTGGCGCACCGGCATTGTGGTCGCAACGTCGGTGCCGCTCGTGCTCGCGATCGTCTTCATCGTCATGAGCGCGATGTCGCTCGACCTGCACCGCATCACGCTGGGCGCGCTGATCATCTCACTGGGATTGCTCGTCGACGACGCCATCATCGCGGTCGAAATGATGGTGGTGAAGATGGAGCAGGGCTGGGATCGCATCCGTGCCGCGTCCTTTGCCTGGGAATCCACGGCGTTTCCGATGCTGACTGGTACGCTGGTCACGGCAGCCGGGTTCCTGCCCATCGGCTTCGCCAACTCGGCGGTCGGCGAATATGCCGGCGGCATCTTCTGGATCGTCGCGATCGCGCTGGTCGCGTCCTGGTTCGTGGCCGTGATCTTCACGCCCTATATCGGCGTCAAGCTGCTGCCGAACATGAAGGTGCACCACACCCACGATCCGCATGCGATCTACGAGACGCGTCTCTATCGCGGCCTGCGCGCCGTGGTGCAGTGGTGCGTCAACCATCGCATCAAGGTGGTGGTGGCGACCGTTGGCGTGTTCTTCGCTTCCATCGTCGGTTTCGGCAACGTCCAGCAGCAGTTTTTCCCGCTCTCCGAGCGTCCCGAACTGTTCCTGCAGCTTCGCTTGCCGGAAGGCACCGCCTTCAACGTCACCGAGAAGGCGGTGAAGGACGCGGAGAAGCTGTTGGAAGGCGATAGGGACATTTCGACCTACACCGCCTATGTCGGCCAGGGCTCGCCGCGCTTCTGGCTCGGCCTCAACCCGCAACTGCCGAACGAGGCCTTTGCCGAGATCGTGATCCTCTCCAAGGACGTCGAGGCGCGCGAGCGCGTCAAGGCCAAGATTGAGCACGCGGTCGCCAATGGCGCGATCAACGAGGCACGCGTGCGCGTCGATCGCTTCAATTTCGGTCCGCCGGTCGGCTTCCCCGTCCAGTTCCGCGTGATCGGCCCCGACGCAGGCAAGGTGCGCGACATCGCCTACCAGGTGCGCGACATCATGCGGCAGAACCCGAACCTCAAGGACGTGCAGCTCGACTGGAATGAGCAGTCGCCCTATCTGAAGCTCGTCGTCGACCAGGACCGTGCCCGCGCGCTCGGCCTCACCCCGCAGGACGTCTCGCAGGCGCTCGCCATGCTGATCTCCGGCGCGCCGGTGACGACTATCCGCGACGGCATCGAGAAGGTCGGCGTGGTCGCCCGCGCCGTGCCGTCCGAGCGGCTCGACCTCGGCCGCGTTGGCGATCTGACGATTACGTCGAGGAACGGAGTGGCTGTGCCGCTGCAGCAAATCGCAAAAATCGAATATGCGCATGAGGAGCCAATTCTGTGGCGGCGTAACCGCGACATGGCGATCACCGCGCGCTCCGACGTGGTCGACGGCGTGCAGGCGCCCGACGTCACCAACCAGATCTCGCCCAAGCTGCAGGAGATCCGTAACCATCTCGAGCCGGCCTACCGGATCGAGCCGGGCGGCGCGTTCGAGGAATCGGCCAAAGGTAACGCCTCGATCTTCATCCTCTTCCCGATGATGGTCATGGTGATGTTGACGCTGCTGATGATCCAGCTGCAGAGCTTCTCGCGCCTGTTCCTGGTCTTCCTCACCGCTCCGCTCGGCATCGTCGGCGCCTCGCTCGGGTTGAACGTCGCCAACCAGCCCTTCGGCTTCGTGGCGCTGCTCGGACTGATCGCGCTGGCCGGGATGATCATGCGCAACGCGGTAATCCTCGTCGACCAGATCGAAACCGACGTCTCCCACGGCCTGACCCGCAAGGAAGCCATCGTCGAGGCCACCGTCCGGCGCGCCCGCCCGGTGGTGCTGACGGCGCTGGCCGCGATCCTGGCGATGATCCCACTGTCGCGTTCGGCGTTCTGGGGCCCGATGGCGATCACCATCATGGGCGGCTTGTTCGTTGCAACCTTCCTGACCCTGCTGTACCTGCCGGGCCTTTATGCCCTGTGGTTCCGCAAGAGCCTGGAGGAAAGCGGCACGGGTGAAGAGGCTGCTTCCGCAAGGCTGCATGACGGGAATGCACGCCCGGCAATTCCGCTTGCTGAAGCGGCTGAATAATTGAACATTGAAGACAAATCTGAGTCCTGACACATGACGCTGGTTTCGGAACATATCGAAAGCGACACCCGGGAGCGGATTCTCGTGGTGGCGGAGCGTTTGTTTCGCGAAATCGGCTATCAGAAAACCACCGTCGCCGACATCGCCAAAGAGCTGCGTATGAGCCCGGCCAACGTCTATCGCTTCTTCGATTCGAAGAAGGCGATTAACGAGGGCGTCGCGCGCGGCCTGATGGGCGAAGTCGAAGACGCCGCCCACGCTATCGTGATCAGGCCGGGCTCAGCGGCCGATCGGCTGCGCGAGCTGTTGACCACCGTTCATCGCATGAACTCGGAACGCTATGTCGGTGATTCCAAGCTGCACGAGATGGTGGCGATCGCGATGGAGGAGAGCTGGGACGTATGCGTGGCGCACATGCAAATCATCACCGAGAGCATCGTCGGCATTATCGCCCAGGGCGTCGCGTCGGGTGAATTCGAGGCTCCGGACGTGCCGCTCGCGGCGGGATGCACCTGCACCGCGATGATGCGCTTCTTCCATCCGCAGATGATCGCGCAGTGCGCCACCAAGCCGGGGCCGTCGATCAACCAGATGATCGACTTTATCCTCGCGAGCCTCGCTTCGCGTGCGAAAGGGACAGGCGGGGCGAACTGATTAGCATTGCGGGGAGCGCGGCGGACGAAACAATCCAGCCTTCTATCGCAGCTCTCTGGATTGCCTCGCTGCGTTCGCAATGATGTAGGGCCTCGCGAGAGCGCGTGCGACGGCTCTTTGGGAGATCCTGCATCGGGAGCCAGTCACAGCGCGAACTCGCGAATTGAAAGGGCTCGATTCGCGCCATGCGGTCGAGCGCTGGCGCGTGTTCTGGAAGGGGGAACTGGCCGGGCCGTGAAGCGCCCGCGGCGGCGTCGCCTCGAACGTCTCGAACAATCGCAAGGAGGACCATCATGAGCAAAATGAACTCTGTCGTTCACTTCGAAATGCCCTACGACGACCGCGAGCGCATGGCGAAGTTCTATCAAAACGTATTTGGCTGGCAGACACAGATGTTTGGGGAGGAGATGGGAAACTATGTCCTTGCCACCACAACCGAAACGGACGAGAGCGGGCCTAAGAAGCCAGGCGCGATCAATGGTGGCTTCTTCCCGAAAAAGCCCGACTGGCCGGCGCAATATCCTTCGCTCGTCATCGCGGTCGATGACATTCAGGCCGCGATGAGGCAAGTGACTGATGCCGGTGGCACGGTACTGGGTGAGCCGTTGGAGATTCCGGGCGTGGGCCAGTACGTCTCATTCTTTGACACGGAGGGCAACCGCGTAAGCATGCTTCAGCCCATTCCGCGCAATTAACATGCCCCCCGAAGACGGAATAGGGAGGAGGAAAGAGAGGTCGATGCCCAAGGCGTTCCTGTTGCGCGCCCTGAGGTGATTGAATGACGTTTGATGTCCGCTTCGGGTCTTGGTCGTGTGAAAACTCCAGCGCCCGCCGCGCACTTAGAAACATCTCGACCGCGTGGGAAAAGGAGTGCGTGGAATGGGCACCATAAACCTGCGGGCGGAGGACCTGTCGGCGGCGGCTCTGAGTGCACCCGCCGCGATCAGCCGACGACCAACATGTTTCGATGGAATGTTCTTGTCTTGAAAGAACACGACTTCGGCCCGATACTGGATCGAGGTCCTTGGCTATCATAGCAATCCGAGGAGGCAATCATGGCAATCCAGATCGTGATGGACCGCACCGGCGACAGCCGTCATCCCTTCAACTCCCACGACGCAAAAGAACTGGCGAAGGCCGAGCAGCGGTTCTACGAGTTGACGAAGGTCGGCTTCACCGCCGCGGTCCGGACCGGTCCAGGTCAGGTCTCCCAGATCCGATCGTTCGACCCAAACGCGGAAGAGACCGTCTTCTTCCCCAGGCTGGTCGGCGGGTAGTCGGCCTTCATGTTCGGCTTTCGACCGTTGCCGCCAGGTGGTCTCTCCCGCAAGAGAGCGACGCGAGCCCTTTTCATCAGGCACGGCGCCGAGGGCACGCCGGAGGGCCGATCACTGCGGCTATTGCAAAAATGGCTGTCGCCGAGCCAGCGGGAGCAGTTCGGCAAAAGGGGCTACTTTGAGGTCGTCGGAAGCGACAGCGGAAAGCGGTACAGGATCCACGCCGGGGCCTCGGTGAACGTGTGCGAGATCGACGAAAGAGGTCGCCTGCAGGAGGGGTTGTGTTTCATGCCGATCGGCGCGCTGCCGATCGGAGACGTCATGCTCGCCCAGAAGATCGCGCTGGAGACATGCGAGGACAAGACGCGCGCTGTGGCCCGCAGGTTCACTCCTAGCGGCTTCCATTTCAGACAAACCCGACCTCTCGGCTGACCGCGCGGACCGAGTCGTTGCTGCGCGCAATCCCTCTTATGTCGACTTGCGCTGGGGTTTGGCGGCAGGTTTTTTCGCACCCGCTTCCTTGGCCGGCTTCTTGCCGGCCTATCACGCTGGTAGCACGAAGCCGTCCTTGAGGCCGTCCAAGCGCGGCTTGATCGCAACCCGGACAAGATGCGTCTGCGTCGCCAGACGGTCGAGCATCCCTTCGGTACGATAAAGTCCTGGATGGGATCGACGCACTTCCAGACGAAGACACTTAAGCACGTCGGTACCGAAATGGCGTTGCACGTCCTCGCCTACAACATGAAAAGGGCAATGAGCATATTGGGCGTTGGCGCCGCACCAACCCCTAGCACCCGTGTTTTTACACAGCCTGGACCCAACACGGACATGCGGGAACGTTCCACGTGAGCGGCATTTTCCAGCGACGCAGCTTGCCGGAACTTGTCGGCTCGATGGAGGGGTTACGCCGGATCAAGCGCACTGATGGTGACGTAGTATCCGTCAGGATCTCGGAGCGAAAACTCCGCAGTTCCAGTGTTGTGATTTACATGTGGCTCTTCTTCCAGTCGGCTGACGAGCGCGCGCGCCCTTGGCAAAGCTTGATCAAAGTTGTCGACCCGGAAGAACAAGAGGAGGCCGTTGCCAGGCTTAGCGTCGTGGGGACTTGTCAACGAGGGATGCTCGTGGGCTCCCCACTCGTGGAGACAGAGCAAGACTGTTCCGTCCGAGTCGACGATTTGCCCGAAGTAGTCGTGAGCAGGAGCCGTCTCAGGCAGGCCAAGTAGCGACTGGTACCACCTGAAGCTCTGCGACACGTCAGCTACGCCAATGATCGTCCACGTGCGCTTCACGGGTTCTTCTCCGGCCAAACAATCGATAGATTGATCTCTGAAAAATACCACTGGCAACAATCAATTACGTCCGAAGGTCGGCTCATGGCCAGACTCGGACCTCCGGCGATGTCCGTTTATCGTGCCGCTCTTGGGGACATGCGGAATCAACCTGGCCGCTTCGCTTGAGTACATGGGCCAATCGGTGGGGCTTTGACATAGGTTAAGCGGCGCGAAGCAGGATTTGTGAGTCCACACCCTAGGCACGTGAATTTCGCCACATAAAGTCTGTTGAGCTTTGTGGCAGAAGCGTTCGACGGAAGCCAAAATCTGGTCGGCGGACTTGGTCCATTTGAAGGGCTTCGGGTTTTTGTTGTGCAGGTCGATGAAGGTACGGATGTCGGCCTCAAGCTGCCTGACGGAGGTGTGGACACCTCGCTGGATCTGCTTTCTGGTGAGTTCTTGGTTAGCCGTCCGCACACCGTAGGATCGCCCGGCACCGCTCAGATGCCTCTCCAAGTACGCTCGCTCCTGCGCACTCAGCACTAACAGCGCGATCGGCCAGCCTCTCACACCTGCACTCGCCACAAGCGCTCTCCTCCGGACGTCCCAGCGCTCATTTATGTGACGAACTTGCATTCCAGATGACTAGCTCGCAGTCCGCCCTACGGCATGGAATCTACACAAAATCGATGTGCTTGTTCAGCGGCAATTCGCGGATGCGTTTGCCGGTGGCGGCGAAGATGGCGTTGGCGAGCGCGGGCGCGGCGGGCGGAACCGGAGGCTCGCCAATGCCCCGAATGGCGCTGCCGTTGTCGGTCGCGCGTACCTCGATCACCGGCGTCTGGTAGAGACGCAAGCCTTCGTAGGCATGGAAGTTCGTCTGCTCGGGCATGCCGTCCTTATAGGTCAATTCGCAATTGATGGCGTGGCCGAGTCCCCAGATGACGCCACCCTGGACCTGATTCTCGAAATTCTCGGGGTCGAGCACTTTGCCGACGTCGGCCACGACGAACACCCTGTCGATCTTGATACCGCGCGGCGTGTTGGTGACCTCCACGACTTCCGCGACGGGCACGCCGAACGACAGCGTGAACGCGATGCCGCGCCCGCGGTCCTTGCCGGGATCGCTGCCCCACTTTGACATCTCACCCACTGCATCCAGCACTTTGCGTGACGGCTCGTGCCAGCAGAGCCGGATCAGTTCCTTCAGTGGATCGGCGCCCGCCGCGCGGATCAGCTCGTCAAGGAAGCAGGCGTGCAGAAAGCCGTTGCCGGACGCGCCGACCGAGCGCCATGAGCTGACCGGCACCATTTCCGGGACGCGATAGCCGGTGACGCGATAGTGCGGAATCCGGAACGGCTGATCCCAGGCACCCGCGACGATGGCGGTGTCGGGTCCGAAGGTCGGGATGCCCAGCCGGCCAAACCACGAGGCAGTCACCGAAGGGCAAGCGAGCTTAAGATCATAGGCCTCGACCTTGCCATTCTTGACCGCGCCGCGCATGCGCGCCATGCCGAGCGGACGCGGGACGTCGTGACTCATGTCCTCCTCGCGCGTCCAGGTCATCTTGATCGGGCGTCCGGGATGCGCCTTCGCCAATTCGACCGCCTGGCGGACATAATCGTGTTCGAGGCGCCGGCCAAAACTGCCGCCCGAAAACAGGGAATGCAGGTGGATGTTCTCGGTGCGGAGCCCCGTGACCTCAGCCGCCATTGCAACCACGAACAGCGGAATCTGCGTCCCCGTCCAGATGTCGAGCCGGCCGTCCTTCAACTGGACCACGGCATTCATCGGCTCGAGCGGCGCGTGTGCAAGATATGGCACTTTATACTCGGCCTCGAGCACGCCAGCAACCTGCAGCGCCGCCTCCACATCGCCGTCATCCTTGAGCCGGCTGTCCTTGCGTTCCGCCGTGAAGGACGCAGCGACCGTCTGGAACATGGCCGCGCTGGATGATGGATAGGGCGATGGTCCCCAATCGCACTTGATCAGACTTGCCGCCTTGAAGGCGCGCCAGGTGTTGTCGGCGATCACGCCGACGCCACCGGTGATCGGCACGATCGCGATGATGCCTCTCGACTTCTCGGCTGCACTGGCATCAAAACCCTTGATGCCGCCACCGATTCTCGGATTGGTGCGCACCGTGGCGTAGACCATGCCGGGCATTTTGATGTCGATGCCAAATGTGGCCGTCCCCGTTGATTTCGCAATGATGTCGACGCGCTGCATTGACTTGCCGAGATAGCGCCACTCCGCCTCGGGCTTGAGCCGGACATCTTTCGGCGGATCAATCCGGGCGGCGTCCGCGGCCAGGGATGCGTAGCTGAGCGCTTCGCCGCGTGGCGTGATCACGCTGCCGTCGCTGGTCTTCAGTTCCTCCTTGGCGATGCCGGTCCGCTTTGCGGCGGCCTGCAGCAAGACGTCCCTCGCGACCGCGCCAGCAAGGCGCATCTTCTCATAGGCGTCGGGGACGGTCGACGATCCGCCGGTGATCTGCAGGCTCAAGAACTTGCTCATGGCATCGCCCACGACACGCGCCTGGCGAGCAATCAGACCGTCGTTGGTCGCGGCAAATGGCAGGCCTTCCGCCGTCACCGCGCCGTTGTAGTAAGCGGCACTCGGCGGTCCAAAATCAGTTCTGATGTCGTTCCACGCGACATCAAGCTCTTCCGCAACCAGCGCCGCGAGCACCGACGCGACGCCCTGCCCGACATCGGCGCGCGGCGTGATGATGGTCACCCCGGTCTGATCTATGCGCACGTAGGGCGTGAGCGCGACCTGCCCATCGCCGAGCTGCCCCAACAGCGGATTCTCCGGCTCGCGTTTGTACGCATAAACACCGAACGCGACGCCGCCTGCGATCGCCGCGGAGCCGATCAGGAATGTACGTCGCGCGATCGTGCCGAGCCTGCTCATGTCGCGCGTCCCTTGAGCTCGCGCGCCGCGGTCTTGATCGCGGCGCGGATCCGCGGATAAGTGCCGCAGCGGCACAGATTGCCCGACATCGCCTGGTCGATGTCGTCGTCGCTCGGGTTGGGGTTGACTCTCAACAGCGCGGCGGCCGTCATGATCTGGCCGGACTGGCAATAGCCGCATTGCGCGACCTGGTGCTTTAGCCAGGCCTTCTGCACGACATGCATCGCCTCCGGCGTGCCCAATCCCTCGATCGTGGTGATGTCGCCTTTAATGTCCGTGGCCGGCAGCGAGCAGGATCGCACCGCCTCGCCGCCAACATGCACCGTGCAGGCGCCGCACATCGCAACTCCGCAGCCATATTTGGGTCCCGTGATTCCGAGTACGTCGCGCAAGACCCATAGCAGTGGCATCTCGTCTTCGACGTCAACCTGATGCGTCTTGCCGTTGACGATGAGCTGCATGCGACCTCCGGAGCCCCTCGGGGCGTAACGGTCCTTGACCGCGCCGGCATAGTTGCCCGTCACGTGACAGTTGCGGCAACCTACGCCAAAGTCTTGGCGCTGTCATGAAGATCACGAAGACTTGCAAGATGATCTTGATTTGAATCGATGCGGCGCCGTCCCATTGACTAACGAGTGAGCAGATCGGCTTCGAAGCGTGTGAAGCTGCGTCCGCTGCCGGCGCTCCTGCGACATTGGGCGACGCCAGAATTGAGTCTGAGATACTCTACCGCGGACATTCGCGCGTCATTTGGTCCGGATCGAATCGCGATCGCGCTTTAGCTGATTGTTGAGATTCACATCCGCGCAGCACTCGCTCGCACCTAGCGGCTTTCGGCCCCGCCACCCTCCCCTGCCGTATGGGACTTGCGGCGGGGGACGCCCCGAGCGCAGCGAGGGTCGGGAACAATCCTTTCGGCGATGACGACGGCTGGGGTGTTTGGTACTCTGCGAGGTGAAGTAGACATGGACCTTGGACTCACAGTCCTGTCATGGATGGCACGGCGGATACTGCTCAAGTCATTATTCGGCCGCCCTTCGCATGGGGGCTTGCGGTCGTTGCCGGGCTTGCGCTCAACTGGCTCGTGCCTTGCCGTTCCTGCCCGCCGAACTGCTTGCAGGCTGGCTCGGTGCGATGGTGTTTGTCCTCGCGCTGGCACTTTTCGCTTGGGCCATCGTTACGATCACCAAGGCCGGTTCGAACGTCCCTACCAGTCTGCGGACTACAACCGTCGTCGAGACTGGACCGTACCGCTTTACGCGCAACCCCATCTACCTCGGCATGTTCCTGGGTCTGATCGGCTTGGCCATTGCCTTCAACAGCCTCTGGCTGTTGCTGACGTTGGTGCCCTTCGCCCTCGTCATTCGCTACGGTGTAGTCGCCCGCAAGGAAGCCTATCTCGATCGCAAGTTCGGCCACGTCTATCGCCGCTACCGTGCGCGTGTGCGGCGCTGGATGTACAGAACCCGCCATGAGGCATCGTGCAAGACCGCAGGTCGCTGCCGATTCACCGGTTGGATTGCATGCAATGGTCCATATCAGAGCGGCCGGACCGGCGCATGAAGACGACGAAAGGAGAGAGGGTATGCTAAAGGACGCGAAGGTGGCAACTCGGCTTCCAGCCAAAGACCTAGATCGCGCGCGGGCATTTTACTCGGAGAAACTCGGGCTTGAGCCGGTCGAACAGCGCGAGGGCGGGCTCCGCTACGTCTGCGCGGCCGGCGAGTTTGCGATCTTCATCTCGACCGGAGTGCAATCCGGCACGCACACGCAAATGGGCTGGGAAGTCGACGACATCGAGGCGACGATGCGCGAGCTTCGAGCGCGGGGAGTTGCGTTTGAGGAGTATGACCTGCCCGGCCTGAGGACCGTCGATGGAATTGCGGAGATTGGGGGGAATTACCCCAGCAAGGGTACCGGTGAGCGGGGCGCGTGGTTCCGCGACAGTGAAGGAAACCTGCTGGGAATCGGGCAGCCGGTTCGGTCTTGACGGTTCGGCTCGGCCGCTCGTGGCGAGACTTCATGAATTGATCGACCAGCCGCCATGGAGACGGCAACTGGATGGTCCTCGACATACCGAAGATCGCCGCCCATGGCGCGCGCTCTAGATCCCGTCATCACGAAATTCACTCCGCTATTTCTTTGTTGAGTTCGAAACCCGCTTTACGCTCGCTTTGCTATTCTTCCGCTTTGCTTGCGCATTCTCATCCTCGCTTTCTTCGTCCTCAACAATCTTGACGACTTTGATGCCGATGCCGATCCCTCCTTGCATCAAGAACTCGACGCCTCGCTTTTGTAGGTAACAGCTCGTTGCCGATCATGATCCAGTCGCTCCGACGGGCGCTTCATGTGCTTGTGCGATGAGTCGACGGTCTAGGTGCAGTTGGCCCGATTCGAGTAGATCCGTGAGGCTACTTGTCGTCGAGGCGCGCCTGATCGGCGTCGAAATCCGGATCGCCCTTGGCGGCCAGCGAGACTCGCTCGAGCTTCGTGAGATGGCTGGCCACCACGGCGCGCAGCATTGTCTCAATTTGAGACGGAGACAGGTCAAGACTGGCGCTGTCGGCGAGCATCGCGGCATCTTCCAGGATCAGGTCGAGTTGAGCAGCCAGACGGCGCGCCACCACGCGGCTCGTCGTCTTGAGGCTCAGAAAAAGATGCGGACGAGGAAAGAGATTGGCAAGCGACCGCGGTGGACGGCGGCGCCAGTAGTACACAGCATTTCGACGAAAAATGTGGGTGACCATTGGATGCGACACCTGTGCAGCAGCGATGTGTCGCAGAGCTGTGCAGCAGCTCCCCAGCCATGCCGGTTTCGTCAGCAATTTCAGGGGCAGCGGATGCGCTGGCTGGGGCGGGAGGGATCGAACCTCCGAATGGCGGAATCAAAATCCGCGCGCGCACGATTTCTGGTTGCCACCGCGAATTCATATACTAATATATCAATTGAGGGAGCAAGCATGCCCGCCCGTGCATCGAAAAAGACGGATCCAACGGTCCGCCGAATTGCCGCCGGCAAGCGCCGCAGCGGCAGACCGCGCGCGGCGACGGCAGCATCGAAAATCTATTCCGACCTTCGCGGCGAATTGGTGTCGCTGCAGCGCCGCCCCGGCGAAGCGATTTCCGAAGCGCAGATCGCCCTCTCCTACGGGGTGAGCCGCACCCCCGTCCGCGAAGCAATCCTCAAATTATCGGATGAAGGCCTGCTGGAGATCTATCCGCAGTCCGGCATCTTCGTTTCGCGCATTCCGGTAGCAGCGCTCCCCGAGGCCATCATCATCCGCAAGGCGCTGGAGGAAACCACCGCGCGGATGGCCGCGGAACGCGCGACACCGAGCCAGATTTTGGCGCTGCAATCGATCCTGGAACGCCAGCGCGAGGCCAGCGCGGCCGGAGACAGCGACACGTTCCATCAAGCCGATGAGACGTTTCATGCTACAGTTGCCGAGGTCGCCGGTTATCCCGGAATCTGGAAGTATATCCAGCAGGTGAAGGTTCACGTCGATCGCTATCGCCGGCTGACCCTCCCCCAGCGCGGGCGGATCGCGAAGGTCATCATCGAACACGAGGCCGTCCTGACCGCCATCGAAGCGCATGACGCGGAGGGCGCAAGGCGGGCGATGGAAGTCCACCTCGAAAGCCTGCTCGAGAACATCTCGGCTACCCAGCATATCAATCCGGAGTACTTCGACGAGCGACCCTAAAGTTGAAAAGTCCATAAAACGATAAACAACATCAGGAGGAACAACATGAAACGCCGCGACTTCATCAAGTTGAGCGCAGGCCTCGGGGCTACAATGGCGACCACGGCGCCGCTGTCATCCGCCTTTGCGCAAACCAAAATGGTGCTGAAGGCTTCCGACGTTCATCCGCTCGGCTATCCGACGGTCGAAGCCGTCGTCCGGATGGGCAAGAAGCTGGAGGCCGCCACCAATGGCCGGCTAACGATCCAGATGTTCCCGTCGATGCAGCTCGGCGGCGAAAAGGAGATGATCGAGCAGGCTCAGCTCGGCGCGCTGCAGTTCGCCCGTATTTCAGTCGGCGCCGTCGGCCCCGTCGTGGACGACGTCAATGTCTTCAACATGCCGTTCGTCTTCCGCAACTCCAAGCACATGGAGAAGGTCATCGACGGCGAAATCGGCGACGAGTTGCTGGCGAAGATTTCCGCGAACGAAAAGACCGGCCTGATCGCGCTGTGCTGGATGAACGCCGGCTCGCGCAATGTCTACAACAACAAGCGGCCGATCCGGACCATTGCCGACCTCAAGGGCCTCAAGGTCCGCATGATGGGCAATCCGCTGTTCGTCGACACCATGAACGCACTGGGCGGCAACGGCGTCGCGCTCGGCTTCGACCAGGTGTTCAGCTCGATGCAGACAGGCGTGGTCGATGGCGCCGAGAACAATCCACCGTCGTTTATAGCGCAGAACCATAACCAGGTGGCGAAGTATTTCACGATGACCGAGCATCTGATCATTCCGGAACTGTTGGTGTTCTCGCGGATCTCCTGGCAAAAGCTGTCGCCGGAAGATCAGGCGCTGATCAAGAAATTTGCCAGAGAAGCCCAGCAAGAGCAGCGTGTGCTCTGGTATGAAGCGGAGAACGCCGCGATCGAAAAAATGAAGGCTTCCGGCACCGAAATCATCACCGATATCGACAAGAAGCCGTTCCAGGATGCCGTCAAGCCGGTCTGGGACAAATACGGCGCGAAGTATGCGGCCATGGTCAAGCGTATCGAAGCGGTCCAATAGAGCACTGCTCGCGATGGAAGCGTGGCCGGACGCTGTCCGCTCAGGTCACGCTTCTCCAATCTCTCACAAAACCCAAGGACATCATCATTTTCCGAGGTCGAGATGTCTGATTCTGGAGCCGGAATATTCCGGCGCGTGAACGATGCGGTTTACTGGACCGGCGCCGCGGTCGCGTGTGTGGCGCTCGTGCTGGTCTCGGCGGTCATTCCCTGGGCCGTCTACACCCGATATGTGCTCAACAGTGCCTCGTCATGGCCCGAGCCAATGGCCGTGCTGTTGACTGTCGGCATCACCTTCATCGGCTCGGCCAACTGCTATCGCCAGCGCATTCACATGAACATGACTGTCGGCACCGATCTGCTGCCGCCGCTGCTCCGACGCGCCTCGCTGTTCCTCAGCGAAATATTGATGGGCGTGATTGCGATCTTCATGGTCGTTTGGGGACTGCGGCTCGTTCGGACCACCTGGGATAATTCGGTGGACGAATTTCCGTGGCTTTCGGTCGGCGTCACCTATCTTCCGATCGTCGTCAGCGGCGCCATGATGCTGCTGTTCGTCATCGAGCGCCTGACCATCGGCCCGCCGCCGCGCGATGGCGCCGACGCTCACGTACCGGTCGAGTAATTGCCATGGATATCGCGGTTCTGCTTCTCAGCATGTGCTTGTTCTTCGCGATCGGCATGCCGATCGCCTATGCGCTGGCGCTGTCCTCACTCGTCGGCGCGCTCTGGATCGACCTGCCCGTCGGCGCCGTCATGCAGCAATTTGCCAGCGGTGTGGGCAAGGTCTCGATGCTGACCATCCCGTTCTTCGTGCTGGCCGGCGCCATCATGGCCGAGGGTGGCATGGCCAGGCGGCTGGTCGACTTTGCAGCCGTGGTCGTCGGCTTCACACGCATCCGGGGCGGCCTTTCGCAGGTCAATATCCTCGCGACCACGATCATGAGCGGCATTTCCGGATCGTCGGTCGCCGACACCTCCGCGATCGGCTCGGTGATGATCCCGCAGATGGCCGCCAAAGGCTATCCGCGGGTGTTCGCAACCAACGTGACCATCAGCGCCTCGCTGCAGGCGATCATCGTCCCGCCGAGCCATAATTCGGTGATCTATTCGCTGGCGACCGGCGGCGTGGTGTCGATTACCAGCCTGTTCCTGGCTGGCGTGCTCCCTGGCCTGCTGCTCGGCTTTTCGCTGATGGTGCTTTGCCTGTTCTATGCCTATCGCGACAAGCATCCCAAGGGGGAGCCGGTCCCGATCCGACAGGCAGTCAAGATGCTCGGCGACGCCGTATGGGGGATCGTGACGCTGGTCATCGTTCTCGGCGGCATCCTCACCGGCGTCTTCACGCCGATCGAGGCCGGCGCGGTCGCCTGCGTCTGGGCGTTCTTCGTCACGATGTTCATCTATCGGGACTACAAATGGTCCGAGCTGCCGCTATTGGTCTACAAGACGCTGCAGACGGTCGCCATGGTGCTGACGCTGGTCGCGACCGCGTCGTGCTTCGGCTATATCGCCGCCCTGATGCAGCTGCCGGCAAAGATGACTGAGTTCTTCGTTGCCATATCGAGCAACAAATACGTGCTGCTGATGTGGTTGAATATCATGCTGTTGGTTCTTGGAACCGCGCTCGATCTCGCGCCCCTGTTGCTGATCTGCACGCCGATCCTGCTACCTGTCGTGAAGAGCTTCGGCATCGATCCCGTGCATTTCGGCATCGTTATGCTGCTCAATCTCGGCATCGGCCTGCTGACACCGCCGGTGGGGACGACGCTGTTCGTCGGCTGCGCCATCGGCAAGGTTTCCGTCGACGAGGTGATGCGCGGCATCTGGCCATTCTATTACGTGATGTTTACGGTGCTGATGATCGTGACCTACGTGCCCTGGCTGTCGCTGGCGCTGCCGAGGGCGTTCGGATTCTAGATCAGACGCCGCTATTTGTGGGCAGAGGAGACTCCGCGTGAAGATCGTCGACCTCAGCCGAGAACTTTATCACCGTACGCCGAGTTATCCGGGCCACCCGCCCGTGATGCACGGCGTCTGGAAGACTCACGAGGAATCCCTTGCCGAATCCGGCAATGTGCACGGGCTGGCCTCGATGTTCATCTCAATGGTGGACCACGCCGGTACCCATATCGACGCGCCCCGGCATTTCGGCAAGAGCGGCATATCCATCGACCAGTACCCGCTGGAGAAATGCATCGTGCCGGGCATCTGCATCGACCTGCGTCACATCGCGCCCCGTGCCGAGATTGGACCCGCCGATCTCGAAGCCTCGGTGGCGAAGGCCGGCGTGGCGGTGCCGAAGGGCGGTACCGTCCTGCTCTGCACCGGTCACCACGAACGGACATTCCCCCGCAAGGAATATTCCAGCGACAATTCAGGCGTGAACGTCGCCGCCACCGAATGGCTGGCGCAGCAAGGCATCGTGCATTTCGGCATCGATTCGATGCGGCCGGGCCCCGAGGGCAAGGTGAATGCACTCGTCCATAAGGCCTGCCTCGACCTCGACATCACCCATATCGAGAGCCTGTGCAATCTCGAAGCGCTGCTCGGCCGCGGCCAGTTCACCTTCATCGGCCTGCCGATGAAGTGGCGTGGCGGGACGGCTTCGCCGATCCGCGCGGTCGCAGTGTTTGACATGTAAGCCCGGGGGCCGCCGAACCGGCGTAACGTCTCCGACAGAGCGGCATCTCGCCGCTCACCCGATCTTCCTTTCGGACAAGGCGCGTATGGACGTGCCGTGAAAGCATGCCTAAACTCATCCTAATAATGGCCGATGCCGAGCAAAGCGGCGCGGATAATCGGGCGGGACCACCCGTCGAATCAGGGGAGGAAAACATGGACCGTGTTCGGCGGACTAATCGCGCTGTCCTGTTTGCATCAGTCGCTGCGACGTCGATTGGGCTGGCGGTACCCGCGTCCGCTCAGGAAATCTTCAAGCTTGGCATCGTGACGTTCCTGTCGGGGCCGGCGGCGGATAGCTTTGGTGTTCCTGCCCGCAACGGCGCGCAATTCGTCATCGATCAGCTGAACAAGGGTTCAGTGCCGTCGCCCTACGAGAAAGTGGGTTTCGGTGGCATGAAGATCGAGCCTGTCATCATTGACGAGAATGGCGGCGCCACCAAGCAGGTACAGGAACTGCGCAATCTCTATCAGCGCGACAATGTCGACGTCGTGCTTGGTTATATCAGCTCGGGCGACTGCCTGGCGGTAGCGCCGATCGCGGAAGAGCTGAAGAAGATGCTGGTGCTGATGGACTGCGGCACACCGCGCATCTTCGAAGAAGCCAAATACAACTACGTGTTCCGTACCGCTGCCCATGCCACGATGGATAACGTCGGCCTCGTCAGATACATGAAGGCCAAGAACATCAAGATGGACACGCTTTCGGCGATCAACCAGGACTATGCCTGGGGACAGGACAGCCGAGCCGACTTCGTCGCCGCCGCCCAGCAGCTCTACCCCAACGTCAAGGTTCAGACGGACCTGCTGCCCAAGTTCGGTGCAGGCCAGTACGGTACCGAAATTTCCGCGCTGGTAGGCGCCGGCTCCGATGTGGTGTATTCGAGCCTGTGGGGCGGCGATCTGCAAGCCTTCGTCCTGCAATCTGTTCCCCGCGGGTTGTCGAAGCGTAGCCAGTTGGTGTTCAGCGCCGCCGACCACGTGCTGCCCCCGCTCGGCGACAAGATGCCCGACGGCACCATCATCGGCGCACGCGGCGCCTATGGCCTGATGTCGCAGAAGTCGCCGCTGAACGATTGGCTGTTCAAGGGATACGAGACCGCCAACGGCGTATATCCAGTCCAGGCGGCCTATCGCATTACGCAATCTATTCTTGGATTGAAGGCCGCAGTCGAGAAGGCCATGAGCAAGAACGGCGGAAAGAAGCCTTCGACCGACGAAATGGTCGCGGCAATGACCGGCCTGGAGTGGCCGTCGCCCGGCGGACTCATTCAGATGAAGCTCGCCGACGGCCATCAGGCGATCCAGCCGATCGCCATCAGCCGCACCAAATACAATCCGGATCTGAAGCGGGTCGATCTGGTCGACATCCAGTACTTCGCCGCCGAATGCGTCAACCCGCCCCCAGGGGTGAAGTCGATCGACTGGATCAAAGGCGGCATGCAGGGCGCCAAGTGCAATTAGGCGTACTGGTCTCCAATGAGTAATCACGGCGGCGCGTGCTGCGCGCCGCCGTTTTCCGTCCACCGACGACCCGCGTGACTCCACCGCCATGAATTTCTTTCTGACGATCATTCTCGATGGCCTGATTCAGGCCTCGTGGCTGTTCATCGTCGCCCTCGGCCTGACGCTGGTTTTCGGCGTATTGAAGATCCTCAACATCGCCCATGGCAGCTTCTACGCCCTTGGTGCCTATATCGCGGCAACCGCAGTAACCATGGTGGCCGCGCGCGGCCTCCCCCCAAGCGTTGGTTTCGTCGCCATGCTGCTCTCGGTGGCGCTCATCGCGTCCGCCGTCGGACTTCTGCTGGAACGCGGCCTCCTGAAAATGTTTTACGGCCGCGACGAAGTGGTGCTGCTGCTCGTGACCTATGCCGTGTTTCTGATCCTTGAAGACGTCACCAAGCTGATCTGGGGCGTCAATCCGATCTATGCGACGCAGCCATATGAGCTGTTCGGCAATCTCGAATTCGCCGGGCTCTATTACGTCGGCTACGATCTGGTGCTGATACCGATTTCAGCCGCAGTCGGCTTTGCGATCTGGTTCGGCCTCAATCGCACCGTGATCGGAAAAATCGTGCTTGCCGTTATCCATAACGAGGAAATGAGCGTGAGCATGGGGGTCCGCGTCAACCGCGTCTATGCCATCGCCTTTGCGTTCGGGGTCCTACTCGCCGCTCTCGCCGGCGCCCTGACCGCGCCGAAAATATCGATGCAGCCTGGCCTCAGTTCGGACGTCATCATCCTGAGCTTCGCAATCGTCGTGATCGGAGGGCTGGGCAGCGTCGAGGGGGCGGCAGTCGGCGCGATTCTGGTTGGGTTGGCGCGCGCTGCTTCGGTGCATCTTATGCCGCAAGCCGAACTGTTCATGATCTATTTGATCATGGCGGCAGTGCTGCTGTTTCGCCCTGAGGGCCTGTTCAAGCGCGAGACGGCAAGGCGGATTTGATGAGGAAAGGCCTGCATCCCCTGGTCATGATCGGTCTTGTCGCTGCGGTGACGCTGGCCGGTCGCGCGCTGCCGACCTGGACCTTGTCACTGGCAACGATTGCCGCCTCCAATGCGCTGATAGCCCTCGGCATCGTCGTGCTAGCGCGCACCGGCAATGTGTCGTTCGGTCAGGGCCTGTTCTTTGCAGCTGGCGGCTATGGTGTGGCGCTGATCGCCAATGCCTGGGGCCTCACCGACGCGGTGACACAGGTGATCGTCGGCGCGGCTTGCGGCGGCCTGCTCGGCCTGGTTATCGGGCCGTTGATCGCGCGCTACAGCGGCATTTTCTTTGGCATGCTGACATTGGCGCTATCGATGGTGTTTTACGGCGCGCTGGTGAAATCGACCGCGCTTGGCGGCTCCGACGGGTTCAATGTCGGGCGGCCAAGCCTGTTTGGCATGAGCTTCACCGATCCGCGCGAGGCCGACTTCATGCTATACGCCGTCTCGGTCATCGTGACCGGATTTGCCGGCATTGCCGCGACGATCCTGTTCCGATCTGAATTCGGTCTTGCCAGCCTTGCGGTGCGGGAAAACAATCTGCGAGTCGAATATCTCGGCCTCTCGGCCAACCGCATCATATCGATCAACTTCCTGATCGCAGCGATCTTCGCCGGCGCCAGCGGCGCCTTTGCCCTGATGGCGCAGCGGCATATCGATCCGCAATTCGCATACTGGACCACATCGGGCGAATTCGTCTTCGTGGCGGTGCTTGCCGGCAACCAAAGTGTGGCCGCCGTCTTCGTCGCCTCGATGGCACTGGAGCTGGTCCGTTCGTTCTCGAACCTCTATTTGCCCAATACCTGGCAGCTCGTGCTCGGCGTCTTCCTCCTGGGCGTAATTCTGTTTCTGCCGCGTGGCATCGGTTCGCTCTGGATCAGTGGCCGCCGCAAGCGGCGCACCCCGGCGACGGCTTCCCTCACCGCCGAACGAGGAGCCGCACCGTGAACCCGGTTCTTTCGGTAAGCAGGCTCGAGAAGCGCTTTGGTGCGGTGGTTGCAGCCGATGCGCTTAGTCTCGATGTTCCGGCCGGTCAGAAAATCAGCCTGATCGGCGCCAACGGCGCAGGCAAGACTACCTTTGTCAACATGGTCACAGGCTATCTCGAACCCGACAGCGGAACGATCCTGCTCGACGGAATGGACATCGGCAGACGTTCGCCGCGAAGCGTCGCCCGGCTTGGTATCTCCCGTTCCTTCCAGATTCCGCAACTATTTGTCGAGCTTACCGCTGCCGAAAATCTCATCGTGGCGATTTCCGGCATCGGCACACGGATGTCACTCCGAGCGCCGGCGGAGGCCCAAGATCGCCGAGACAAGGCCGTCGAGTTACTGGAACGCTTTGGCCTTGCCGATCTGGCCGATCGCCCGATCTCGGAGCTTGCGGGCGGCGTGCGCAAACTGATCGACATCGCCATGGCATTGGTGCGTCGTCCAAAATTGCTGCTGCTGGATGAGCCGACCTCCGGCGTATCGGCGGAAGAAAAATTCACGACCATGGACCGCGTCATCCACGCCGTCGCGCCCGACGCAGCGACCCTCGTATTTGTCGAGCACGACATGGAAATCGTCAGCCGCTACGCCGATCGCGTGGTGGCGTTCTATCAGGGCCGGATTCTAGCCGACGGAGTGCCCGCCGACGTGCTGAATAATCAGGAAGTCCGCCGCTATGTCACCGGGGGCGTGCGATGAACGACGCGGCGCCGTTGCTTGCAATCGACAATCTTGTCGTCGAGATCCAGTCGATGCCGGCATTGCGCGGCTTTACAATGCACGTCGCGAAAGGCGCCATGGTCAGTCTGGTGGGCCGTAACGGCGCCGGTAAGACGACACTGATGCGTTCAATCATGGGGCACCTCACGCCGGTCAGAGGCATCGTGCGATTCGAGGACAGCGACCTCTCGTCCCGTCCGCGCCATGCACGCGCGGCACTTGGGATTGGCTACATGCCGGAAGATCGCTGCCTAGTGCCTCAGTTGACGGTCGAGGAAAACATCATGTTGCCGTTGTGGGTCGCGGGGCACCTCGACCGCAAGGCCCGGCTCGACTTCGTCTATGAGGTGATCGGCGAGCTCACCGAGATGCGGCAGCGCAAGGCGCTACTGCTGAGCGGCGGACAGCAAAAGCTGGTCGCGCTCGGCCGGGCGCTTGCCATTGGCACCAAATGCCTGCTGCTCGACGAGCCGTTCGAAGGCATCGCACCAGCGCTTTCGGAACGGCTGTCGGAGGTGCTTGCATCTCTCAAGGGCAAGGATCTGACCCTGCTGATGTCGCAATCGGACCTGAATCATTCGCGTGGGCTGATTGACATGGAATTCACGATTGAACGTGGCGCCAATCCCATACCCGCAAGTCAATGAGCCCCGACGGTCCGAACGTTGCCGGTCGGCCTCGCGAGGCGCACCGCCGGCCTATTCGCCGTCGTGTCCGGATCCTGCTTCGGCGAGATCACGAAGCTTCTCGGCATTCAACACAACGATGGCACCATGCTCGAGGCGCACCCAATCACGGGTCGCCCAGGCGCGCAATTGCTTGTTGATGCTCTCCCGGGTCATGCCGACCATCTCGCTGATCTCCTGCTGGGTGATCGCGATGGTGCGGCCCTGCGGCTCAGATTTGTGCTTTTCTGACAGGCGAAGCAGCGCGCTTGCCAGCCGTCCTGGCAGATTCTGCAGGATGATCTGCTCGACCTGATCGCTGGTCGATCGCAAACGGTCGCAGAGCAATTCGATGAACTTCATCGCCAGCGCCGGTTGCCCCTTCACAAAAGGGATGAATTCGCGCCGGTCGATGACGAAGAGTTCGCAATTACTGTTTGCAATGGCATCGGCAGAGCGGGCTCTTCCGTCGAGCAGTGCGATTTCGCCAAAAATTTCGCCAGGCCCAACGATATTGAGAATGGCATTGCGTCCATCCGGTGAAGAAATGCTCATCTTCACCGTGCCCGAAATGACAGCGTAGAGGCTATTGCCGGGGTCTCCCTTGGAGAACAGCGTGGCTCCCCGCTTCAGCGTGGTGTGTTTGGCGTAACGGCACAGTTGGTCGAACGCCTCAGGCTCGAGGTCGGCAAAAGCCGGATGCTTGCGCAAAACCGACAGTTTGCTGCTCGAGAATCCGTGAGCTTCACCCGTCCTTTGTTGAGGCACGCCAGTCAAACTCCAGGGGAAACACGGGATTGTAACCCTTCCGTAATCAACGCAGGCAGGGTTTTCAACCGGAAAGCGCACCGCCGCGTCGATTTGGCGGCCGTCAGGCAGCCCATGCCTTGGCGGCCGAACCATGGCTGGACCGCACGCCATTCCGGCGAGCGGGATATTTGCAGCAAAAAGCCAGCAAAACCCAATGGTCTTGCTGGCTAATCCGAATTGTACGCGATGAGGCCTATTTCAGCGAAGAATTTGGGCAAAGCATGTGAAGCCCGATATGCATGTGGCCATTATGGGCAAAGATACGAACCTTCAGGTCATGGGTACCATCGACGTTCTCGCCGACCTTCAGCACCAGCGGCATCGGATTGGGGGATCTGAGATTGGTCGCAATGACTTCGGTAATCTTGTCGCGGATTGCCTTTGGAATTGCTCCAGAGTGCTTTTCCCACTTGTCATGCCCCTCGGTCGATCCGGATTCGCCGGCCCAGTTTTCCTTCTTCGGCACCAGGAATTTCGTGAATTTGCCGAACGAATAAGGCCCGTTCTTCTTCTCGTACTCTTTGAATTTCTTCGCGGTTTTGTTGATATTCTGCGGGTTATACAATTCATTGATATGTTCTTCAAATTTTCCGCTGTAGACTAATCCACCCATTTCTTGCTCCTTGAATAGCGGCGCTAATTGCCGCGGCCACAACGTGGCCACAATATGTCAAATATCAGAGAAATTGGAGAGTTCGGCCTTAGCACGTTCTAGATGTACAGTCATTTTTGATGGTCGAAGAGAGTAATCGCCTGGACCAACTCCTCCCTCGCTTCGTCTGTCCGTCCTGAAGCCGCCAGGAGCCGTGACAGAAGTCCCTTGGCCGCTCCCAAGAAGGGTAGCGCTCCGAGCTTGGCAGTGAATTCGATCGTCCGTTGCAGGCAGCCCATGGCCTCCTCAAGCATGTGCCCGCCCTGGGACGCCAGAATATTCGCCTCCGCACTCGCCGCCAGCGCTTCGATACCCGCATATCCTTTCTGCCTCGCGCTGGCCTGGCAGGCGCGCAAGAGAGACAATGCGTGCTGGACTTCCCCCAGTTGGCCATAGGCCGCACCGAGATAAGCCGAGACGGCGACTTTGCTGGTTTCATGACCAAGCTTGTCGGCTTCGTCCTTCGCCCGCAGCAGGATCTCTGTCGCACGCACGGCATATCCCTGCTGCGAGTAAAGGCTTCCCAGCGCGCTCATGATAAGAGGCTGAAATAGACGCGCCTCGCTTTCGCGCGAAACACGAAGGGCCTGTTCGAGGGCGCTTTCTGCCTCTTCGAAATCGCCGCGCATCAGCTGCACGACGCCGCGCCCGTAGTCGGCTGCGATCATGTCATAAGGGCGGTCGTTCGTTTCCGCCAGGATGCTCGCCTCTTCGGAGCAATGTTCGGCCTCGTCGAATTCGCCGAGCCACGCATGAACGATGGCGCTCATCATGCGGCAGAGCACCAGAAGGCTGGACCCCGTTGTCCCCGGCGGGACGTTATTCGGCGCACTCGCAAGCAATGCAGTTGCCTTTGCGAGATGCCGTTGTGCATCCCGAAATCGTCCGGCCAGAAAATACGATTGGCCCAGGCCATATTCGACAAAGCAGAGCCAGGGGGTGTTGTTCATCTGGTTGGCCAGCGCGACAGCCTCTTCCGCCACCGCAATTGCTTCATAGGGCGTCCCGTAAAAGTTCAGCGCTGCCGCCCTGATCGCGATGGAGGCCAATCGACGTTTTTCATCGCCAATCTTCCTGGACCGCGCCTCGCCGTCCTGACCAAGACTGAACCATTCCTCGATGCTTCCAAACGACACGAACGAGAGCCGCGCTTCGATGCGCAGATCGATCGCCCGTTGTTCACGGGCCGTCGATTCCGGCTGCCTGTCCACCGCATCCATGGCGGCCTTGAAATATTCCGTAGCGTCGCGGAACGCCGATCTGGCAAACGCCTTCCTCGCAGCCAAATGGCCATATCGGTCGACTTTGCTCCAGTCCTGGGCCTTGATCGCGTGATGGCAAAGCGCTTCCGCAACGTCTTCCTCGCGTCCGGCCGAGGTTGCTTCGAGACATGTCAGGATCCGGCGGTGCAGCACCTCGCGCTGCGAACGGAGAATAGATTCATAGGCGACCTCGCGAATAAGGTCGTGGGCAAATACGTATTCGACCGACGGGACCGACCGCACCTCCTCAAGAAAGTCCAGAACCTCCAGAGACCAAAGCCGGCTTTGCAACTGCGCCGCCGGTATATCGGTGACAGCGGCGAGCAGATTTGGCGACACGCGCGGCCCGAGAACCGAAGCAAGTTGCAGAAGCGCCTTGTCTTCTTTCGGCAAACGATCGATGCGCGATGCGATCACCCCCTGGACAGTGGGGGGAATTTCGAGAGTGTCCCAGGACGCATCGGCGCCGCCGCCTTCCCCGGCGACGCGCCGACTGATGAACTGTCGGGCAACCTCCTCGATGAAAAGCGGGATCTGTCCGGTGTGGCGGAGGATGCGGGCCTTGAGCGCATCGAGATCGGGAGCAGTCCCCAGCAAATTGTCGAGCAACATGCTTGCCGAGGCGGCGTCGAGCGATCGAAGCCAGATCCGCAGCACATCGAAGCCCCCAAGCCACTCCGGCGTATATTCGGTCCGCCACGTCAGCAGCACCAGTAACGGGCGGGCTGCCGCAAGCGACATCAGAGCTTCAACGACGGTCTCGCTTTGGCCGTCGATCCAATGCAAATCCTCCAACAACAGCACCGTGGGCCGCGACGAGACCACCCGATCCAGCATATTGCGAACGGCATCGATAATTACGCGCCGTCGCAGCAGTGGTTCAAGATCGCGCCAGCGCGGATCTCCAACGGGCTGATCGAGAACAGAATTGAGTGCCGCCGGCCAAAGCTCAGCGTCAGCCGACGCAAGGGCCTCGCTTGAGCCTGCATGATCGGCGACGACGAGATTCTCTGGCTGCAGTGCGCTTTGAAGAAGCTTCTTCAGCAGGGCATAGGGAACTGTTTGTTCGAGCGGATTGCCCTCGGCTCCGATCACCTGCCAATCACGTTGGCGCAAGGTAGCCACGAATTCGTGGACCACACGGGACTTCCCTATTCCGGCCGTTCCCACTACTGCAGCGATCTTCCCGGAAGGACCGACCAGCTGCGCCGCGCGCTCCAGTTGCGAAATTTGCTCATTCCGGCCGACGAAGGATGAAAGACCACTCGTCGACCGAGCTCGCCAGCGGCTGAGACCACTGATCTCGACGACCTCGTAACAAGGTACCAGTGCGGGAAATCCCTCCAGCCGTTTCGGCGGCAGGGCCTTGAAGGTCACTATTCCGGTCGCCAGACTCTGGCAGGACTCCGAAGCAAGGATCTGTCCGGCATTCGCCGCGCTCTCGAACCGCTTCACCAGATGGACCGCCGGCCCGCCTGCTTCATAGATCGAAGAGAAATCCGCCTCAATGACATGCGCAACGACATAGCCGGAATGAACGCCGACCCGAACGTGAAGCTCCGGATCGTTCAGCAGCTTGATACGCCTGACGAGCTCGAGAGCTGCATGACAGGCCAGGACGGCGTGATTGTCGTCCGCATGCGGTGCGCCGAACAAGGCAATCAGCCCGTCACCACCTTCCTTGCTGACGATACCGCGGCTGCGGCGAACTGCCGTACGCATCGCGATCAAGGCCGGCTCGAGGCGAGAAATCGCTTCTTCGGGGTCGAGCTCTGAAATCAAATCGGTCGAACGCTGCAGATCGGAGCAAAGCACCGTGAGGAATTTCCGCTCGCCGGCAATACGGCCACGCGCTTCGGAAATAGACGGCCTCACTGGATGGTTGGGCACCGCCGCGCCGCATGCAGAGCAAAACAGATCGCCAGCTCTCAGCGTCGACGAACAGACCTGGCAAGACACCCTCAGCTTCCTCCATCCACCTTGTTCAGACTAGCGAAAGATCGTGGGCGAGCAAGCCTTTACGTCGGCAGTCGGGATCGGTGGGTGTTCGGACGGGCAAGCCATGATGCACTGGACTCGGAGGATCTGAAGGCAATTGATTTAAACATAACCGGGATTCTCCTAGCAGATAACATGCCCTGCAACTAGGGGATGCCGGGCAGCCCGCCATGTCGCACATAGCTCCGTGAACCTTTCCTCCATGCGCGGCACTAACGGCTCAGATTGATCGTTGACCCTACCTGCGCGCAGGACCGAATAGGCTTGAGCTGGCGCCCCTTGATCTGTTTGTAAGGAGAATATCCATGACGAAATTCGCTTTGCTGGGCGTGGCCGCCCTCCTTTCCACTGCGGTCGCTGCGCCAGCCGTCGCGCAGGAGGTCGTCTACAATCCCGGCTACTGCGCACAGTTCTACCCGAACGCGAACTGCCAGAATAAGGGAGCCAACAGCCCCTATACCGGCGACTACCAGCTGCGTAACCAGATTCGCGGAGCTTATGCGTGGGGTGTTGGTCCCTGTGCAATGGGGGCTGACTACTATGTCGGCCGCGGCGGGCGCCGTTACGCCTGTTATTGATTACGAGACCGGCTGCTGGTGCCTGTCGCGCCGGCAGCTATTCCTTGGCGATTCCCGTTTCCTTGATCACACGCTCATACTTCGCGAGCTGATCGCGCGTCATGGCGCGTAGCTCTTCCGCTGAACTGCCGCGCACCGCGAATCCCAGCTCTTCGAGTTTTCGGCGCACATCCTGATCGCCGACGGCCTTCAGCACCTCGGCGTTCAGCCGGGCAATAATATCCTTCGGGGTGCCAGCAGGCGCAAGAATCGCGAACCATGAATTGAAGAAGAAGCCGGGCAAACCTGATTCCGAGATGGTCGGCACATCAGGGAATTGCGCCATTCTCTTCTCGGTGGTTACCCCGATCAGCTTGAGCTGGCCGCCGCGTACCAACGTTGCAACCGTGCCCAGCCCCTGAAAACCGACGGGAATCTGGCCTGCGGCAATGTCAGTTGCAGCTTGGGTGGCCCCCTTATAGGGCACATGCGTCAGCGATATGCCGGCAGCCGATGCGAACATCGCCATTGCCAGATGCTGCGGGCTTCCCGGTCCGCCGGAGCCATAATCGATCTTGCCGGGCGCCGCCTTCGCCGCCGCGATCAGATCCGCTGCACTCTTGATGGGAGACTGATTGTTGGCAATCAGGCCCCACTCCACCGTCGCGACCAGCGACACCGGCTCAAAGTCCTTCAGAATATCCCAGCGCATCTTGGACTGGAGGTTCGGCACCATGGTCATGATGCTGTCGTTGAACCCACCGATCGTGTAACCATCCGGCTCAGCCCGGGCGACGGCCTCTGCGCCGATCAGCCCTGATGCGCCGGGCTGATTCAGGATCACGATTTGCTGGCCCATATTGTCGGCCATCTTCTGAGTTACGATTCGCGCCGCGACATCAACCGCGCTTGCCGCCGCCAGCGGCACGATCATCTTGATGGGGCGGTCCGGATAGTTCGCTTGAGCGATCGTCTGGTGGCTCGAAAACAGCGCGAGCGCTGGGATCAGAAAATGGATCAAGCGCATTTGTGTCCCCCAAACCTTATCCGCGGCGAATTTGCATAATCGAACCCGCCATTTTCTTGGGGAAAGTGTGCGCGCGAACTCCTCGTTTTGCAATCGGCCGGGAAGCGAAATGGCCCGGCCGGCGCATCAACTCGTCAGGCCAGCGGGCAGGACGCGGTAACTAGAGCAACTTTCCATCCGGCCCAAAAAACGGATGCGGACCGTCGAAACTCCCGATCGGGACCTGGTGGGTGACGATGGTGCCGCCGCCCTCACCTGGAAACCAGCTGTGGAGATGGAAAGCCGGCGGCTCGACCTTGAAGGAGGGCTCGCGCAGCTCGGCCAGGTCGAGATCGACTGCATGATTCGGGGCCGGACAGATTGTGGTCGGCACGCCCGCAAATATGGTCAGCGCCGCGCGGTGAACATGCCCGGTTGCGATCAATTGCACGCGCGGATGACGGCGCACGATCGGCGCGAGGTCGGTTGCGTTGAGGAGATTCTGGCGGTCCATGTGCCAAATGCCCGTCTTGAACGGCGGGTGGTGTAGAAACAGCAGCGCTGGCCGGTCGGGCGACGAAGCCAGGGTCGTGTCAAGCCATCGCAGCGAGGTCTCTTCGAGTTCACCGTGCGGCTTGCGGTCCACGCTCGAATCCAGCAACAGCAGATCGAGCTCCGCCACCTCGATCTTCTGGTTGAGCGGTCCGGATACGAAGGCGTACGAAGCGGAAGGAAACGCGGCGCGCATCAACTCACGCGAATCGTGATTGCCGGGGATAGCTGCGAATGGAAGTTTGAGCGGTGCCAGCAGCCGGTTGAGATACTGATATTCCTCTGCCGTCGGCGTGTCCGCCAGATCGCCGGAAATCACCACGAAATCAGGCGCAGGCTCAAATTCGTTCAGGGCGACAACACAACGTTCGAGCGCCTTGGCAGTATCGACTCTGCCATAGGCGAGCGATCCCGGCGGCTTGATATGCAGGTCGGAAATCTGGGCAATATGGATCGGCTTTGGCGACATCGGCCTTCTCAGTTCTCCGGCGGCAGCAGACGGACAGCATCCGGCGAAATCGATAAACCGATCCGTTCACCCGGCCTCGCTTGAACCGTATTCGGTGCGTCGACCGTGAGCAACCGGCTGGACGCGCCACTGACGACCAGCCTTTGCCTGTCACCGATGAAGCTGACGCTGTCGATCGTGCCAGAAACCGACGCACTTCTGGCCGCCGCCACGCGGATGGTTTCCGGGCGGATCATCGCAATGGCCGCCGACATGTCACCATCGCAGTGAATCGGCTGCCGTCCACCTGGTAACACGAGATGACCATCCTCGATGGGCGCTTCGACGATGTTCGCGGCACCGATGAATTCGGCGACAAAGCGACTTCGCGGTGTGAAATAGATCTCCCGCGGCGTGCCGATCTGGGCGATCGCTCCCTTCTGCATGACGACAATGCGATCACCGAGCTCCATCGCTTCAGACTGATCATGTGTCACATAAATCGTGGTGATGCCGAGCGCGCGCAGCAGGCGATTCAGCTCTCCGCGCAGCCGGTCGCGCAATGCAGCATCGAGCGCGGTCAGGGGCTCGTCCAGCAGGAGGATGCCCGGCCGGATCGCGACCGCGCGCGCCAGCGCCACGCGCTGACGTTGGCCACCGGAAAGCTGGTCGATGCGGCGGTTCTCGAGGCCGGAAATGTTGGTCAGCGCCACCAGTTCGGCGACGCGTGCCGCCCGCTCCCTGTCCGGCATCCTGCGAATCTTCAGGCCATAGCCGATATTGTCGGCCACGGTCATGTTCGGGAAAAGTGCGTAGGATTGAAACACCATGCCGACATTGCGCCGCTCGATCGGCACCGCCGTCATATCCTTGCCGTCGAACAGCACCCTGCCGCCGGCATCGGGCCGTTCGAGTCCCGCGATAATGCGCAACATGGTGGTCTTGCCGCAGCCGGAGGGGCCGAGCAGCACCAGCGTTTCACCACGGGCGATGTCGAGCGTTGCAGGTTCGAGCGCGCGCGTTCCGTCGGCAAAGGTCTTGCCGCAGGCCTCGATACGCACCGAGGCGCCGTGTCCGGCCTCCGCATTCATTTCTTTACTTCCTTCTCGGCGAACAACTGCATGGCAACCAGCAGCGGAATGATCATCACGAAAAAGATCAGCGTATAGGCAGAAGCGACCTCGAGCCGCATCGAGGCATAGCTGTCGGCGAGTCCGATCGGTAACGTCTTGGTCAACGGCGTATGCAGCATCCAGGTCAGGTTGAACTCGCCGAGCGACAGCGTCACCACCATCAGGCTGCCTGCCAGTATTCCGGGCAGTGCGTTGGGTACGATCACATCGCGGAAGCGCCGCCACGGCGATGCGCCGAGCGATGCCGCGCCCTCGTCCAGCGTCTTGATGTCAACGGTCGCGAATACCGCCATGACCGATCGCACCATGAAGGGCATCGTGAAGATGACGTGCCCTGCGAGAATGAACAGCCAGGAGCGGCGAAAGTTGCCGAAGCCTCCGTAGGTCAGGAGCAGTGCCAGTGCAATGGCGAGGCCCGGAATCGCCAACGGCAAGGTGATGATTTCCTCGACGATCCGCGACAGCCGCCCGCCCCGTACGTGCAAGGCATAGGCAGCTGGAACGCCGACCGTGAGCGTCACGGCAAGAGTCGCAAAGGCGACCAAGAACGACAGCAGGATGGTGCCGGCATAGAGCTCCCACACCTGCATCACCCATTGCAGGGTGACACCGGACTGGATGCCGCGAAAGTAGTTCACCGTGACGCCGGCAGAGATCGACAGGATCGCGGGCACCACCAGGAAGGAGGCGACAAGTAGCGTAAAGATGAGCTGGCCGGTGAAGATCAGGCGGTCGCGCATGGTTTCATCCGGCAGCCGCGACGGCGCTTCCGCTGAAGGAACGGGCAAGCGCAAGAATGAACCAGGTGATGATGCCAAGGCCGACCGACAGCGCGGCCGAAATCGACAAATTCGCAGCCAGCGTGAACTCGGTATAGATCAGCATCGGCAGCACGTCGATATTGGTCGCCAGTGTAAACGCCGTGCCGAACGCTCCCATCGCGGTCGCAAACGCAATCGCACCGGAGGCGACGAAGGCCGGCGCCAGCGCCGGCAGAACGACGTCGCGCTGCACCGCCCATGGGCCCGCGCCCAGCGAACGCGCAGCTTCCTCCAGGCCGGCATCCAGCTTCTGTACCGCCGCCATGATCGTGAGAATGACGCGCGGGATGGAAAAATAGAGATAACCGAGAAACAGGCCATAGATCGAATAAGCAAAGACCAGCTTCTCGCCAAACAGGCGGTTGGAGAAATCGCCGATCAGGCCCTGTCGGCCGGCGAGGAGAATGATCATGAAGCCGACCACGACGCCGGGAAACGCCAGCGGGAAGGTCAGCATCGCAATCAGAACGGCGCGGCCGGGGAAACGATGCCGCTGCAGGAACATCCCGGCGATCGTCGCCACGACCAGGGTTACGATGGTGGTCGCGGTGGCGAGCAGGACCGTGTTGACAAGGGTCGCACGATAGCGCGGCTCGGCGAGGATCGCGAGATATCCCGCAAGCCCCTGCGGTCCCCCTGCTCCGGTTACGACCAGCCGCGCCATCGGCAACAGGAAAAATGCCGCTGTCACTACCGCAAGCGGCAGCAGGCATATCCAGACAAAGGACCTGTGTGACATCAGAAGTTAGCGCCCCGGCGAGAGGCGCCATATTGCCTTAGCGGACCTCGGCGAGATAGCGGTCGACGAAGCCTTTTTGCATGTTTTCCATCTGTCCCCAGTCGACATTCTTCGCGCGCGCGTAATCGCTGTCAGGCAGGAACTTCTTCTTTACGGCTTCGGGCAGCTCGATCGGCCGCGCGGGGCGGAGATAAGCGTTGGTCCAGATCGCCTGGCCCTTGTCGGACAAGAGATAGTCCAGCACCTTCCTGGCCTTCTCCTTGTTGGGCGCGTTCTTGACGAGGCCGACGACATACGGAAACACCACCGATCCCTCGCAGGGGATCACGAACTCAAAGTTTCCCTTCTCCGAGTATTTCGCGCGATAGGCGTTGAAATCATAGTCGAACAGGATTGGCATCTCGCCCGAGACGACGCGAGCATAGGAAGTCTGCTTGGGAACGATCGGATCGTTCTTGCGCAGATCCTTGAAGAAATTGATGGCAGGATCGAAGTTTGCCTCGGAACCGCCGAGTGCCAGATTGATCGCGACCGCGCCGACATAGCCGACCGCGGCCGACGACGGATCGAGATAGCCGACCATGCCCTTGTAATCGGGCTTCAGCAGATCCTTCCAGCAGGCCGGTACCGGCTTGCCGCCGAGCGCGTCCTTGTTCACGAACAGGCCCAGCGTGCCGGAATGAATCGTGGTCCAATAGCCGTCAGCGTCTTTCAGGCCGGCGGGGACCTGATCCGATTTGGCCGGCTTGTAGGGCTCGAGTGCGTCCTGTGCCTTGGCCTTCATGCCGAAGGTGACACCGAAATAGCCGATATCGCCGACCGGGTTGTTTTTCTCGGCGAGAATCTGCGCCAGCGCCTGGCCGGAATTCTTGTTGTCGTGCGGAATGTCGTAGTTGAGATCGGCCTTGATGGCCTTGAGCATGGAAGCCCAGTCCGCCCATTCCGGCGGGCAGTTGTAGCAGATGACGTCGGCCGCTTGGGCGGATTGCCAGGGCGCGGTCAACAACAGCGCCGACAGGGCAAGAACAAAGCGGGCGGTCTTCATGGGTCACTCCGGATTTGCGTCGCAATTTGGATTTTCAGCATTAGCCGGTGTGCAAGTATAGACCGCGTATGAAGGTTTTGCGACAGGCGTGCTGCTATGCAGCAAGCTGCGGCGGCAGCGCTCCCGGCAATTTCGCGGGCCGAGGATTTCCGCTAACATCCAGCGCGAGAGGAGAGGACCATGTACCAACCTCCAAGCGTGAAGATGTCGCCCGATCTTCTGATTCCTGATCGGATGAGAGCCTGGGTGCTCGGCGATCCGGATCAACTCGAACTGCGGGAAAAACCGGTACCCGTCCCTTCACGCGCTGAAGTTCTGATCCGGATCGATGCGGTTGCGATCTGCGCCACCGATTTAGAGATCATTCATTCAGGCTCGCCGGCCAGCATTGAAGGCGGCCTGCCCTTCAACAAGAATTTCACGCCCGGGCATGAATACATGGGTACGGTCGCAGCGCTTGGACCCGACGTCGACGAATTCCAGATCGGGGAGCGGATCAGCGTCGAGATCCACGCCGGCTGCGGCCAGTGCAAGCGCTGCCGCCAGGGCATGTACACGTCATGCCTGAATTACGGGAAACCGGAAAAGGGCCATCGCGCGAACGGTTTCACGACGGACGGCGGTTTTGCCGAATACGCCGTCAATCACATCAACACGCTGGCGCGAGTGCCTGACACCATGAGCGATGCCGAGGCAACGCTGGTGGTTACCGCAGGCACCTCGATGTATGGGCTGACAGAGTTGGGGGGATTGGTTGCCGGCGAGAGCGTCGTGGTGATCGGTCCGGGACCGATCGGACTACTCGCAGTGGCCGTCGCAAAGGCGCTGGGGGCCAGCCCGGTCATTCTGACCGGAACGCGCCATAAACGGCTAGCGATCGGCCGAGAACTCGGGGCCGACCGCGTTATCAATATCAACGACGAAGACGCGGTTGCGGTTGTAAAACAGCTCACCGGCGGCATCGGCGCAGACTATGTGGTCGAATGTGCCGGCAACGAGGCGACAATCAACCAGGCCATTCACATGACCAATCGCGGGGGGAGGATATGTCTCGCCGCATTTCCACACGAACCGGTCGTGGTGGATATCGCCCATCTCGTGAAGAACAATATCTACGCCTACGGAATCCGTGGCGAGGGCCGCAGCGCCACCCGCCGCGCCATGGCGCTGATGGCGGAGAAGCGGTTCGACGCAACGAAGATCCACACTCATACGTTTCCGTTGGCCGACCTGCCGACCGCGCTGCGATATGCCCGCGAACGCATCGAAGACGCGATCAAGGTGGTTGTCACCAATCGGAAAGCGGACGCGGTCACGAGGACGGCAGCCGAATAGCACCGGGGGCGCGCTCACATCATATTCGCCCCAAGGCAGTCAGGATAACTTGAGGCGTCAGTGGGATTTCCGTAATGATTGTCCCAAACGGCTTGAGTGCGTCGTTGACCGCATTGGTGACGGCGGCGGCCGCTCCCGCTGTACCAGCCTCCCCTGCGCCCTTCGCACCCAGCTCCGATTCCAGCGTCGGCGAAACCACATGCCCGACATCGATATCCGGCATCTCACCGGACATTGGAACCAGATAGTCGGCCATATTGGCGTTGGTGAGCTGGCCGCGTTCGTCATAGATGCATTTCTCGAACAGCGCTGCGCCAAGCCCCTGCACCACGCCACCCCTGATCTGCTCATCCACCAGTTGCGGATTGATAATGGTGCCGCAATCCTCGACCACCCAGTGCTTCAGCAACTTCACAAAGCCGGTGTCGACATCAACCTCCAGCCACGAGGCCTGAACGCCGTTGGTGAAGGCAAAGGGGTATTCGCGCGGGACAAAGTGCCTGGTAGCCATCAGTTCGGGCTGAATGCCCGGTGGCAACGTGTCCGGACGGAAATAGACGATGCGGGCGATTTCGCTCAATTCGATCCGCGGCGCGCCATCGACCACCGTCACCACAGCGTTGTTGACGATGTCGAGTTCGCCCGCCGTAGACTGGAGGATAGCGGCTGCGACGTCGAGTATGTTCTTGCGCAGTACCTTGCTGGCCTGTAGCGCAGCCTCGCCGCCGATGCCGGCACCACGCGAGGCCCAGGTTCCTCCACCATATGGCGTATTATCGGTGTCGCCCAGGATCACGCGAACGCGATCCATCGAGACGCCGAGTACGCTGCCGGCGATCTGTGCCGTGAGCGATTCCGATCCTTGTCCTTGCTCGGTGATACTGGTCTGGCAAATTACCGAACCCTGAGCGTCGAGCCGCACCGCGACGCCATCCTGCGAGGAAATTCTCGCGCCTCCGACACCATAGAACGCCGCGCTGGGGTTGGTGACCTCGATGAAGCTGGCGATGCCGATACCCCGATGGATGTTTCTTGCCCGCAGAGCCGACTGCTCGGCGCGTAACGCGTCATAGTCCATCATCTGGACAAGTTTAGTTAGAGCCGCATGGTGCGACAATTGCTCGAAGCGCAGGCCTGTAGGCGAGGCGTAAGGGTATGCATCATCCGCAATCAGATTGCGGCGGCGGATCTCGACCGGGTCCATGCCGATCTTCATGGCCGCCAGATCGACCAATCCTTCCGTCACGGAGCAAGCGATCGGATGACCAACGGCGCGGTACTGGCACATCACGTTCTTGTTCTGGAAAACGACGCGGGCACGGGCACGGTAGTTCTTGGTCACATAGGGCCCACCGACGAGATTGACGACCTGATTGGCTTCGATCGCGCTGGTGCGGGGATACATCGAATAGGGTCCGATGCCCGTAAGATCGTCGATCTCGAATGCCGTGACAGTGCCGTCGCGCTTGACGCCGATCTTTCCCTTGCAGCGATGATCGCGGGCATGAATATCGGTGTTAAAACTCTCGACCCGGTCGGCGACGAACTTGACCGGACGTCGCATCAACTTGGACAGCGCGTAGGTCGCCATCTCGTCAGCATAGATATGGACCTTGATGCCGAAGGAGCCGCCGACGTCCTTGCAGACGACGCGCACCTGCGATTCCTTCAGGCCGAGATGAAGCGCCGCGATATTTTGCACCATATGTGGCGCCTGCGTGCCTTGATAGATCGTCAATCTTGCTTCCGCCGCGCTCCAGTCCGCTACCACCGCACGCGGCTCCAGCGTCACACCGGTGTGGCGCCCGAAAATGAACTCTGCCTCGATCACCTCGTCGGATTCGGCAAAGGCCCGATCGACGGCGCCCGCATCGTGATTGCGCTCGAAAGCCAGATTGTCGCCGAGCGATGCATGGATCACGGCTGTTGCCGGATCGAGCGCGGCGCTCATATCCGTGACGGCATCGAGTTCCTGATATTCGACCGAGACGAGTTCGGCTGCGTCCTCGGCCTGAGCACGACTATTCGCCACGACTGCCGCAACCGCTTCGCCCTGCCAGCACGCCCGGTCAATCGCGATCGCGCTTTGCGGGGCGGATTTGAGGCCCTTCAAATGCGAGAGCACGCCGACCCACGGCGTGATGACGGTCGAGAGCTCCCTGCCCGATACGACGGCGATCACTCCCGGCATCTGCCTAGCCGCCGAAACGTCGATACCATTGATTATTGCATGCGCGTGCGGCGAGCGTACGAACACGACATGCGCCATGCGCGGCAACTCGATGTCGCTGACATAGACTCCACGCCCCTGCATCAGCCGGTCGAGATTCGGTCGCGGTACCGTCTTGCCAATATAGGAGTTCGGACGGTCCAGCGCGGAAAGCGTTTCAGGATTTGACTGTGCCGACGTCATGGCAGACGTCCGGCGCGTGCCCGCGCTGTGGTCTCGACGGCATCGACGATCGCCTGGTAGCCTGTGCAGCGGCAATAATTACCGGAAAGATGCTCGCGGATCTGTTCTCGATTCGGGGTTGACGATCGCTGCAGCAGATCCTGCGCCGCCATCAGCATTCCCGGCGTACAGAAGCCGCATTGCAGTGCGTTGCGTTCCCGGAATGCCGACTGCAAATCGGCGATCTCTCCGCTGTCGGAGACCCCCTCGATCGTCTCGACCGATGCATTATGCGTCTGCACCGCAAGTATCAGGCAGGAACGGACAATATCGCCATTGACTCGTACCGTGCACGCGCCGCACACGCCGTGCTCGCATCCGACATGCGTGCCGGTCAGCTTAAGATGCTCGCGAAGAAAATCTGCCAAATTCAGGCGCGGCAGTACGCTAGCTTCAACAAGCTCGCCGTTGACACTCAGCGAAATCGCAAGCGCAGCGGTCACGCTGATGCTCCCGCGCAGAGATCAGGGCGAGCGAGTAGCGAGGATACGCAACGTATCAACAGGACCTTCGTCAGATGGCGACGCATGGCGGGCGTAGCCTGTTGATCCTCGAGTGGACTAAGCTCTTCATCCAGCGCGGAGGACACCTCGGACAAGACCGCAGGCGTGATTGCGACGTCAATGAGTTTGCCGGCACACTTGGCCAATAACGGGCGATCACCCACTGCAAAGAAACCAAGGCGAAGATCCGAGAACCGCCGCTCTCTGACCAAGGCCTGCGCTGCGAGGCCAACGATCGCGTAGTCGCCATGCCGACGGGCGAATTCATGAAAGTAATGCGTCGAGCTTTTTGGAGGCACCGGCAGTTCGACGGCGACCAGCAACTCCTGTGGCGTAAGCGCAGTTTCGTAGATCCCGGCAAAGAACTCGTCAGCCGCAATACGCCGCTCGCCGCCCGGCCCGCGCACAATGATCGTGGTGCCAAGCGCAAGCATACAGGCAGGCAGCTCCGACGCCGGATCTGCCTGGGCAAGGCTTCCCCCAATGGTACCGCGGTTACGTATCGCGGGATGGGCGACATGGGCGACCGCGTTCATCAACAAGGGAGCATGGGCTGCTATTTCCGGAGATTTCAAGAGATCGGCATGACGCGTCAGCGCGCCGATGGTGAGGACGTCTCCCTTCACCACGACCCCGCGCAAATCGTCCAGCTCACCAATATCGACAACGAGTTCCGGCGCGGCCAGGCGCAGATTCATCGCCGGGAGCAAGCTCTGCCCACCCGCCAACACCCTGGCCCTTTCGCCATGCGTGGCCAGCAATTCTAGCGCATTTGCGACGCTGGTCGCGCGGGCGTAATCGAAAGCCGAGGCTTTCATTTTGGGCGTGACCTCCCCGGCCAACTCTTGGCATTTTCACGGGATTAGACGGCTGGGATTGGCAAAGGTCAAGTTTGTTATCGAGTGACTAACTTGAGTTTGCGCTTGTTTTCGCGCGACGAACCACGCACGTTCTGTGCAAACGAAAAGCCAGCCTTTGGGGAAGAGCAGATCATGAAGCTTGGCTTCTTTACGATGCCCATCCATCCCATCGACAAGGATTGGCGGCGTTCGCTCAAGGAGGACCGCGAGGCTTTCCTGCTGGCCGATGAACTCGGATACACCGAGGGGTATGTCGGCGAGCACACCACCGACAGAGCTGAGAACATCACGTCCTGCGTTGCTTTCATCGCATGGCTTGCTGCGGCAACCAGGCAAATCAAGCTTGGCACCGGCACGGTCAACATGCCTAACGCGCATCCGGCAGCGATTGCAGCCTCGATCGCGATGCTTGATCACATGCTCGACGGGCGTCTGATCTTCGGCATCAGCCCGGGAGGCCTGCTATCGGACGCGGAAGTGTTCGGAAATCTCGACGCGGACAGGAATGCCATGTTCTTGGAAGCGATCAATCAGGTGCTTCAGATCTGGGCCAGTGACCCTCCCTACAATCTTCGAGGCAAATACTGGAACATATCGATTCAGAAGACTCTGATCGAGGATATCGGCCAAGGCTTCATCCCGCGCCCGCTGCAACAGCCGCACCCGCCTATCGTCGTAACGGCGGTGGCGCCGTTCTCGAAAGGCGTAACGGAAGCCGCCGCACGAGGCTGGGATCCAATCTCGGCAAACTTCCTGATGCCGGCCTGGGTGAAAAGCCATTGGCCGAAATATGTCGAGGGTTGCGAACGTGCCGGACGTCCAGTGGATCCGGCGAATTGGCGCGTTGCCAAGAGTGTGTTCGTTGCCAAGGACGCAGCCACGGCAAGGGCCTATGCCACCGATCCTGACGGACCCTATGTCTATTATTATCGCTCGCTCTTCACCAAATTGAAGCGCAGCGGCCGCATCGAACTGTTCAAGACGCGCCGCGATCAGCCCGACGACGAAGTAACGCTGGAGTCGATCTGCGATAAGCTGATCATTCATGGCACGCCGGACAGCGTAGCAGATCAACTATCGGCTTTTCAGGAGGAGATCGGGCCCTTCGGCACATTGCTCTATGCCGGCAAGGACTGGAAAGATCGCGAACTGGGACGTCAGTCAATGATCCTGATGGCCGAAAAGGTCATGCCGAGGATCAATGCCGGCGCGTCCAGCGGCTCCAAAGCCGCCGAATGATCTACGGAGGATTCTTGCCGTGGCACTGAGCGATCGCATTCCCTATCAGGCACAGGTCGACCGACCGAGGCTGACGCTGCCCGGCGGCAAGAAGCTCGCGGTATGGATCGTCCTCAATGTCGAGGAGTGGCGGATCGAGAACGCGATGCCTCGCACGGTGCTGAGCCCACCGATGGGCCAGCCGCTATTGCCCGATGTGCCGAACTGGTCCTGGCATGAATACGGCATGCGCGCTGGCTTCTGGCGGCAGTTCAAGGCGCTGACCGACCGCAGAATGCCGGTGACATTGGCGCTCAACGCCAACGTCTGCAACACCTACCCACGCGTCGCCTCCGCTGCGCTCGAAGCCGGATTCGAATTCATGGGCCATGGCTTCGTGCAGGGCCCGATGCACAAGGTCGAAAATCAGGCCGATGCCATCAAACGATCAGTCGAGATAATTTCGAAGTTTGCCGGGAAGCCTCCCCGCTCATGGGAAAGCCCCGGCCTCACGGAGACCGAGGAAACACTCGATCTGCTGCGCCTCAATGGCATCGAGTATGTCGCGGACTGGGTCATCGACGATCTGCCGCAGGATATCGCCACGCCTCACGGCACCATCACAACGATCCCCTACTCGGTCGAAACCAACGACATCGTCATCCATGCGCTGCAGCATCTGCCTTCAGAGCAATTCCTGAAACGCTGCATGGACCAGTTCGACCGGCTGTATCTCGAGGGCGCATCGAATGCCCGGATCATGGCGATATCGATTCACCCCTACATTACAGGCGTGCCGCACCGCATCGGGTATCTGGAGGCACTGCTTGACTATGTCCTCGGTCACGACGGCGTGGCGCTGATGACCGCGAGTGAGATTGGTGACTGGTACGGCGCGGAGATGGCTAAGAACTAGTTTTGCCGGCCCATCGCACGACCGCGAGCTTTAGAGGCCGTTCGGCGGTCCGCTCACGAGGATTTATTGCCATCTCCGGCAAGAAACCGGCCGAAGCCGCCCCGCGCAAACAGCAAGGGTTCCTGCCGATTATAGGCGTAGGATTCGACGGCGCCGAGGAAGATGATGTGGTCGCCGCCGTAGTACCGATTGGCCGCGCGGCATTGGAAATTCGCAACGCTGTCGGTCAACACCGGCGCGTTGCCAAGCCCCGGTGTCCAGCTCACACCGGCGAACTTGTCCTCCGACGATTTTGCAAACCGCGACGCCAGCGCCTGCTGGGATGCACCGAGAACATTGACCGTGAAATGGCTGGCGTTCTGGAAGATCGTAAGTCCTTGCGAAAACATCCCCAGACTCCACAACACCAGCGGCGGATTGAGCGAGACCGAAGCAAAGGAGTTGCAGGTCACGCCATATGGCCTTCCATCCGCGGCCATCGCGGTGACGATGGTGACGCCCGTGGCGAACGTTCCAAGCGCATTGCGAAAATCGCGTGGGTCGATCGCCGAGTTGTCGCTGGCAAGTTCATTGGCGGGATCGGCGGGATGTTTGGGTGAGTCGGACATCCGCCAGGCCTCAGAGCGTCAGATTCTCGGACGGCAGGCCAAGCGCTACCCGTCCATAATTGGTTCCTGCCGCATCAAAATTGAATGCGAGGTGCGAATTCACCGCGTGAGCATCGCGGAACTGCCGCTGCAGCGCGCCTGACGTGAACAGGCTGCGCGCGCCGCTTGCCGCAAACAGCAGCGAGACCGCTTCGGTGCAGAGGTTCACTGCGAAGGCGCCATCCCGCCGCAGCCTCGTCTTGCCCGCCAGATCGGGGATATAGCCCCGCCTCGCCTCCGCCATCGCATCGATGCAGTTCGTGCGCATGACGAGACGGGCCGCGTCGATCTTGGCGGATGCTTCGGCGATCTTGATTTGGGTCGTCTGCAAATCGCTGAGCTTGGCTCGGTTGTAAGTCGACGCCCGATGCCGTGCGAGTTCGACATAGTCATTCAGACAGGCCTGGGCATTGCCCAAACCGACACCCGACAACACGTAAGGAAAGAGAGAGAAGACCGGTAGCGCATACAGCGCGTTTGGATTGACGACACTTCCCGGCGTCGGCCCGCCGGTGAGATCGCTGACTGCGACCGTCATCTTCTCCGCAACGAAGGCATCCTCGACCCATACGTCGTTCGACCCGGTACCGCCTAAGCCCGTCGCGTTCCAGGTGTCATTGATCTTGTACTGGTTCCTGTTGAGCAGGAATATCCGATATTCGATGCCATCAGCCTCATCGTCCGAAGACACCACACCCGAAAGCATGTTCCAGTCGCAAGACTCGACGCCCGACGAGAACGGCCAATGACCACGCAGGACGTATCCGCCATCGACCTTTTGGGCGCGGCCGGCTGGAAAGATGAAGGACGACGCAATTAGCGCATCGGCATTCCTTTGCCAGACCGCGTCCTGCGCCTGCCGGTCAAACATGCCAAGCATCCAATGATGGCTTGCAAGATTGGCGAAATTCCATGAGACGGAAGCATCCGCCTGCCCCAGTGCATCGGCGCAATCGACCAGGGCGACATAGTCAAGCTCGGCACCTCCGACGCGTTTGGGCTGCACGACTCGGAATAGGCCTGCATCATGCAAATCGCGCTCGGTCTCCGGTGGCAAGCGCCGGAGTTCTTCCGTTTTTGAAGCACGATCGCGCAGCTCTGGAATCAGGGCCTTGGCTCGCGCGACCATGGCGGCATAGCCGGCCGTACCCGGTGCTCCGGGCGAACCTGCATCCGGCCTGCCGCTGTGTTCCGCCATATGTTTCCTCGCCCGCCCCCTTGCTTTTACGCCGCCCGAGCTCTGCTAGTCTACCGGCTGATCGCCAATGATCAAGGCGCGACGAGCATGGCTATTTCGCCATAAAGCACTACCCCCAAACGCAAAAAGGCTCGCTGGCTGATAAGCCACTTCAGTAGCCGAGCGGGAGTTTCAGTTGAAAGAAGCCTTGCGCGATATTTGGCTACACAATGGCGCGGCTGACTCTGCCGCTGCTCTCATTTGGCCGGATCCATATCGAGCCTCTCGGCAGTCCCTGGAAAGAGTTCAACGTGTTCGGTTATCGCCACGATGATGATGGCTGAATGAAATTGAAACGAGATCTGCGGGACTGGTTGGAATTGTCATGTGCTTCGTTGCATTTAAGGTAGGCTTGTTGTTTGGAATCGCAGCCTGAAAAGTCCCCGTCGCGAGACGACGGCGCACGTACCAATTCATACTGAGATGTTACATTTTTGCTGATCGTCGGATTCAGCGTCAGGTGCCGGCCGCGATTCAAAATTTCAGAGTCCTTCGTCAATGCGCTCGTCTTTCGCATGTGCAACGGGACAAAGCGCAGAAGGCGTTCCGAGCCACGCGATATGGTTCGAATTCGACTGAGTTCAGTGGCATTCGACCAGGCTGCTGCCATGCGACATACGCTCCACAGAGCAACCTTACAATCGTCCGGGTTCCTGCTAGTCCTCACGTTGAACAAAGCGAATAAGGCCATACAGGACCATGTGCTCTTTGCCGCTTCGGAAAGAACCGGGCCGTACGTAAGGCTTTCCGGCGCGGGTTTGAGCTGCCAAACGCAGTGCGCTTCGATAGCCTGGACAGAGGGATCAAGGCGAGATTGATAGCGGCCACCCATGGCGCGCCAGCCAAGCCAACGCTCCAGAACAAACGAGGGAAACTAGGCCGGCCCAAAACCACGAACGGCCGCGCGCGGCACTGACGGAGCGTAGATAGAGGTACGCTCCAATTAGCTTGCCGTAATTTTTTCTGAACTCGCCGTTGAGCTTCGTTATCTGGACAAGCTCCGAAGATTGGTCGAACATTACAACGCCTCCTGGAAAGAAGAACCAGGTGCCCCATAGACAACTGATTTGGGAGAAAAGTCAACCTCATTTCGGATTTTCAGAAACTGAGCCAGAAGCGGGCCTTCATTGAAGCGGCCAGTTTGTTGAGCAGTTGCGAAGGAGCGTTATGGCAACCCCGTGCCAGTTGGAAGGGTTTTGCATCTTTCGACGGCTACTTGCCTGTCGTGCTTTGCAACGGATTCAGATCGGGTGCAGTGACATCGAACCGAAATTGTTGGGCCGTGGCTGGCGCAACCTGCGGCCCGGCAGAGCGCAAGGAGGCCGTCAGATGTTTTTCGTTGCTGCCGTGCTCGCAATTCTATCCGGCTTGTTCTATGCGGCTTCTCTGCGGCGGGCCGTCATGAGATCGGCTCGCTGGGTGTCGCGATGTGCCAATACGGCAGTCCGTTCTGCGACAATCCACTGCTTGTGCTGATGGCTGCAGGATTGGCTGCGTGCTGGGGCACATTCGTCAGCGTGTGCTGAATATCCTGCGGTCTTTCGCGATGATACCGTTGTGCCGGTGATTTGCCCGAGGAGTCAAACGGCGCGCCCTACTGTGGCGCCGGGTTCACCGGGTGAACGGGCTTTGGCACAGGTGGACTGGGCTCGACCTGCAGCTTCGGCTCGGTCGGGATGACATCCGCTCCGGCTGCCCGGGCAGCCTCGCCAGTGGTGCTGTAGTTGGCGATCACGGGGGGCTGCATTCTTGGCTTGTTCCATGGCCCATGGTCGACGATCAGCATACCGAGCACACCGAAAACCGCGACCGCAATCGCAACCTTCAACGGCGCGCCGCCGCGTCTGGTCAATTGATCCTCAGTCAATTCCCTTGCCATCGGAAAATCCATGTTGCTTCTCTGGAAAATCCACGTTGCTTCCTCTGACGGAGGCAATTCCCGGAGACCGCGAAAGTTCCGCGTCGGCGAAGCAACCGAGCAGGTTCCGGGAACAAATGGCATAGCCGATGTATTGTCAGGGCCTCAGCCATTGTCCGGCAAATGCCGAGAACCCGAGTGAGTTGCAGAACGTGAATATCGAAGAACCATCGCAGCCCGGCATGGCCGAACGCGCCATCGACACCGCGACCGATGTGTCACGCACGCTGACGGAAGTATCCACTGCGCTACAGGCCGCGGTCGGCCGTCTCAGCGACGCCATCACGGAGGCGCGGAAACCGGGAATGCCGCTTTCGACCATCAGCGCCATTACCCGCGAAGCGCCTCTGGCCAGTCTGTTCGTCGCCTTTCTGTTCGGTGTCGCGATCGGACGCCGTCGCTAATAGGCGTCTCAGAACTTACCCTTCGTCGAGTCCTTTGCAGCCGATATGACCCCGCCCGTGATCTGCCGCATATGTTCGCCGGCGTTGGTGAACTGGCTGCGCAGGAATTCGGACTGGATCCGCATCGCCTCCTGAAGGTCGGTCGCATGAACCAGCTTGCGGGCATGCTCGAATGCAGCCTTCATGTTCTGCTCAGTAAACGACAGCGCCTGCCTGGAAATCTCCGTACCCGCGCCGGGCATCGACGTCATGGATTTGCCGGCGGCGTCGAAGAACATGCCGAACGCCTTTTCCGCCTGATCGATGGTTTTCTCGGCCAGATCACGCAGCTCGGCCGGGACTTCGAGTTTCGGTTCAGTCATGGTCGCTTCTCCAGTGTCGCCCTTGGCAGGTTAGCACAATTCCCGACTGCGTCTGCGCCGTATTGACCGGCCTTCGGCCGGCATGGACTTCCGCGGCCAGCACCAGACCCCCGCCCGATCCCAGGAAATAGTCCGTAACCGTACGGACGAGACGTCCGATTCCAATGGTGGCAACAGTGTGGCATAGTGATTCGGGTTCGGTGGCGTTGCGTCTCTGGTTTTGAGTCTCTCTTGGGACATGGGGATACGATGCTACAAGCAATGCGACCGACGCCTACCTGCACACGTTTTCAAACCAGCATAGAAATGCCCTGCATGAAATGCGGCGCGCAGATGCGGCTGGCCACGATCGAGCCGCGCGACCAACACTATGACGTGTTGACCTACCGTTGCACGCCTTGCGACTCCGGCGAGAGCTTCCTCAAGGCGCGCTGACTACGAGCCGTCCACCACAGCCGTTCCGGCCGGCGTCAGCACAAGTCCCTCCTCGCGCGCTTCGACCAGACCGAGATCTGTCAATGTTCTGAGATCCTCGTCGCTGACCGGTGACAATTTCAGTCGGCGAGCCTGAATATCCCGCAACGTCCAGCGGAGACCGATCGCCTTCTCGAGGCTGAATTGAGCGAAAGGATTTTCTGCCATTCGCTTACCGACTAAAGGACATGGGGATCAGGATTATGCTCTCGGCGCCATCCGTAGCGCAGCTGATAATGCACATACCCCCGCCAGGTTCCCTGGCGCGGGACCAGCTTCGGAAATGACAGGGCTGTCAGGTGAAGACCTGGCGCGGCCGCTCTTTCTCAATAGCGATAGGGCTCGATGTCCAGCAGTGGGAAAGCGCTGAACACGCTCGGCGGATTGGTCGCGGTCGCCGCATGAAGATAGGATTTATCGAGCTCGGCAAAGCGGGTGACGCCGAGTAATCCCAGGCAACGGATAACCTCATCTTCGAGAAGCTCCAGCATCCGCACGATGCCGGCCTCGCCCGCGGCCGCGAGCGCCCAGCATTGCAGCCGGCCGATCCCGACCAGATCGGCTCCGGAGGCGATTGCCTTCACGATATCGGTGCCGCGGCAGAACGAGCCATCGACCATGATCTTGGCGCGGCCGGCGACAGCGTCGACGATTTCCGGCAAGACATGCATCGCGCCGCGTCCATGGTCGAGCTGGCGGCCGCCGTGGTTCGACACATAGATCCAGTCTACGCCATGGTCGAGCGCAATCGCGGCGTCTTCCGCAGTGGCAATGCCCTTGATGACCAGCGGAATTTTATATTTGTCCTTGATCAGCTTCACGGTGCGCCATTCCAGCCCCTTCTGGAAGTCGCCGCCGGTAGCCCGGATCCGGCTTTCGCGGACATAGCGCTTGGCAATATCACGCTCGCGCCGGCTGTAGTGCGCCGTATCGACGGTCAGGCAGAAGGCGGCATATCCATTGTCGATGGTGCGGCTGACGACATCTTCGACAAAGGCATCATCGCCGCGGACATAGAGCTGGTAAATACGCAACGCGTCGGGCGCGGCCTTGGCGGTCGCCTCCAGTCCCGGTTCGGACACTGAACTCAGCATGTGAGCGGCACCGAACTGCCCCGACCCGCGCGCGACGGCGGCGCCCGAATTGGGATCGAAAATCTCAAGCGCGCCGACCGGCGCAATCATGACAGGCAAACGCAGCCGGCGGCCGAATACCTCAGTCGAGGCGTCGACCTCAGCGACATTGCGCAACACCCGCGGCCGGAATGCAATTTCGTCGAGCGCCATCCGGTTGCGGCGCATCGTGGTCTCCGTCTCGGAGGCGCCGACGATATAGTCCCATGCGTTCTGGTTCAGCCGGGCGCGGGCCTTTCGGATGAATTCGTGGAGATTCTGGAATTCCTCGCCGCTGGCGCCGAGTTCGACATTCCTCGCCGGACGCGTGGGGGTGCCGTCATTCATGCTGTTTCTCTCCCATCATCTTGGCTGCACCTTAGCGGCAGATAAACGGAAAAAGCTACCGCTTTGAACGGGTTAGGCGTCATGCAAAAAGCAGGGACGCCATTCGTTTGCGAGATGCGGTGATGCCGAGGTCAGCAATCTCAGGCCGTATTGCCCAGCTTCCCGAAAGCCCCTGCCTCGGCCAGGTCAGCGATACGTCGCTCATCATAGCCGAGCGTCTTTCGGAGCACTTCCCTGGTATGCTCTCCGAGCAGCGGCGCTGCCACCGGGTCGATGGTTGGGGTCAAGCTCATCTGCAGCGGCGTTTCAATATTGGGGACGGCGCCCGCGGTCGGATGCGGAATCCGGCTGAGACGATGGCGGTCGCGCACTTCGGGCGCGTTGAAGCCCTCCTCCACGGTGCGCAGATAGCCGACCGGTATGTTGGCCTTTTTCATCTTAGCCATCCAGTGCTCAAGGCTGTCGCTGGCAAAGACGCCGGCAATGATGGCGCGCAGCTTTTCCTTGTTGGCGGTTCGGTCTTTCCGGTGCGCGAACCGGGGATCGGTAACGAGGTCCGGCCGATCCAGCACATCCACCACAAGCCGGCGATACAGGCGGTCATTGGCGCAGGCCATGTACAGCGGCCCATCGGATGCCTGGTAGACACCGACGGTGGGCGAGCCGTTCGGCGAATTTCCGAAGCGGCCCGGATTCGCGCCGCTGATCAGATAGGCCATGCCGTAAAAACCGGTCATCGACACGGCGGTATCGATCAGCGCGACCTCGACCTGTTGGCCGCGCCCGATCCGGTCGCGGGCGATCAGCGCCAGCAGAATCGCATTACATGCCGACATACCCGTTGCCATATCGACGATCGGCGGACCGGTTCGCACCGGCTCCCCGTCCGGAAACCCGTTCAGCGACATGAAGCCGCTTTCGGCCTGCGTGATTGGATCGAAGCCCGGACGCAAGGCGAACTCGCCCTTGCGGCCATAGGCGGAAATCGAGCAATAGATCAGCCGAGGATTGGTCGGCGCGACGGAAGCATAGTCGAGACCGAACTTCTTCATCACGCCGCCAGAGAAATTCTCTACGACGACATCCGCTTTCGCGATGAGTTCGCGGGCGACTTCGAGCGCCGCCGGATTGTTGAAATCGAGCGCGATGCCGCGCTTGTTGCGATTGAGGCTGAGAAAGGCCGCACTCTCGCCGCCGATTTCGGCGTGCTCATAGTGCCGGGTATCGTCGCCCCCGTCGGGGTTTTCGATCTTGATCACTTCGGCGCCGAAATCGGCCAGCGTTTGCGTGCAGGCCGGACCGGCCACGACCCGAGTGAAATCGACAACCAATAGACCATCCAGGGCAGTCGGCTCTCCGCTGGCGCGCGGCGTTCGCTCCGGCAATTGCGGCTTGGCAGTCATTTCCGGCGTTTCCCCTTGTTATTCTGCCTGGCGAAACAAAGGCTTTTCGCCGCGACTTCAAGGCTTTCTTACCGGAACCGGGCGGGCAACGCCAAACCCCGATTTTGCAGGGCCGGACCTTCCGCTGACATAGCTCTGAAGACAGTGCACGAGCCCGCATTGCCCTCGCAGCCATGCTGCAAGTCTGGACCGGACCGTGATGATTGGTCCCAAAGGACCACCGCCCGACCCCGGCTGGGCCAGGAGTCGCGCGGCGGCTTGGCGAGGAACGCGCCGCGAGCGGCGTTCGCCGCGTCGACCTCGGTTGGAAGCCAGTTTTCCTATTCGGTAATCATCTCACCCGAGCCGCCAAGCTCAGCAGGAAAGTCCTTGAGCTTGGGCAACCCATCGCGCATCGGCAGCACTGTCTCGGCGTAGTTGACGTGCACGCCGGGCGTGAAGGGAAGTGTCGGGAGAGTTGCGGCGAAGACGTCGACCAGCCCGAGCGTCGGATGATTGGTCATCAGATGACCGCCGCACTCCGCGCAGTACTTGCGCTGACTCATTGGAGTCTTCTCGAAGGTTGCAACGTGCTGCGCCCCTGCCGTGATCCGTACCGCCTCTGGCTTCCAAAGGGTGAACGCGTTCACCGGCCCGCCGGACCACGAACGGCAGGAACGGCAATGGCAATACCCCATCCCCTCCGGCGCACCCGTGACCTGGACCTCGACCGCGCCGCAAAAACAGCTTCCAGTGTGTTTCATGATTCTTCCCTCTCCTTGCAGACAATTACGAAGTGATCAGCTCAGTTTTCGCCAGGGGACCAACATCGAAACGCGCTTCCGGTAGCGGCGATACTCGTCGCCGAACATGTCAACGAGGTCGCGCTCCTCCAGCATGATGCCGATGAAGATGTAGGCCGTGGTTACCACGGCGAACAGCAGATGACCCGCGCTCATCGTAGGCGTCGCCCAGAAGGCGATGATGAAACCGAGATAGATCGGGTGCCGGACAAAGCGGTAGAAGAACGGCGTCCGGAAGACTGGCGCCGGCATCTCGCGGCCTGCGAGATTGTTGGCGACCTGGTGCAATCCGAACAGCTCGAAATGATTGATCAGGAAGGTGCTCGTGAACACGATCACCCAACCGACGAACGACAATGTCGCGATCACCACCGCCATGTCGGGCTCCTGGACGCTCCAGATCACGTCCGGCATTGGACGCCATTGCCAGAACAGCAACAACAGCGTCAGGCTTGCACAAAGCACATAGGTGCTGCGCTCGACAGACCTCGGAATAAACTGCGTCCACCAGTGTTTAAATGATTTACGCGCCATGACGCTATGTTGGATGGCAAATAACGCCATCAGCGCAAGATTGACTACAATTGCCTCGAATGCCCCCGATTTCGCGCCGCTATCGATCGCCTTCGGCACGGCGAAGCCCGATATGAACCCGATGGCGTACAGAATCGTGAACAGAAATGTGAGATAGGCCACACCTCCGAACAGAAATGCAGTGAATCTTAGCGCTCGATTACCCGGCATCGCCGGGCGGATGGCTTGAGTTTCCGTCATGAAATTGGCTCCGCTACAGGCAATGGGATTGCAACTCCTGATTCTTTCAGGATGCCGCAAAATCGGCCACGAAACTTTGCCGTACGCTTCAGCTCTTCACTAGACGGACTTGATTGTTTCTTTAGGAAAGATGATGGGGCAAGTGAAATTCAACTTCGATAATCACATCCTGGACACTGATCGCCGCGAGCTGCGCCGTGGCAGCGATCTGGTTGCGATGCAGCCGCAGGTATTCGACTTGCTGGTTCACCTGCTCAAGCACCGCGATCGCGTCGTCAGCCGGGATGATCTCATTGCGCTGGTGTGGGGTGGACGGATCGTCTCGGACTCCACGCTGGACAGCCGGATCAACGCTGCCCGCAACGCGATCGGCGACAATGGCAAGGATCAGAGGCTCATCCGCACCATTCCGCGCAAGGGGCTTCGCTTCGTCGGCGACGTCAAGAGCCCATGCGATGCGCGTTCCGCGGCACCGGCAGAAGCAGAGCAACCACGTGCGGGGCTTGCGCTGCCGGACCGGCCAGCGATAGCCGTGCTGCCGTTCGACAATATGAGCGGCGATCGGGAGCAGGAGTATTTCTCCGACGGAATCAGCGAAGACATCATCACCGCGCTGTCAAAATTGCGCTGGTTCTTCGTGATCGCGCGCAATTCGTCATTCACTTACAAGGGCAAGCCGGTGCATATGAGGCAGGTCGCCGCCGAGCTTGGCGTGCGCTACGTGGTCGAAGGCAGCGTGCGAAGGAGCGGCGATCGCGTCCGCATTACTGCGCAGCTCAACGACACCGCGACTGGAAGTCACATCTGGGCGGAGCATTACGATCGCGAGCTGACGGATGTGTTCGCCGTGCAGGACGAAATCACCGACGCCATCGTCACCGCCATCGAGCCGCAGATCTATGCCGCAGAGAATTTTCGCAGCCGGCGCAAGCCCCCCAGCAGCGTGGATGCATGGGACCTGGTGATGCGGGCGCTGTCCCACCATTGGCGGGTGACGCGGCCTGACAGCCTCGCCGCACAGGCACTGTTGGAAAGAGCAATCGCGATCGATCCCAACTACGGCCAGGCGCTAGCCCTGTTCGCAACCAACCACATGTTCGGCGTGCATCTGGGCTGGAGGGATATTGCAACCGCGGCGCCCGTTGCGGAGCAAGCGGCATTGGCGGCGATTGCCGCCGACAGTGAGGATGCCTGGGCGCATACGGCCCTCGGCAGCGTGTATTTCTCTACGCGACGTCTCGACCATTCGCTGGCCGAGTTCGAGCTGGCCCTGCAGCTCAACCCGAACTTCTCGCTGGCGCAGGGATACTATGCCCTGGCGCTATCCTATACCGGGCGATGGATGGACGCCTATGCCGCGACGCAACGCGCGATCCGCCAGAGTCCTCGAGACCCCTCTTCCGCCATCTATTACGGTGTTGGGGCCTACGCCCAGTTCGTCGGAAGAAACTATGAGGAAGCGATTGCACTGGCCCGCGAGGCAACCCGTCAGCGCGGCGACCTCACCGGCGCCTACCGGGTCCTGACGGTCGCCGCCGGCATGACCGGCCAGATCGAACTCGCGCGCACCGCGCTTCAGGAATTGCGCCGGACCCAGCCGAATATTTCGCTCGCCTGGATCGCGACGCAGTTACCCTGGAAGCACGACGCCGATCGCGAGCATTACCTCGAAGGTTTTCGCCGCGCCGGACTGGAATGAGCTACGACGGCTGATCCTGAGTTACTGCTGCTTTTCCCAGAAGGACAGCAGACCCTGCGAGGCCGAGCCTCCGATCACGCAGGGAATGCCGACCGCCACCTGCCCCAGCGCCGCAGCCGAGACGCATCCGAGCGCGACCGCACCGACGCCGACCTGACCCCAGAAGCTGAGGTCGCGACGGCTATCGGAGCCCTTGGTCTTGAGTTCGTCAACAGCGGCCAGCGCATCCTTGCGCAGCGCTGCGATCTGCACCGTGTCCGCTGCCTCGACGACTTCGGCGAGCGGCGCCTTGACCGCCGCCGGTTGCCTTGCAAGCTCGCTGCGGAGATATTCGCGCAAACTGGCATCGCGGATCGCATAACTCGCCAGCGTATAGCGCGCCATGCTTCCGACCGTCAGCTTGTCGATTGTGTCGCGGCTCTTGCTCCATGGCAGCATCTGTACGATGCGCTGGATCGGTGCATGCGAGCCGGTCGCGAAATAGTAACCCCAGAGCGTATCCAGCAAATCCTGGTTGCCCGCAAACGTGAGCGTCGTGTTCAGCTTGCGCTCTTCCTTCGCGAAGGGATTCTTCGTAAAGGCTCCGCGCATCTTCTCCATCATGCCGGGCTTTACTTCTTCCAGCGGGATGTCGGTCAAGATCGGCAGCTTACCGGCCAGGTAACTGTCGATCATGACCCGCCGGCCCGGCATTCGTGGCGCGACCCGACGCAGCACGTTTCTCCAGTCGGGCAGCCCCGAATAAGCGATGGCGCGGACGATCACCCATTCGTCCTCCGGCCGGACCGGGAAGAAACTGGCAATGAGCTGCTCAGCCTTGGCCGGGTTAGAGCTGATCGCACCGGCGATAAAGCCGAGATAGATGCCGGCATTCTCCGGCTCCTTGAACGTCTGCGAGTGAAACAGCACGCGCACGGCTGCCGGGACATGGGCGTAGTCCGGCTTCGCCCGATAGTTATAGATCCATTGCTGGACGACCCCGAGCGAGGCGCGCGGATCGACCTCCGGCGCCTTCTCTGCGTGCGCGGGCTGGATCAGCATGAGCGCGGCGGCAATGAAGGCGGCATATCGCATGTGATGCTCCTGCGAGCGCAGACGCATGCAACGGTTCCGGCACATGCGTCCTGGGCGCTCTCGATGAGGAAGCATGAAGCGCGCATTGCGACAATTCTGAGAAAATCGACCTTAACAAAAGGCGTCGAAATTGTGGCGCGTTACGGAAAACTCGCCTGCAACTCACCTTATCCCAGACATTTTTTTGCCCCGCGAGGACAATTCGATCTTAGCCGATCAATAGGAGCCCCGCGGGACGTGGGGATCAGAGCGATTAGACGCATCACGCAACACAACCGATCGTCCCGATCGGGGCTGGTCGCTTGTCGAATTGCCGGCGCCGTCGGATTGATTTTCGCGACACCTGTCGCCGCCGAAACCGCGCTGCCAACGCAAGGATCGATCATCGTCGAAGGCAACCGCCGCGTCGATGCCGAGACCGTACGCTCTTACTTTAAGGCAACTCCCGACGGGCATTTCGACGACGCCGCGCGTGACGCTGCGTTGAAGGCGCTGATTGCAACGGGGCTGTTCGAAAAGGTTTCCATCGAACGCGCCGGCGAACGGCTTGTGGTGCACCTGTCTGAAGCGCCCGTGCTCGACCGCATCGCATTCGAAGGCAACAAGAAGGTCAAGGACGCCGACCTTGCCGCCGCCGTTGAATCCAAGGCGCGCGCCTCGCTGCAACGCGCCACCGTGCAGTCCGACGTCGGCCGTATCATCGAGGCTTACCGGCGTGCCGGCCGTTCCGAGGTCCGCGTCGATCCCCAGATCATCGACCGCGGCAATGGCCGGGTCGACCTCGTCTACGCCATAACGGAGGGCGCAAAGACTCCGGTGCGGCAGATTGATTTCACCGGCAACAAGGCTTTTGGCAAACGGCAGCTCAGCGCGGTGATCAAGACCTCCGCCACGCATATGCTAAGTTTCCTGACCGGCGGTAACGTCTACGATCCCGACCGCGTCGCGCAAGACCAGGAACAACTGCGGCTTTACTATCGCAGCAAGGGTTATGCCGATGTCAGCATCCCCGCGGCAAAGGCCGAGTATGATCCGGTGGCAAAGGGCTTCACGCTGAATTTCGCGATCGATGAGGGTCCGCTTTATCACTTCCGGGAAGTCACCGTCAGCTGCAACGTTCCCGGCATGGATTGCGACAGGCTTCGTACTCTTCCCACCGCCCGCTCGGGCGCGGTGTTCGACGGTAATGCCCTGGACAAGACCGCCGAGCTTCTGGCCATCGAAACGGCAAAGCTCGGCTATCCCTTTGCCGAGGCGACCCCTCGCCTCACCCGTGATGCCGCGACGCAACGCATCGACGTTGCCTTCGTGATCGAACAAGGGCCTCGCGCCTATATCGAGCGGATCGAAATTCGCGGCAACACGCGCACCCGCGATTACGTGATCCGGCGCGAATTCGATATCGCGGAAGGCGATCCCTACAACAAGACGCTGATCGACCGGGCCGAGCGGCGCCTGAAGAATTTGAACTACTTCAAGACGGTGAAAATATCGAACCGGCCGGGCTCGGCGCCGGATCATGTCATCCTCGACGTCGAGGCGGTAGACCAGGCCACCGGCGATTTCAACATCGCCGGCGGTTACTCGACCGTCGATGGCGCGCTGGTCGAGATCAAACTGGGCGAGCGCAATTTCTACGGCACCGGCAAGAATCTGCAGTCCGTTTTCACTTACGGCCAGTATGCGCGCGGGATCAACCTGGCCGCGTCCGAACCCTATTTTCTCGGCACCAAAGTCGCGGCCGGGATCGAACTCTTCGGCCGCCAGACCGACGCCAACAGTTACCAATCCTACGGCAGCACCACCTACGGCGCGAGGCTGCAACTGGGCACGCCGATCACCGAGGAAATTGGCGTGCAATGGCGCTATGCGATCTACAATCAGAACATCACGCTAGCGCCGAACAGCTCCGGTCTGACGCCTTCGCTGGCCGTCCGGCAGGCGGCGGCCGCCGGTCCGACGTGGGTCTCCGCCCCCGGCAGTGTGATGACCTACAGCACGCTCGACAACACAAAGAGCCCGACCAGTGGAATCAGGTCGCAGCTCAGCCAGGATCTGGCGGGACTGGGCGGTGACGTGAAATTCCTGAAAACGACGGAAGACATACGCTACTACAAATCGATCAATAGCGACCTGGTCGGCATGGTGCGCGCCCAGGGCGGTTACGTCACCGGCTGGGGTGGCCAGCAGGTGCCGCTGATGAACAATTTCTTCGGCGGCCCGTCCATGGTGCGCGGCTTTGCGCCGAACGGATTCGGCCCGCGCGACCTGACGCCCGGCACCACGATGGATAATGTCGGCGGCAGCGCCTATTGGGCAACGACCGCCGAACTGCAGAGCGCGATCCCCGGCATACCCAACGAATATGGCCTCAGGGCCACGGCCTTCGTCGATGCCGGCAGCGTCTTCCGCTACAGCGGATCGACGGCGGGACTTCAGGTAGCCAACAAGAACGTCGTGCGCTCGTCGATCGGCGCAGGCCTGACCTGGGCTTCGCCGTTCGGCGCCTTGACCGTCGACTACGCCGTACCGCTGACCAAGGCCGCCTATGACGTGGTGCAGCCTCTGCGCTTCAGCGCTGGAGGGTTTTGACGGGAACCGGATGCTCCGTCGCCAACCCGTACAGCAGCGCCAACCGGTCGAGGCACTCGCGGAATCGCTTTGAAAAATAGTCTTTCCAGCGCCCGGTGTGGAGGCCTCTCCGCTGGCCGATCTGCTCCATGGTCAATCCGTGGACCAGAACGTCATGCACCAGCGCCGAACCATCCGCACCAAGCTCACGTTCGGCCCGGCTCAACCGCAGCACGGCCTTGCGCTGGCCCTCGGTGATCGGCTCACGCCGCTGCCCACCATCCACATAGTCCCGGGTCGGATCGACCGCCCGCGGTCCCCGCTCGGCCTTTTCCCAGTCGCCCTGGAAGGCGCGGCCCGCCTGAAATTGAGCCTCATCGATCTGACGATGGGAATGCAGGCGAGCGAGTGGATCGTTGCGGATCGAACGCAGGGCAACGATCTTTTCGCCTGGCTCCAGCGCCAGTGGATTATCGACTTCGACGGTCGCGACTTCGGCGTTGCGTAACAAGTCACGGGATCTGCGGTCATGCGCCTTGGCGGGATCGTACGGCTTTCGGCGTTTGGCTCTCGGCATCTGATGGACTCCTTAGAAATTCAGGCTTTGGAAGGTCTCTATTCGACCGGCGCGTCAGATATCTCCTCGCTGAGCAATTCGGAAAGTACGTGCCGGCGGTCACAGGCCTCCGGCTCAAGTCCGATCAGCGCGCGCAGATGCGCGATCCGATGGCGGCGCGGCAGCCGCTTCAGCCTGTCGGCCACGCCTGTGGCATTAGCATTGACATCAGCATTCCTCATGTCGCCTCCAACCACCCGCAGCACAACGGAGCTCATCGCGCGTTCGGGCGGCACCGGATTTCGACTCAAATGAAAATGCGGCGTGCAGTAAGCCGAACCTAGGCGGCGCGGATGACCGCAGAAGGTAATGGCCTCGTTCTCTTCATCGCCGCCGTAGGGGTATCGGCAGTCATCCCTCTCCAGTTCGATCACGGAGAGATGCCGGGGCTCGATCTCAACGCAGCGCAGCTTGAGCGGTTTGGTCTCCTTGAACAGCGGCACCGGCCAGACAAGCGTAGATGTCCTGGAATCGCTGGCACGAGACTCTGCGATGTCGTGCAGGTCTGCCGGCTTGACGGGCATCGACGGCTGCCGACGATCGTCCGACCCCAGCCCCAGGCGCCGGGCGCGCCCGAGCGCAGCATTGCGAGAGTAGGACGTATTGAATCGTGAGTTGATCGCCTGCGCGGCCTCCGAAAAGCTCAAGCCTTTGGCAATAAATTCCCGCAGCGCGTCCGAGTGCTCGGGCGCCCAGTTCGACAGTTCCATTTTGTTGTCCTTGCTCTTGTCCAACGCCGCCAGACGCCGGCCACTAATTTCTGATATTCCGAAATTAAAGTCAAGCTTGATTTCGGATAATCGTAACTGCTATGATTTCCGAAATTCGGAAGGATTCGACCATGCTGGACATCAGATTGATCGAGCGGGGCCTGGAAAAGCCGGGCAAGACCAAGGGCGGGCTGGCGGCCGCGATGGGCGTTCGCCCTGGTGCCGTCTCCGAGATCCTGTCAGGGATACGCCTGATTAAGGCGTCTGAAATCGCGCCGATCATCGAATACCTCGAACTGAACTCGGTGCCGATCATGGGCCGGGTCGGCGCTGGCGCCTCGATTGAGCCGGAACACGAACAGGTGCCGCCGGAAGGCCTCGGCGAGGTTGAACTGCCCTTCCCAATCGCCGAGGAGACCATCGCCTTCGAAGTGGCCGGCGATTCCATGCTGCCGAAGTACGAGAATGGCGATATTATCGTGGTCTATCGCGAACAGCGCCACCCGTTGTCGAGCTTCTACGGCGAGGAAGCCGCCGTTCGCCTGAAGACAGGCGAGCGCTATCTGAAGACGATCGAGCGCGGGAAATCTCCGACCTCGGTCAACCTCACCAGCTTCAATGCCAAGCCGATCTCCGGCGTGAAGCTGGAATGGATCGGTGAGATCTGCGTCACGCTGCCCAGGGGCCAGATCGAACGGTTGCGTAACAAGGCAGCCGCCCGGGCACGCAAGGCGGCAAGGACGACGGGTGGCCGTACGCCGGAAAAATAAGGCCCGCGGCTTGTGATTGCCGAATCAACCGATTTTGCTATGGCCGCGGTCGCCCCCGCTCCATGCCAGTTTCCGTATTTCCGAATTTTTACTTGACTTATTTCTGATTTTCCGAAATACTCGATACCGACTTAAGTGCACGGGATGGGGAGCCGGATCGCCAGCATGCAGTATTTCGTCGTGATGATCGACTACGGCCGGCGCGGCCGCGAGGCCATCGTCGATCCGGAAATTACCAGGCGCGAGGTCATTTCCCGGGTCGCATCGGGTGAGTACAGGAATATCAGCTTCATTCATGAAATCGCTGATTGCTCGGTCGAGGATATCACTGCCGAGATTCTCAGCGAGGCTTCCCTGCCCGACATCGCTGCGACCGGTGCCGATCTTCAAGCCAGCCATTTCGATCATCTCCGCGACTTGCGCAAGCATGAGCGCGCGTGAGCTTCGCTATTCCGTCAAAACATTGTGATCGATTGAGCCGCTTCAATCACCGACGGTTTGCTTAAATATTCTTCACGCAAAGTCTATTCCGACGGTGCGGACAGTCGCGCTATTGTCGTGATTCGATTCCTCCGACTTGCAAAGTTCTTGATTCACAATGTCTCCGTCAATGAAGACTGAGCTCGCTGCGCGCGACGGCGATCTCCGACTCTGTCTGCTGCTTGGTATCGCGGCCTGGTTTCTCTTTCTGGATCACGTTCCCCATAATGCGGTCAGCCTGCTGACCATGCGCAATTTCGGCTTCAGCGGCGCGACCGATCTATTCGTGTTCGTCGGCGGCTATACTGCCGCAGTTCTCTATGGAAGGATGATGCTGGAGCGCGGCTTCGTCGTGACGGCTACCCGCATCTTCAAGCGGCTGTGGCAGCTCTATGCCGCCTATATCGTCCTGTTCGTGATCTATATCGATCTGATCGGATATGTCGCGCGCAAGTCCCGGGCATCCGAGCTCATTGGCGATTTCAACGTCACGGGAATCGTCGACCATACGATCCGGACGCTGATTCATGGCCTGCTGCTTCAGGCCAAACCGCTCAACCTCGATGTGCTGCAACTGTTCATCGTGCTGATGGCGATCTTCCCGCTCGTTCTGTTCGGCATGGTCCGCCGGCCAAACGTTACGATGTCGGGGTCGATCGGCCTCTACGTCGCAGCCCGCCAGTTCGACTGGAATCTGTCTTCGTTTCCGGATGGCAAGTGGTATCTTAACCCGTTCTGCTGGCAACTCCTGTTTGTGCTCGGCGCCTGGTTTGCCCTGAGCGGCGCGAATCAAATGCGCACCCTGCGTGCGCTTCAGGAGCTTGCGATCCTGCGAACCGCTGCGTGGCTGTACCTGCTCTTTGCGTTAGTGGTAACGGTGACGGCCAAATTTCCCCAGGCCGGCATTGTCCCGGACCTCCTGCGCGATCTCTTTCTATCAAAGGACAAGGAAACTCTCGCCCCGCACAGGGTGATCCACTTCCTCGCGCTGGCTTTTCTCTTTGCCTACATCGTGCCGCGGGACTGGTCCGGATTCCGATGGCCGGCGTTGCAGCCAATCGTCACATGCGGCCAGGAATGGCTAGCTGTGTTTTGCGCCGGTGTGTTTCTTTCGTTTGCCGGGCACCTCGTCCTGATCACGGGCCCGGACTCGCTCGTCATGCACGTCCTGGTGAGCTTCGCCGGGATTTCGATCATGACGGGCGTGGCCTACTATGTGTCGTGGTCCAGACGACAGGACCAAAAGCCGGCATTTCGAGCTCAGGCAATGACGCGACTATCGGAGGAAGGCCGGTTCGCGAAGTAGCTCGCGCCGGCTTGCTTCTGCCCTCCTCGCCCTCAATCCACCGGGAATGCCGCCTTCAACCGCGTCTCACTATCGCGCAACATGGCTGCATCGAGCCTTCCCTCGGCCGACGCCGCCATGGCGCAGGTGAAGATACGATAGAACTGCGTCCCGTCGAATGCGACCAGCAAGAGATCGACGCCGGCGTTGAGCGCCTCGACCACCGCCATGCAGACATTGCTTTGATAGATCGCTCCCATCACGAGGTCGTCGGTTATGACGACGCCTTGATGGTTCCATTTCTTGCGAATAATGCCGTCGACGACCCGCTTGGAATGCGACGCCGCACGGTCCGGATCGACTGAGGTCAGCCTGACATGCCCGATCATCAGTTGCGCTTTCGAGGTGGCCAGAACCCTCCTGAACGGGATCCAGTCCGAAGCCTCGAGTTCGTCGAGAGGCGTATCTAGGTCGGCGCTGAAATGATGGGTATCGGCTCGTACGCGGCGAAGCCCCGGAAAATGCTTGACCGTCGCTCCAACCCCGGACGCTTCGAGACCGCTCACATAAGCTTGCGCGATATCGGCGACGATCGCCGGATCGTCGGAAATCGCGCGTCGGCCGATCAGCGTGTTGAAGTCCAATCGGTTGCGCTTAGGTTCGGGCCGCAAATCCAGCACTGGCGCGAAGTTGAGGTTGACGCCGAGCGCCGCCAGCTCCTGCCCGTGAATACGCCCGAACGCCTCCGCCTTCTCGGCGCGAGCTTCCGGCGTCAGGTCGGCAAGCGTCGATAGCGCCGGCAGTTTGGTCAAGGGCGGCGCCAGATGCGATACGATGCCGCCTTCCTGATCGGCCGCGACGATCAGGGGCGGCAGGCTGGCAGCACGCCGCTTCTCTTGCAGCGCCGAGATCTCTTCTTTCAGCCGCGCCGCCGTAGATCCCACGACGTTGCGCCTGCTGACGTAGACGCCGGCGATCAGCCCCTTCTCGGCAAGTAACGCCACCTCGGGAAATGACGAGTATCCAACGATAAAATGCCGCCCAAGGCTTCTCGTCTGCCCGGCATCGGATTGCAGAACGCGCTGCTTGCGCCATTCAAACGAAGCATGCGCGCCGAGCATCGACAGCGATGGCAAGCACCACAGCAGAATGAGCGCCTTCCCCGCGACGCCCCTCCTCCAGTAACCACGGCGGATAAGGATGAGAGCAACCACGACACTCGTCGTGGCCAGAACGATATTTCCGGGTCCCCGCAGCGAAATCAGATAGGGATCGTTCTTGTTGGCTGCAGCGAAAACGACGACGGCTCCGGCGAACCAGAGCAGGATGAGGCCGATACGTTTGAGAATTTTCATGTGAATGGATGGCGGCTTGCGCGAGAAGGTCGAAGGCGACCATTGCCCGTATCAAACTTGTCTCGCCGGTGCGAGCGCATAACCGCGCCTGCACGGAAACTGCAAAAAAATCCTGAACTCTTGCAGAAGGCGCTCCAAGCAATTGCACAACGGCGCCGGATAGTTCGTCCTGCAAACCGGGGCGATCATCGAATGCCTATTCCGACAAGACTAGCGAACGACGGGTGGTGGCTATGCGAGCGCCCCGCGCCCGCACCGGTTTGCAATTTTCCCATCCAGGCAGGTAGCGCAATAATGACTGATTTCACCACGCCGGCATCCAATGCTCGCTCCGTTCAGGAAGGCACCCTTCCCATCAAAGCAGCAATTGTTCTCGCGCTGGCTGCGCTGGCCGACTGGCTGTTCTACGGGCACGGCATTGGAATATCGGCCGCCATCTTTGCGGTCGCCGTAGCCTGCGGCTCGTTGCTCGCCAACCTCGCAACTCTGAACCGAAAGCCGGTGCTGCTGGCCGGCGCCCTCCTGCTGGCCGCCCTTGTCCCCGCCATCGAGGAATTCAACATCGCGTCTCTGACGTTCATGGTGCTGGCCCTCGGCATAGGCCTGCTGCTGACGACAAATCGCGACCGATCTTGTCTCGGCGAGCGAACAGCAGCGTTATGCGAGCTTTATCTGGTCGGCCCGTTCAGATTTTTCCGCGATGCCATCGCTGCGTTCAATCTGCCGGCGCTGAAGACCGGCTTTGCCGTGTGGTTCATTCCCATAGTTTTCAGTGGCGTCTTCGTGTTTCTGTTGGTGTCGGCCAATCCACTGCTCGAGAAGTGGATTAGCCTGCTGAACCCGGGTAACACAGCTTCGTATCTGAGCCTCGGGCGCATACTGTTCTGGACTGCGGCGCTGTCGATCGTATGGCCCTTTATCCATGTCCGGTGGAGCGGCAAGCGGGAAATGCCGGCAGCTTTACCTGAAGCGGCAGCCCTGGCGCAGGGGATACCATCGGGCCCAACCCACTTCTTCGGCGTTGCGACGATTCTGCGTTCGCTGATCCTGTTCAACTTGCTGTTCGCCGTTCAGACTATCCTCGACGCGGTCTATCTCTGGGGCAACGCGACCTTGCCCTCCGATATCAGCTACGCGTCATATGCGCATCGAGGCGCCTATCCGCTCATTGTCACGGCACTATTGGCGGCCGGCTTCGTCCTGGCCGCCATGAGGCCCGGTGGGCCGGCCGAGCAATCGAAAGTGATCCGGCCGCTGGTCTACCTTTGGGTGGCGCAAAATGTGCTGCTGGTGATGTCGTCGATCCTGCGCCTCGACCTCTACATTCAAATCTATCTGCTGACCTGGTGGCGTGTCGCCGCTTTCATCTGGATGATCCTCGTCGCCATGGGCCTCGTCCTCATCGTCGCCCGCATCGTTTTGAACCGTTCGAATGATTGGCTGATCCGCGCCAATCTCGTCACCCTGACGGCAACGCTCTACATCTGCTCCCTGATGAACTTTGCCGCTGTCATCGCTGACTACAATGTCAGCCATAGCCGCGAAGCCGGTGGCAAGGGAGTTTGGATCGATATGAACTATCTGTTGTCCCTCGGGCCGCAGGCGCTGCCGGCCATCGACCGGGCCATTGCCCTTCGTGGGTTCGATCCGACCCTTGTTTCCCGTCGTGGTTGCCTTGTAGAACAGCACAAGAAAGAAACGGCTTCCTGGCGTTCCTGGGGTTTTCGGAACTGGCGCCTCCAGCGCGCCCTGGATGCCCAACCAAAGAGTTTGACCACAGGCTAGTTCGACTGCAAGCCGATTGCGCCGGGAGAGACGTTTGACGCACCGCATTCTCATCGTTGACGACGATCTTCACATCCGCGAGGTCATCCGTGTCGCACTGAAGAAGGCAGGAATGGCCACCTTCGAGGCGCGCGATGGCAAGGAAGCGTTGACCCGCTTTGCCGCCGACAAGCCGGATCTGATCATTCTGGATATCGGCATGCCGGAATTCGACGGCCTGGACGTCTGCCGGGAAATTCGAAGATCCTCCGATGTGCCGATCCTGTTCCTCTCCGCACGCGACGACGAGATCGACCGCGTGCTGGGCCTCGAGATCGGCGGCGACGACTACGTCACCAAGCCCTTTAGCCCGCGCGAGCTCGTCGCCCGCGTGAACGTCATCCTGCGCCGCATAGCCTCGCGCGGGCAGGATGCGAAAGCGTCCCAGGCCGCGCTTTCGCAAGGCAGGCTGTCGGTCGATCCCGACCAGCACATCGCCGAGTTCGCGGGCACCCCGCTTCGGCTGACTGCCATCGAGTTCGGGATCCTGAGGGCATTTCTGACACGGCCGACACTCGTCTTCAGCCGCGAGCAGATCATGAGCGCGGCCTATCAGCTCAACATCCAGGTGTCGGATCGCACCATCGACAGCCACATCCGCAATATCCGCGCCAAGCTGTCCGCCGTGAGTTGCGACAATGTCATCGAAACCATTCACGGCGTCGGCTTCAAGCTCGGACGATGCGAGCCGCAGGCATGACATCCCGCGCACGCGAGAAATGGCGACCGTCATTGGGACTGGTCATTTTCGCCATGCTCGCCTCCGTGGCGATGCTGCCGTTGGTCGGACTATTTTTCTTCCGCCTCTATGACAACCAGCTCATCCATCAAACCCAGGCTGAGCTGATCGCCCAAAGTCGCGTGCTGGCCGCCGTCTATGCGCGCGAGGTAGAAGCAAGGCTCGCGGCCGGAGCAACGCTCGGCGCTGAAATTCCGCCCGAGGCGCGCCCTGATCGGGAGGATCAGCTAACGCCGATCCGGCCCGCGCTCGACCTCGCCGCTGGCCGCGATCTGCTCCGGCGGCGGCCGAATGCCCTTCCGGCAAACGCACCGGCGTCGCCTGCCTATGTCGAGATCGGCACGCGGCTGATGCCGATCATCCTGGAAACGCAGAAGGTCACGCTGGCCGGCTTCCGCATCCTCGATTCCCGCGGTGTCGTGATTGCCGGCCGCGACGAGGTCGGCCAATCCCTCGCCCATATCGAGGAAGTAGCGACGGCGCTACGGGGACAATACCGGGCAGCCTTGCGAATTCGCAAACCCGACAAGCCTCCGCCTCCGATCTACTCGATCAGCCGCGGCGTCGGCGTGCATGTGTTTTCGGCGATGCCCGTTATCGTCAACAACCGCGTGGCGGGTGTCGTCTACACGTCGAGAACGCCAAGCAACATCTTCGACCACTTCTATCAGGAACGCCGCAAGTTCATTCTGGCAGGCCTTACGGTCGTTCTGGCGACCATCGTCATCGGCCTGATTTTCTCCCGAACCATCACCCGCCCGATGCGCGAGCTCGTCGATCGCGCCAAGCGGATCGGCCGCGGCGATCGCGATGCATTCCAGCCGCTCGCCCATTACGGCACACGCGAGTTCGCCCAATTGTCCGACAGCTTTCTGGACATGGCCGAGCAATTGTCGCGGCGCTCGGACTACATCGCAACGTTTTCGTCGCACCTTACCCACGAGTTGAAGTCACCGCTGACGTCGATCAAGGGCGCCGCCGAACTCCTGCTCGATTCCCTGCAAAGCAAATCTGACACCCTGACACGGATGGAGCAGAAGAATTTCATATCGAACATTTTGGGTGACACCGGGCGTCTGGAAGCGATGACCCAACGCTTACGCGAACTGGCGCGCGCCGAGGCCGCGCCGCAGAACGAGCAAACCGAATTGTCGACGGTGGTCAGCGGGTTGAAGAGCCGGTTCCCGACGCGGGCGATCGAGGCAGCGGGCGACCTTGAGCGTTCGATCGGCATGTCCAGCGAAAAAGCTCTGATCGTGTTGTCGCACCTGACCGACAACGCGATCCGTCACAACGCGAAGAGCGTGCGGCTCGAAGCCGCTGCGGAAGAAGCCTCCATCAAGGTGACCGTCAGCAATGACGGCGACCCAATATCCGAGGCGAACCGGGAGAAGATCTTCGACGCCTTCTTCACCACGCGCCGCGACACCGGCGGCACGGGAATGGGACTCTCGATCGTCCAGGCCATCATGACCAGCCACGGCGGATCGATCCGGCTTTTACCGTCCAACCACGGCGTTACGTTCGAGCTGCAGTTTCCGGCTGCCTAGCGCTCTGCTCAAACCCGCTCGATAATGATCGCCGGCGCCATGCCGCCGGCGGCGCACATCGTCACCAGCCCGCGCTTCAGATCGCGCCGCTCCAGTTCGTCGAGCACGGTACCGATCAGGATCGAGCCCGTCGCACCGATGGGATGGCCGAGCGCGATCGAACCGCCATTGACGTTGACCTTCTCGCGGTCGAGCTTGAGGTCGCGAATGAACTTCTCGGCGACGACCGCAAAGGCCTCGTTGATCTCGAACAGGTCGATATCATCGAGCGTGAGGCCGGCCTTGGCCAACACCTTGCGGGCGGCCGGCACCGGCGCGTTCAGCATCAGGGTCGGGGAATCTCCCATATTCGCCATGGCGACGACGCGGGCACGCGGCTTCAGGCCGTGAGCTTTTGCGTAGCTCGGCGACGCCAACAGGATGGCCGCCGAGCCGTCAACGACGCCGGAGGAATTGCCGGCATGATGCACAAAGTTGATGTCGAGATCGGGATATTTGTCCAGAATGAGTTTGCGGTAGGTCGTGCCCTTGTCGTCGAGCGGATAGTCCGCCACCGCCGGAAACGCAGGCTTCAACCCGGCCAGCCCCTCGAGCGTGGTTTGCGGCCGCGGATATTCTTCACGATCGAGCGCCAGGCTGCCGTCTTCGCGGTAGACCGGCACGAGGCTCTTGTCGAAATGACCGCCCTTGATCGCAGCAGCCGCCCGCTTCTGGCTTTCGAGACCTAGCTCATCGACGTCCTGTCGCGTGATACCCTCCAGCGTCGCCACCGCGTCTGCGCAGACGCCCTGATGCGACTGCGGATGCCGGGCGCGCAGACGAAGATTGCCGTTATCCATCATGAACGGGCCCTCGCCGCGGCGGCCTTCCATTGACATCATTTCGGTGCCGCCGGCGATCACGAGATCCTCCGAGCCCGACATGATCGAGTTCGCCGCCATGTTGACGCTGGTGATGCCGGAGCCGCAGAACCGGTCCAGGGTCACCGCGCTGGCGCGGACGTCATAGCCGGCATCAAGCGCCGACATCCGGCCGAGATCGCCGCTCTGCTGGCCGCGCTGCGAGCTGGTACCCCAGACGATGTCGTCGACATCGGCGGTATTGATCCCGGTGCGATCGGCTAGCGCGCGCAACACTGTGGCGCCAAGCTGCTGCGGATGAATGCCCGAGAGGGCGCCCTTGCCGGCTTTGCCAATGCCTCGCGGCGTCCTGCATGCGTCAATGATCAGCGCGTCAACCATGGTGTTTTTCCTTCTTGTTGCTTTGCGGCATTTGCCGCCGATCAAACTGCAAAGTCAATGTGGTGAGCGAATTCGTAGCCGGGATGAGCGAAGCGATATCCGGGACCTATCTAACGTCCTCCCGGATGTCGCTGCGCTCCTCCGGGCTACATCCATCATTTCCGTTCTCGCAGCACCAGAATTTTCTCCGCGGCACGCAGATGCGGCTTGTCGATCATCTTGCCGTCGATCTTCACAACGCCCGAGGTCGGATTGTCGCTGAATGCTTTGACGACCTTCTCCGACCAGGCGATTTCCTCGTCCGTCGGCATGAAGGCGGCATTGACGACGTCGACATGCCTGGGATGGATCACCGCTTTGGCAAGGAACCCGTCCTGCCGCGCAGCGATCGACTCTTCCCGCAGCGCGTCGAGATCGTTGATATCGGTCGCGATGGTGTCGATGGCAACAACGCCGGCCGCGGCCGCACTGATCAGGCAGAGGTCGCGCGCTAGCAGGAATGGTCCGTGAAAGCGGCCGGCGGTCCGGTTTCGCGACGCGCCGAGCGAGGCCGCAAGATCCTCGGCGCCCCACATCATGCCCCACAACCGCGGGCTCATGTTTTCGAAATCGAGCAGCTTGAGGACTGCCCTCGCCGTTTCCGTCGCTACGGTGACGATTCGCGTCGTGCCCTGTTCGATCCCGGCCGTCGCCTCGAAAGCGTCTAGATAGAGCGAAAGCCGATTGACGTCGGCAGCTCCAGCGCATTTCGGCAGCACGATGCCGTCAGGCCGGCCCGGCATGACGGCCGCGAGATCGCCAAGCGTCATCCCGGTATCGAGCGCGTTGACGCGGACGTACATCTTCTGGTCCGGCTTCCGCGCGTCGAGCATTTCGCGCACCGTCCGCCGCGCACCGACCTTCTCTTCCGGCGCGATCGAATCCTCGAGATCGAGGATCAGCGCGTCGGCTGCGGTCTTCTTCGCGCTTTCAAACTTGCGCTGACTGTCGCCGGGAACGAAAAGAAAAGAGCGCATGCGCTTATGCCTTCGGCTTGCAGTGCATCAGACCGGTCCGGCGGCAGCTTGCCACCACCTCGCCGCGCTGATTGGTCATGGTGTGTTCGAATTCCACGATGCCCTGGTTCGGGCGCGACTTGCTCTCGCGTTTGGAAATGATTTTGGTGTGCGCCTTCAGCGTATCGCCGTGGAACACCGGCTTGGGAAACTTGACGTCGGTCATCCCGAGATTGCCGATCGTGGTGCCGAGCGTCGTGTCGTAGACGCTCATGCCGATCATGATGCCGAGCGTATAGATGCTGTTGAACAGTCGCTGGCCGAATTCAGTATTTTCGGCGAAATGCGCGTCGATATGCAGCGGCTGCGGGTTCATGGTCAACAGGCTGAACATCGTGTTGTCCATTTCGGTGACGGTGCGGCTGAACTCATGATGGAATTCACGGCCGACCTCGAACTCCTCAAAATACAAACCGGCCATCACCGCCCCCGGTAATTTGGCGTTCGCTTTTCGACGAACGCATTCAGCCCTTCCTGACAGTCCTCGGTCGTCGCGACAAGCGCAAAGCTCTCGGCAGCATTCTCGACCGAGCGGCGGAAATCGGCGTCGACCGCCCGCATGAAGGCATCACGCCCGATCTTCATCACGATCGGTGATTTGGCGGCGAGCTTTCGCGCGATTTCCCGCGCACGCTCAAGCGCCGTCCCCTTTGGCACTATTTCGCTCAAGAGACCCATGCGAAACGCCGTCGCAGCATCGAAAGGCTCGCCCAGAAAAAGCGGACCGAACGCCTGATGCTTGCCGACCAGCCGCGGCAATTGGACGAAGTGAATGGCCGGGATCAGACCTACATCAATCTCGGGATAGCCAAAGGTACAGGCGTCGCCAGCAAGGATCATGTCGCAGGAAATCGCAATCGTCATGCCCCCGGCGCGCACCGCGCCATCGACGGCGGCGATGGTCGGCTTGCCCATGCGATACTGCGTATCGTTGAGCGCGAAATACAGCCGCTCGAGGAACTTCTTGGTTTCGATCCCGGGTTTGCCACGGACGATATCCAGATCGAGCCCGGCGCAAAATACCTTGTGCGCGCTGCCGATGACGACGGCGCGCACCGCTTCGTCTTCTCTCGCTTTCGAAAGCGCCGCCAGCAGCGCATCGATCAGGTCCATGCTGAGCGCATTGACTGGCGGGCGGTCCAGCATGATCTCGGCAATATTGCTCGTGACGGAATAACGAACGAGATCGCTCATGCTTTGCCTCCCTTGGCCTGACGCACCGCGCCAGCCTTGACCAGATCGTCGATGGCGCCGCGCTCGAAACCGGCTTCGAGCAGCACCTCAACACTGTCATGGCCTATATCAGGTGCGGGGCACAAGTCATCCTCCGAGAAGCTTGCAATGCCCGGCGTCCGCGGTGAGTACACCGGCCCCACGCCCGGCGTATCCTGGCATACCGCAGCCCGCGTCGCCTCGACATGAACGTTGCGCAGCCATTCTCCGGGATTGAGTATCCGTTCGGCGATGAGATCGGCGGCATGCAGCCGCGATAGCCAGACATCCGTCGGCTGCGTCGCAAACACCTCCCGCAACTGCGGGATCAGCGCATCCACAGAATCCGCGCGCCGCGCAAAATCGGCAAACCGCGGATCGCTGGCAAGATCCTCGCGACCGATTGCCGAGCATAGCCGCTTGTATTGCGGCTCATTCACCAGCGTGACCATCATCCAGCCATCGGCCGTCTGATAGGAGCCCGCCGGAACGTTCAGCGCACGCGGCGCACCACCCTCCAGAATATGTTCGGCGACCTTGTGGCCGAGCAGTGCAGAGGTCGATTGGCAAAGATTGACGTCGATCCAGCGCCCGGTGCCGACGGTTGCGCGCGCGAACAACGTGGTCGCGATGGCCTGGAAGCCGTAGACGCCGGTGACGACGTCGGAGATCGTGGTGCCGGCCCGATGTGGGGTGCCGTCGTTGCCAACATTGATCGACACAAACCCGGAGAACGCCTGTGCCACGGAATCAGAGCCCGGCCGCTTCGAGTAGGGACCGCTCTGCCCGAACGCGCTGACCGAGAGATAGATCAGCCCTGGATTGTCGCGCGACAAATCCTCGTAGCCAATGCCGAGCCGCGCGGCGACGCCCGGCCGAAAGCCTTCGATCAGCACGTCGCAGTCCTTCGCCAGCCTTCGGGCGATTGCAATCCCGTCCTTGTGCTTCATGTCGAGGCAAAGGCTGCGCTTGCCTCGGTTATAGACCGCCGACAGCGTGGTGTGGGTTCCATAGGTCGTGCCGAGAAAACGCGACCAGTCCCCCTCCGGCGGCTCGACCTTGATGACGTCGGCCCCGTACACGCCGAGCAGCATAGCACAATAGGGCGAGGCGATGCCCTGCCCGAAATCCAGCACGCGCAGGCCGCGATACGGCGCCTCATGCGTCGGCGATAGCTTGCGTTCGATCGTCATCTCGTCCCCCGGGGTCGGGCCGAAAGCTACAGCGCGAGATAGCGCTGACGAATATTTTCGTTGGCTTTCAGCTCTTCGATCCCGGATGTGTAGACGATCTGACCCTTGTCGATAACCGTCGCGTGGCTCGCAAGGCCAAGGCAAAAATGCATGTTCTGTTCGGCGATCAGCACGGTAGCGCCGGTGCCGCGGAGTTGTCGCAGCAATTCGCCGATCCGCTGCACGATGATCGGCGCCAAGCCCTCGCTCGGCTCGTCCAGGAGCAGCAGAGCCGGATTGCCCATCAGCGTGCGCGCAATCGCCAGCATCTGCTGTTCGCCGCCGGACAGCCTTCCCGCGATCCGCTGACGCAGCGGCTCCAGCAGCGGAAATACGTCATAGATACGCCGGATCGGCCATTCGTCTTCGCCGTTCGGCCCCTTCTTGGCTCCGATGACCAGATTGTCCTCGACGGTATGCTCCGGAAAGATCTGCCGATCCTCGGGCACAAAACCGAGACCGGCTCGCGCGATGTGGTGCGGCTTCAGCCCGGAAACAACTCTGCCTTGCAGGGTGACCGTACCACGGCGGGCGGGAGCCAGACCCATGATCGCTTTCATCGTGGTCGACTTGCCCGCACCGTTGCGGCCGAGCAGCGCCATGGTCTCGCCCTGCCGTACCGAGAGGCCGACGCCAAACAGGATCTGGCTCGTGCCGTAATAGACGTCGAGGTCCTCGACCTGCACCACGGGCTGCGTGCTCATACGGCCCCCGCGTGATGTTCGGTGCCGAGATAGGCTTCGATCACGGCCTCGTTGCGACGGATCGCATCCGGCGTGCCGGTTGCGAGAATGCGCCCGTAGCACAGCACCACGATCTCAGGCGCAATCTTGAATACGATATCCATGTCATGCTCGATGAATACCACCGTTATCTTCTGCTTCTCCCAGAGCTCCCTCACCTTGTCGATCATCCGCCAGCGCTCTTCGGTGCCCATCCCGGCAGTGGGCTCGTCGAGCAGCAGCACCTTGGGATCGAGCACCAGCGCCAGCGCGATATCGAGGAGCTTCTGGTCACCATGCGACAGCGTCGCCGCAGTCCGGTTCCGCTTGTTGGCCAAGCCCAGCAGCTCCATCGCATGCTCTGCGCGGTCGCGCGTCTCGGCCAAAGGGAAGCGACGGTGCAGGACGGTGGCTTTGCGCTGATCGGCGCACACCGCTGCCAGCATCGTCTCCTGAACCGTCAGCGACGGAAAGATGCTCGCGACCTGGAACGCGCGGCCGATGCCGTGGCGCACGATCTCCGGCGGCGTGCGCCCGGCCAAGTCGACGCCGTTGAGCAGGATCTGGCCAGCGTCAGGCGTCAGCGCGCCGGTGATCAGGTTGAAGAACGTGCTCTTGCCGGCGCCGTTGGGGCCGATCACGGCGGTGAGCGAACCGTCGGCAAAGTCGAGCGTGACATTGTCCGTCGCCTTGACGCCGCCAAACGATTTGGAAAGGGAGCGTATCTCCAGCATGGCTACTTCCCGCGACCATCGCGGCGTTGCGCGTACCATTCAACGACGAAATCCATCAGGCCCTTCCGCAAGCCAATCGCGAAGAACAGGATCACAATCCCCAGCACGAGCCCATGATATTCAGTCAGTCGGGTGACGGTGTCGTTGAGGATCAGGAGCAGCACGGTGCCGACCATCGGCCCAAGGAACGTGGTCACGCCGCCGAGCATGTTGATGAAGATGCCCTCGCCCGAAATGGTCCAATAGGCGAATTCCGGATAGGCCCCTGAGACGAACAGCGCCATGATGACCCCGCCGGTTGAGGCGAACAGCGCCGCGAGCACAAAGATCGTCAACTTGGCACGCCAGACATCGATGCCGATGAAGCTCGCACGCGTGGCGTTGTCGCGGATCATGCGCAACGTGTAGCCGAAGGGCGACTGCGCGATCTGATGCATCAGGAACAGTCCGATCACCAGCAACGCGCAGCTCGTGACGTAGAGATGCAGATGGTTCGATAGGTCAATACCCCAAAACGGCGGCCGCGGGATGCCGCCGCGCAATCCCTGATCGCCGCCGGTCAGCGATACCCAGGACAGGATGGTCGAGTGGATCAGCATCTGGAACGCCAGCGTCACGAAGGCGAAATAGATTTCCTTCAGCCGCACACAGATGGCGCCAATGATGAGGGCTGTGACAAACGTGATCGCGAGCGTGGCAACGAAAGCCACCGGGACGGAAACGCCGGTCTTCTGCATCATCAAACCGAAGCCGTAGGCACCAAGGCCGAAGAACATGCCATGGCCAAACGAAGTCAGGCCGGTGTAACCGACCAGAAGATTGAGTGACGTCGCGAACAGCCCGTAGGCCGCGCAGCGGATCACGAAGTCGAGCAGAAATTTGCTGCTGAAGAGCATCGGCAACAGTGCAAGGACGACAAAGACCGCCAACGCAATCAGGACATCCCGATTGCGCCGCGTCTTTGCCTGGACGTGAGCGACTTCGAGTGCCTGCGCGCCCTGATCGGCCTGCAGCTCGGTCATGCGACCTCCTTGCCGAACAGCCCGGTCGGCCGCGATACAAGGACGATCACCATGAACAGGTACATCAGCCCTTCGGTAAACAGCGGGAAGCCGAGCGATCCGAAGGAACGGATCATGCCGATCAGCAGTGCCCCGATCAGCGCGCCCAGGATCGAGCCCATGCCGCCGATCACGGTAACAATGAAGGATTCGATCAGGACCGAAAATCCCATGCCCGGCGTCAGCGAACGCACTGGCGCGGCAAGCGCCCCGGCCAGGCCCGCCAGCATCCCGCCGAGCGCGAACACCCCGCCATAGATCAGGCCGGTGTTGATGCCGAGCGCGGACACCATGCCCGGATTATGCGCCGCCGCCCGGATCACCTTGCCAATTCTTGTGCGCGCCAATCCGAGCCCGAGCACCGCTGCAGCCGCCAGCGCGACACTGATCAGCAGCAGATAGTATGGCGGCACCACCCCGCCGGCGATGAATAGCGGTGCCACCTGGAACGCCACCGGCATGCCCATCGATTTGAATTCGGGGCCCCAGATCATCCGCACGACATCATCGAAGATCAGCACGAAGGCGTAACAGACGAGAACCTGCATCAACACGTCGGCGCCATAGACGCGACTCATGAAACCGCGTTCGAATATCAGGCCAAGGATGGCCGTGCCGGCCGCGCCGCACAGCATCGCCAGCGCAAAGCTGCCGGTGAGCTGATAGGCCGTCATCGCGAAATAGGCGCCGAACATATAGAAGGCGCCGTGGCTAAAATTGACGACCTTGAGCACACCGAAGATCAGCGTCAGCCCGACGGCGACGAGGAACAGCAACATGCCGATGATGAAGCCGCTGGTGGTTTGCGTCACCAGACAGGCGGAACTGGCGAGACAGCCGGTAAGCGCATCGATATCCAAGGGAAGCATCCATTACGGCACGCCACAATGGGCGGCGCGCGAGAAAAAACTCCGCAGCGAACGAAGGCGGCTCACGCCGCCTCCGTGATCGCCGATCGATCAGGTGTAACCCTTGCTCTTCTTCCACTCGGCTTCGAGTTCGAAGATCGTCTTCCAGTCGCCTGCCTGAACCTGCGGCACGTAGGGCTCCTGCGGGATCGTGGTCCCCCAGCCGATCGCATAGCCGACCAGCGTCTGGTCCTCGGCGCGCATGGTGACCGTGCCGTCGGCGCCGAAAGGAGACTTGATCTTGAGGCCGCGCAGTGCCTCTGCAATCTTCTTGCCGTCCGCTGAATTCGCCTTCTTCGAAGCTTCCGCTAACAGCATGATTGCAGTTGCGTTTTCCCATGACCAGTTGGTGGGATATTCGTTGTACTTCGCCTTGTAAGCGTCACCCCACGCGGCGTTTTCCGCGGTCGCGGGATAGGTCTTGATGTAGCGGTTACCGGAGTGAATGCCCTTCGGCAGGTTCTTCACCACCGTCAGCGCGGTGTAGTCGGCCATGTTGACGGCGAAAACTTCCATCTGGCTGAACAGCGCGTAGATGTTTGCCTGATCGATATAGGACGTCAGGTCGCCGCCCCAGAGGCAGGAGTACAGCGCCTGCGGCTTGGCCTGCAGGATTTTCGTCACCACCTCGGTGTAATCTGGCTGGAACAGCTTTGGCCAGGACTCGCTGATGATCTCGACATCAGGCGCAAAGCGCTTCAGATACGTCACGTATTCGCCGGTGGTGTCGCGGCCATAGGCATAATCCGGCGAGCAAGTTGCCCATTTCTTCAGGCCCTTGGCTTTCGCGATCGCCGCTGCGTAGCTGCCTCCGACGATCGAGTCGTGCACGCCCTGCCGCGCAGTGCGAAATGCGTTGGGAATGTGCTGTTTCGGATCGGCGGTGAGTGACGAAGTTTCCGAATTGGTGTGAATGCAGAGCACACCGAGATCGCGTGCCACTTCATGCACCGCGAACGCGCCCGACGACGCCTCCGCGTCGATTAGAATTTCGCATCCGTCAGTATTCACCAGTTCTCGCGCGACGCGGGCGGCTTCCTGCGGCTGCCCCTTGGAATCGCGGATCACCATTTCGATCTGTCGGCCGGCCAGACCGCCGGCAGCATTGACCTTCTCGACTTCCAGCGTCACGCCGTTGCGCGACGAGGTGCCAAGCTGCGCGACACGTCCGGAGAGAATGGTCGGCATGCCGACCTTGATGGTCTTGGATTGCGCGCGCGCCACCCAGGGCGTCGCGAATGTCACTACACCGGCGCCCATCATCGCCAACGTCGCACGTCGGCTTACGCCCGGTTTGCGGGTTCTCGTCATTGCTTCCTCCCTTGTGGGTTTGCGTTCCCAAACCCCGGCCGGAGATCGTGTCGTCTCCGTATGACCTGAGAATTTCAGAGCAAAGGGGGTGACGTCAAGCCAAATATGAATTACGAGTCAGAATTCATATTTGGACCCCCGGCAACCGGCCGTTCGAGCTGATAATGATCAATCTTTCGAGCTTCATCGCATTTCACGCCCGGCGGACGCCGGACCGCTGTGCGCTGAAATATCGCGGCGAGGATGTCTCCTATGCCGAATTCGACGACCGTATCCGCCGCGTCGGCGGATGGCTCGCGGCGCGCGGGATCAAGCCCGGCGACGTCGTTGCGGTGCTGATGAAGAACAGCACGGCGTTTCTCGAGCTGGTGTTCGCGACCAGCCATATCGGCGCGGTGTTTCTGCCGATCAATTATCGCCTGTCCGCCGACGAGGTCGGTTACATCGTGGGCAATTCCGGCGCGCGCATCCTGATTGCGGATGCGGAGCTTGCGGACATCGCGGCCGGCGGCGCGCCGGTGGTACTGCTCGATGAGGCGGCGCAATCCAACGCAACACGTCTTGCGCCCGATATCGCCCCCGCCTCTCTTCATGTGAGGCAGCCGCGCGACCTGATGCGGCTGATGTACACGTCTGGCACGACCGACCTCCCCAAGGGCGTGATGCTGACTTACGAGAATCTGTACTGGAAGTCGGCCGACCAGACGCTCGTGCTGGGACTGAACGCGGACACGCGACTGCTGGTGGTCGGTCCGCTCTACCACGTCGGCGCGCTCGACCTGCCTGGCATTGCAGTGCTTTGGCATGGCGGCATGCTTTCCATCCACCGCAACTTCGAGCCCGAGCAGGCGCTCGCCGCCATCGACGCGGAGAAACTCAACGCCGCATGGTTTGCCCCGGTGATGACGACCGCGATCCTCACCTGCCCGACCCGCGACCGTTATAACGTCTCCAGCCTACGCTGGGCGATCGGCGGCGGCGAGAAGACACCAGAAGTTCGCATCCGCGCCTTCTCCGATTATTTCAAAAACGCCCGCTACATCGACGCCTATGGCCTGACGGAGACCTGCGGCGGCGACACCTTCATGGAAGCCGGCCGCGAGATCGAAAAAATCGGCTCGACCGGTCGCGCCATCGCCCATGTTGAGATCGAAATCCGCGACGATGCCGGCAACAGGCTTCCGCCCGGCGCAAACGGCGAAATCTGCCTGCGCGGGCCGAAGGTCACGCAAGGCTACTGGAAGGATCCCGAGAAGACCGCGGCCGCCTTCTTCGGCGACTGGTTTCGTTCTGGCGACATCGGTTATCTCGACGAAGACGGCTTTCTTTATCTGACCGACCGCAAGAAGGACATGATCATCTCCGGCGGCGAGAACATCGCTTCGTCCGAAGTCGAGCGCGTCATCTACGAATTGCCGCAGGTGCGCGAAGTCGCCGTTGTCGGCATGCCGGACGATCGTTGGGGAGAAAAGCCGGTCGCAGTCGTCGTGCTCGGGGATGGCGCCACGCTGGAATTATCCGATCTCACCGATCATTGCCGGGCTCGGCTCGCCGGCTTCAAGGTGCCGAAACAACTTATCATCCGCGATAGCCTGCCTCGTAACCCTTCGGGCAAGGTTCTCAAACGTGTGCTGCGCGCCGAACTGGAATCCCACGCATGACGCAATCATCGCAAGCCGCATCCGGCAAAGTGACAAAACTCAACCGTGTCGAGCGCAACGCCTGGACCAAGCGCAAGATATTCGACGCCGCCACCAAGATCGTCGGCAAGTATGGCTACGCCGAAGCTTCGGTCGCCCGCATCACCGAGGAAGCCGGGGTCGCGCAGGGCACGTTCTACAATCATTTCGAAAACCGTCAGGAACTGCTCGATCAATTGCTGCCGAAGATCGGCATCGACATGGTTCATTTCATTCGCGAGCGCACCGGCACTGCGCACGCCGCACGGCAGGAGATCGAGCGCTTCAGCGCCTTCTTCGACTTCATCCGCGAGGTGCCGGAGTTCTTGCGCATCCTCAACGAGGCCGAATATTTCGCACCGATCGGCTACCAGAAGCATCTCGACAATATCGCGACCGCCTATGTCCGCATTCTCCGGCGCGCCCGCCACGCCGGCGCGATCATCGACTACAGCGACGAGGAATTTGAAGCCATCGTTCACATGCTGATGGGTGCGCGCGGCTACTTGAGCCGCCGCTACTCCTATGTTGGCGGCAACGTCACGGCAGCGCCCGAGCACGTCCTCTCCGCCTATCAGAAACTGGTCACGCGCGGTCTGTTCGTACCGGAGAGGAAGAACGGCCATGACCGCTGAAGGCGTCGTCCTCGTTACCGGCGGCAGCCGCGGCATTGGCGCGGCGACCGCCACGCTCCTCGCCAAACAAGTCCAAAAGGTCGTTATTGTCGATATCGCGCCGGAGCCGTTGGCTGGAACGCAAACGATCCTGTGGCCCGCGCCGTTCGATGTCGCGAGCGAAAGCGCCGTCGTCAGCGGCATCGCCGATATCGAGGCCGCGCACGGCCCGATCACCAGCCTCGTCAATGCCGCCGGCGTGTTCGGCAAGATGCACCGGATCGAACGCGTGCGGATGGAGCAATGGGACCGCGAGGTCAATATCGACCTGCGCGGCACCTTTCTGGTTGCCCGCAGCGTCGGCGTGAAGATGGCCGAGCGCCGACATGGCGCGATCGTCAATGTCGCCTCCGTCGCTGGCATGACCTCAGGTCCGATCCATGCCTATACCGCCGCCAAGGCCGGCGTCATCCAGATCACGCAGACGCTGGCCGCCGAATGGGGCCGTAGCGGCGTCCGCGTCAATGCGGTTTCGCCCGGCTTCACCCGCACCGTCGCGCTGGAAGCCGGCATCGCCTCGGGCGCGCTAAACAAGAAATGGCTTGAAAGCCCGACCGCGATGAACCGGCTGGTCGAGCCGATCGAGGTCGCACAGGCCATCGCGTGGCTGCTTTCGCCAATGAGCAGCGGCGTCACCGGAATCAACCTTCCCGTCGATGCCGGCTATATCGCCGGCACGACCTGGGCCGCCTATGGCGGCTTGCCGGAACCATAAGGCGCGTAAACGAGGACATCAGCATGAATATCGAGCTGCCGCGCAAGAAACTCGACCTGTCATCGGCTATCGCCGAGGGCGATATTCGTGTCCTGCTGATGGTGCTGGTGCACATGACCGGCGACGAGCGCTGGCTGGAGCCGCCCTACAAGCCCAAGCGCGACGTCCGCCTGATTCCGGATCCGCATGCCGGCGTACCGGAGGAGATCCAGGCCGAGATTCGCGCGGCCGTGTTGAAGCTGTTCGCAAACGGTGAACCGAAGCCGGCCATCACCGACCCCGGCAATGAACTGATGCTGAAGATGATGCGCGCGACGCTCGGCGAAAACGTGGCCCCGGAATATGCGCCGCTGATGCGCGAGGAAATGGGTTTCATCCCTCGGGAAGCGCGTTGGACCAAGCCGCCATCAAACGAGAAACTGGCCCAGCAGCATGTACTGATCGTCGGCGCCGGAGTTTGCGCGATTGCACTCGGTGTCGCGCTGGGCCGGCTCGGCATTCCCTACACCATCGTCGAGAAGAACGACGAACTCGGCGGCACCTGGTATGTCAATCGCTACCCCGGTTGCGGCGTCGATACGCCGAACCATTCCTATTCCTTTTCGTTCGGAAAAAGGAACCCATGGACACGCTATTTCGCGCAGCGACAGGAATTGCTCGACTATCTCAAGAAAGTCGCACTCGAACACGATATCCGGAGCCATCTACGCCTCAACACCGAACTGACGTCGTCGCGCTGGGACGAGAGCAAGCGACGCTGGATATCGACGCTGAAGAGCGCCAATGGCGAAGAGATATTTGAATCGAGCACGCTTGTCAGTGCCATCGGTCAGCTCAACGACCCCCACCCTGCCCACTTCAAGGGTGAGGAAGCTTTCAAGGGAGTGACGCTGCACTCCGCGCTGTGGTCCGACGACATCAATCTTGACGGCAAGCACGTTGCCGTGATCGGCACCGGCGCCACCGCCATGCAATTGGTCCCGTCGATCGCGGACCGCGTCGCCTCGGTCACGGTCTATCAGCGCACCGCGCAATGGGCGCGGCCGGTGGCGGGCTATTCCGATCCCATCACCGAGGGAGCGCGGTGGTTGCTCGCGCACCTGCCATTTTATGTGCAGTGGTATCGCTTCAACATGTTCTGGCGCTATGGCGACGGCCTGTTGCCGTTCCTGCGCAAGGACCCGGAATGGCCGCATCCGGACCGCGCCGTCAACAAGGGCAACGACCGGCATCGCGAGGAGCTGACCAATTTCATCCTCTCTGAATTGAAGGACCGTCCCGATCTGATCGAAAAATGCGTGCCGACCTATCCGCCCTACGGCAAGCGCATCCTGCTCGACAACAACTGGTTCAAGACGCTGACGAAGCCCAATGTCGAGCTGGTCACCGACACGATCGACCATTTCGCGACCGACGGCATTGTCGCTGCGGACGGCAAGTTGCGGCCCGCGGATATCATCGTCATCTCCACCGGCTTCAAGGTCACGGAGATGGCGGCGCGTCTCAACATCACAGGGCGCGATGGAAAAAATCTGAAGACGGCCTGGGCCAACGACAACCCGACCGCCTATCTCGGGCTTACCGTGCCGGACTTTCCAAATCTTTTCGTGATGCTTGGCCCCAATTCAGGTCCCGCGCATGGCGGCAGCGTGATCTTCCAGTCGGAATGCCAGAGCCGCTACATCTCGGCCTGTCTCGTCGAAATGATCGAGCAAGGCATCGCTGCGATCGATGTTCGTCAGGAAGCGCACGATCAGTACATCAGACAAGTTGATGCCGAGCATGAGCAATTGATCTGGACGCATCCTGGCATGACGACCTACTACCGCAACAAGCAAGGCCGGGTATTCTCGGCGATGCCATGGCGTTTTGTGGATTACTGGGCAATGACCCACGATCCTGATCTACAGGATTACCGCCACACAATGGCCTGATATACCGGCGGCCGCGGGAACCCGGCGGATGAACAAACCTTGGTTTACTTGACACGTGCCTCTATCTGCCGCAGCATTTGCGCCACTGCACCTGCAGGAGTCATGGAGCGTCAGCTCCCCGCTTCGCAGGCATTGGCGCCCCGGTTACATGATCGGGACGACACGCAGAGAAAGCGGACACAGTCCGTTGGCCAACTCTTGGAGAGGAGCATGACGCCACCGGGTCAGCCGGTGACCTTGCTCAGCGCAAGGTCCAGGCGCGGTTGAGGTCATAAGCAGCTGCCAGCCTCATCGCACCTTTCGACAATTCGAACACATACGCGGGACTGGAGCGCCAAGGCCACGCGCTGCCGGATCCTGAGATAAATGCTGGTGTCTACCAGAAATCCTTCGCCTATAACGAAGATGTCGGGCCCCGCGATGCTCCATGCACCGGGGCCCATTCGTTTTTGCAGTCTCAACACCGCGTCGCGTAGTTCCATCCTCGACCCGGATCGGGAATACTGATTCGATCGAAGAGGGATACGTCATGGGCAGGCCCCGCGTACGAATCTACACCGATTACAAAAGCCCCTACGCGTTCGTCGCCAACAAGCGGCTGTTCGAGCTCGAGGAAGCTTGCGGCGTCGAATTGGAATGGCTGCCCTACACGCTGCGCATTCCTGAATTCATGGGAACAGTGGAAGAGCGCACGCCGCATTTCTGGCGCAAGGTACGCTACGCCTATATGGACGCGCGCCGTTACGCCAATGCGCAGGGCCTCGTCATGAAGGGGCCGCGGCGCATCTATGACGCCTTTTATTCCAGCGCCGGCATGTTGTTCGCGCAGCGCCACGGCCTGTTCCGGCCGTATCACGACACGGTATTCCGGCGATTCTGGAGCCATGATCTCGAAATCGACGAACTGTCGGCAATCTCGGGCGTGATCGCATCGATCGGCGGCTCGTCCGAACAATTTGAAGCTTACGTCTACGGCCCGGCGCGGGCAGAGCACGACCGCATCATCGACGAGGCCGAAGCGCTCGGTGTGTTCGGCGTGCCGACCATGGTCTTCAACGGCGAACTGTTCTGGGGCGGCGATCGCATCGACATGCTGATCGAGCGCATCCAAAATCCGGAATCGATCGCGACGGCGCTCGGCAGCCGGCATCGTCCGTGAGGTGAGCGCCTAGCCGGTGGTCAAATGCTGCCAACACCCGGTGCGCTCCAGCACCGGCCGCAATGCAGTTCTGTTGTCAACGTCGAGTGCCGACAACTTGTCGCGAAGCTGCTGCAGGCACTTCACCTGATACTTGAACGGGGCCAAGGCATAAGGCAGACCCCAAACGTTCATCTCCAGCCGCTCGACGCCTTTCGCGAAAGCCTCAGCGTTCGCGACGAGGAACGGCAAATATAATTCGCCAGCTATCTTCAACAGCGCCTCGGTCATGCCACTGAGCGCCCGTTCGCGCGGATACCAATCACCCTCCACACCCGAGGCATCGTCCAGGCGCCGCACCCAATGATCGGTGAACGGCGCCTTCGCGCGCATGATCCCCATCGGGGTCGGATCGGTCGCCATTTCGCTGAGCTGGCCGAACCAGGCGAAGTCGGCGAGCGAGGGCCTGCTGCCGAACAGATAATTAGTCATCCCGACATGGGGCTCGAACGCTGCCAGCATTCGCACGTAGCTCTCCTCAAGCAGCGGCTTGTTTTCCGCAGTCGCACCGAGAATGACCATGCGTGAAATCTGCCGCTGCCGGAACTGCTCGATTTCCTCCGCACTGCCGGTTTCGGCCTCCGAGACCGACCACTCCTCGCCCGCCCAGCGCGAGACATAGGCCTGGTCTTCCGGATCCCACCAGCGATAGAGAAACAGCGGCTTGACCGCCCATTCGTCGGCGAGGTCTTCCAGGAGATCGCACACGAACGCGACCACCTTGTCGTCGGGAATGACAGAGCGGTCCTTGTGACGGCTCTCGAGGTCATACGCCAGCGTCGTCGTCTCGCCGCGGTAGGTACCGTCTGGATATTGCAGCACCGGAATCAGATTGGGCCGCAAATGCTCGGTCGCCTTGCGCAGCTCCTTGGTCATGATGACCCAGTCGAAGGCAATTCTGCGATAGCGCATCAACGCGCGCAGCTTGATGGCGTAGGGCGACGCGGTCGAGCCGATCAGCCGGTAGCGTCCTTCGGTCATGGCATTCACCTCACCTGCTGCCATAGCGCATTCGATTTTCACCCGCCAGACCTGCAATAACGCCTGCGATGCTCGCCTTGCCGAGCGGCAAAATGCAGCTATCCTGCCGAACAATGATCGGCCGCAGCGGGCCGGATAATTCCTCTCCGCGGAGAAACGCCATGAATCCTCCTGTCAGCTCACCCGCCGTCAAGGTCGTCAAATCGGTTCGCGAACAGGTGAGCGCGGAAGAATGGCAGGCGCGGGTCGACCTCGCGGCCTGCTACCGCCTCACCGCGATATACGGCATGACCGAGATGGTCGCCAACCACATCTCCTGCCGCGTGCCGGGGACGACCGACCAGTTCCTGATCAATCCCTACGGTATGCTCTACGAGGAAATCGACGCGTCCAGCCTGATCAAGGTCGACGTCGAGGGCAACACGCTGTTCAACGCCTCCGACTATGACGTCAACGTCGCGGGCTTCGTCATTCACAGCGCGATCCACATGGCCAAGCACGACATGGATTGCGTGGCGCATACGCACACGCCGGCCGGCATGGCGGTCTCGGCCATGGAATGCGGGCTATTACCGCTGGCGCAGACCTCGATGCGGTTTCTCCACATCGCCTATCACGACTTCGAAGGCATCGCCGATGATGTCGATGAGCGCGCGCGGCTGGTCAGGGATCTCGGTGACCACGAAGCCATGATCCTGCGCAACCACGGCCTGCTCGTCGTCGGCCGCACCGTGCCTGCGGCATTCAACGTGCTGTTCCGCCTCGAGCGCGCCTGCCAGGTGCAGGTCATGGCGTTGTCCTGCAACACCAAGCTGATCTACCCGCCGCAGAACGTGCTGGAAGAAACCTACGACAAGATGCGGCCTCGAACCGACCGGCCCGCGCGCAATGGCGAACTCGCCTGGCCGGCGCTGCTGCGCAAGCTCGACCGCACCGATCCGTCGTATCGGAACTGAGCCGCTGGGCACCCCGAAACGCCGCACGAACTTTGGGCGACGCCTGCCTGTAATTTGATCGCACCTGTCGCCGCTAAATCGCCGATGCTGTTATCAGGCGTGGCGACAGGTGCGTCCAGATGAAGACATTCATTCGCGTGGTTGAATTGTGGGTGCCCGACCGAACCCGCACCCGCCTGGAGTTCGGCGGCTGTCTTTGCAGCGACGAGTATTCGGAGTTCAAGGCCGTCAGCGAGAACGCGCTGTTCGCCTATGACGAAGGGCTGCCCGGCAAGGCATGGGCCGCCGGCCATCCGGTCATCCTCACGAAATTCGCAAACTCCTACTTCAAGCGCACGGACGAGGCGATCGAGGCCGGATTGACTTGTGGCGTTGCATTGCCGGTCTTTGCCGGTGAATTCCTGATGGCGGTGATGGTGCTGTTCTGTGGCGACGACCAAAAGCACGTCGGCGCCATCGAGCTCTGGCACAACGACCCCGAGAAGTCCCACGAGATGGGCCTGGTCGACGGCTACTACGGCACCGCCGACATGTTCGAGTTCAATTCGCGGCACACGAAATTCCCGCGCGGCTTCGGCCTTCCCGGCCGTGCCTGGAAGGCCGGCATGCCGCTGATCATCAAGGATCTACACAACGCCAAGAGCTTCCTGCGCTGGGAGGAAGCCAGCGAAATCGGAATCAATTGCGGCGTCGGCATTCCCTACGCCACGCCTCCGGACCAGACCTGGGTCATGACCTTCCTGTCCGCACAGGCAACGCCGATCGCCAGGCGTTTTGAGATCTGGGTGCCGGACCCGTCGCGAACGGTGCTGGTGTTTCAGTCCGGCGATTGCAGCAAGAATGCCGATCTCGCCTCGCTTTATGCGTCAAAGACGATACGCAAGGGCGAAGGCAGCATCGGCGGCGCCTGGGCGACGGGCATGCCCGCCATCAACGAGCATCTGAACGTCGACGAATCCGTTGCGGCGCAGCTAGCGCGCGCAGCCGGCATGAACCAGATCGTCGTTCTTCCCGTAATCGAAAACGCGCTGCTCAAGGCGGTGCTCGCCTGGTATCTCTAGACAGCGGGCGCGCGGGGCCCACTGATCAGGAAACAGGCGGCTTGCGCAGCGTTCTGAAGTAGTTTCGCACCTCCTGCACGAAAAGGTCCGGCTGCTCGAAAGCCGCGAAGTGACCGCCCTTCGGCATTTCGCTCCAGTGCCGGATGTTCGTGTAGCTCGCTTCCATCCACTTTCGCACCGGTGTGACGATTTCCTTGGGGAAGACGGCAACACCGGTCGGCACCGTCACCTTGTGAGCCGTCCGGCGCTTCGGCCCAAAACTTTCCCAGTACAGGCGCGCCGATGAAGCGGCCGTCGCCGTCACCCAATAAAGCATGACATTGTCGAGCAATTCATCCCGGCCGAGGATGTTTTCGGGATGTCCGTCGCAGTCGGTCCAGGCCCAGAACTTTTCCAGGATCCACGCCGCCTGCCCGCTCGGGGAATCCGTCAAGCCGTACCCAAGCGTTTGCGGCCGGGTGGACTGCTGTTTGGAATAACCGGAATCCCAATCGGCGTAATACTGGATGCCCTTCAAGGCCCGCGCCTCTTCCGGCGTCGGCTGTCCCTCCACATTGGGACGCGCCGACATCGCTAAGGTGATGTGGATGCCGGCGCAATGTTCCGGGTCCTGCGCGCCGAGCGCGGTGGTGATTGCCGATCCCCAATCACCGCCCTGCGCGCCGTATCGCACATATTCGAGGCGATCCATCAGCACCGCCCAACTCGATGCAATGCGATCGATGCCCCAGCCGGTTGTCTTCGGCTTCTCTGAAAAGCCGAAGCCTGGCAGCGACGGGCAAACGACATGAAACGCGTCGGCAGCGTTGCCGCCGTGCGCGGTCGGATCGGTCAAGGGTTCGATCACCTTGTGAAACTCGACCACCGAGCCCGGCCAGCCATGCGTGATGACCAGCGGCATCGCGTCCGGATGCGGCGAACGAGCGTGCAGGAAGTGAATGTCGAGCCCGTCGATTTCGGTGGTGAACTGCGCAAAACGATTAAGCCGCGCCTCGCGCTGGCGCCAATGGTACTCCTCGGCCCAGTAGCGGCAAATATCCTTGATCCATTTCAGCGGCGCGCCCTGACTCCAGTCGTCGACCAGTTCGGCCTCCGGCCAGCGCGTCTTGCGCAGCCGCGATTTGAGATCTTCGAGAACATCGTCCCCGATCGAAATGCGATAGGGTTTGATTTCAGCGCTCATGAAAGGCCCCCCTTTCGTATCCAGGCGAAGCTGCCGGGACGGACTTTCCCAGCAGAAATCATCGTCGCACACGAGGCCGATATCAAGGGAGGCGCCGGGGCGCGCTGATTTTCGCTCCAGACTTCACACGAACGTCGAAGCCGTCAGATGCAGCAGGCGATCAATCCGCTCAGCGCCCTATTGCTTGCGCGATGCAGCCGTCCTCGCATCCTTAAAATTGAGGAAAAGCTTGAAGCCGCAAAAAACGCTTATCAGCGCCGGCGGAAACATGATCGCGACAAGCAGCAAAGGCGACATGTTCGATGAAGGGTCAATCCATCTTTCAAACAACCAAACCAAAGCAAGGTCGATGGAAACGACGAGCAGAGCGAGAGCCAGCAACGGCAGAAATAGCCCGGCGATTATTGAAAGCCAACCAGGAGCAGCAGCCGACCAATCGACGCCATCGAATGCCGGTTCGTGCCGTATGGGCTTGGAGATATCAGCCACGTCGGGCTTGTCGCTTAACCCGACGCTTCGAGGACGCTGGGTCCACGCAACCGCATCATTCATTTTAACAGCCATGACAATTAAACAGCGTGATTATCTTAAAACTGGGATCGCAAGGTTTGATTGGCCGCCAATATCGGCGGCATTGCGCAATCCTATAGCAGCGATTTGATACGGTTTATAGGGCGAAACCGGCTTTATTTGGGTTCCACGGCAATCCACATGTGGAGATATAATTGCAACGCGCGCAAAGATTCGCTCGCGACGGCCGCAACCATGGATGGCAGCCCACTTCATGCGAAAACAACTCCAGGGTGCGCTTCGCCTCGCTCAAGGGCCAAGCAAAGCGAGCCTTCACGCTCCGCGATGATGAACAAATTCGAATGTGGAGCGTTATGCCCGACCGATTAGCGATCTGCAGCCGGTCGAGAGCGCGGGGATGATTCGTATCCTGTTCGTTTCATGGGCGGTTCTCATGCTGGCGTCACAGCTCATTTGCGGCTGCGCCACATTCCTGCATTGGCTTTCGGCAGGCTGACGGCCGCCGCAGCTACGAAGTCTGGCCGATCCTCGTTTGGCAGATATTCGGCCCGCGATCAGTACCAGGGCCACCAGTTATAGCGATGGCGCGGATTGCCGTAGTAACCAGGTCCAGCGTACGGTCCATAGAAATTCTTGTCGCCATAAACCCACCGGGCGACCGGGCGGCGCCGATCCGGTCGGTAGCAATTGCCCGCCTCGTCGCAGATCACCTTCGCGGCCGTGATGAGCGAACCCGGAGCAGGCTGCATATGGCTCAGAAGCGGCGCGGCACTGGCATTGGAAGCAATCAAGAAACTGGCCGCCAGCACCGACGCACAGATCGTTCGCATATCTCGTCTCCCCCTCGCGAATTAACTAGCTGCTGCTCCGAAAATACGAAGCCCCACACCGACAAACAAAAACTAGTTCCATCCGAGCCTATCCGCTTGACCGAAAGCTGACTAGGCCTCCTGCCCTGATTTTCCAGGGTAAAACCGGGATCGGCCTCGACGGGTTCAGTGGTTATGTCACCACAACCCGCATTCACATCAGGCGATCAAGTGCCCGATAAGCCGAGCCCCGTTCAGGACTGTGGGCGCATCGGACCCGTTGGCCGCCTGCGCTACACCGGATGCCGAATGCCCGCCTGAATTGACGTGTCGCGCAGCGACTGAAGCGTTCCTCTTGGAGAGCCGCACCGGCCGCATTTCAGAATGGAGCATGGATCCGGCAGGGCTTCGACCGGCAACGCAACCGTCAGGCTCCCGCATTGCTCGCAAACCAGCTTGAATGTTTGCCGGTTCATCGAGGCCGCGTTCGTCTCAATATCCATATTAAGATCCATCAACCCGGACTTTGACAAACTGAAACAATGAACGATTGAAAACACCTCAAATTGAGCGCCGGCCTGGACCGCCACCCTGAACCCACAAATTCAGATTCTTGCTGACCTCTGCAACGGGCGAACGCATTTAACCCTAATGGTCCCGAGCCTGGTGTGACGGGCGTTTACTATTCGGCGACGTCAAGAGACCGTACGGGGGTGCAGATCAACGCCCGCGATCTGCCGCTCGCTCACTACGACACAGCCAGCCGATACCGAGCGGTACGCATCGACGCGTCGATCAGGCTGCCGAAGTGTGCAGCCCCCTGCCTGCAGACGACAATGGCTTGGACATTGGATCAACGATCATCATCCTCGTTGCCAATTTCTTTTCACCGGACGGTGGCGCGAGATCGGTCCGGAGGCTAAGTCATCCGCGCCTGCAACGGCTCGCGCGGGATTGCTCGACAGCGACGGCAGGATCGAACGGCCCGGTCCCTTGAAGCGGAGCCCGGCAGCTAGCACCTTGGGCGGCCTGGATCCCTCAATTACCGGACTCCAGTTCGGTGAATTAATACGCCGTGCTTCAAATATGGACAGCCAGCCGCCATCGGAACGCGCGTGCTGCAGGGACTGCGCAACGGGAAAATCGTTAACGCGCGCCGTGGCCTATTTGGGCGGACATTTCGCAGCAAAAACATCACAGCCGCAGAAAAAGTGAGAAAAATGAATGATCAAGGCGTGACAAGTCCGCCAAAGAGCAAATCCCGGTTCCGCTGAATCGCCGCCTCGATTACAGTTCTGCGTTAAAATTTAACGGGATTGGCGTAACGCTGGTTGCATGGGCAATTGGGGCGGAAATTACCTGAGCCAGACGGTTTTTCGGGGAGCGCTGGCTGCGCTTTTGCTCGTGGCGGTGCTGTGGTCCGGCGCCAGCGCCCAGGTCGCCGAAAGCGGTCCTCCGCTGGAGGGTGATGCCTATACGGCGGCTGAGACCGCCTACAAGGCGTTCGGCCAGCGAGATTACAGGGCGTCCGCGGCAAGCGCCGCCGAGGCTGTGGCGCTCCGTCCTGATCTCCTTCGCCTGCATCTCCTCCTGATCGATTCGCTGATCGCCGCGGGCGACCTCACCCGAGCCGAACAGGCCACGAAGGCCGCGTCTGCGGCTTTTGCGGGCAACCAGGAGCTCGAAGGCCGGCAAGCAACCATTCGGCAGCGCCTCGCCCAGCAGCCGGCCAGCGATGGCTACAAGGCGCTTGAAAGGGGCGATGCCAAGGCGGCGATCCGAGCCGCCCGCAGCGCCATCGAATATGCCCCGGATTCGATGTCCTACCGCTTGCTGCTGCTGAGCGCCCAGATCGCGGACAATGATTTGCCGGCGGCATTGGCAACGGCCACCGAAGCGGTCGCACGCGACCGGGCGAACTATCTTCCCCTGGTATGGCGCAGCTATATCAACCAGCGACTGGGGAAGCGCGCTGACGCCATCTCTGACTTCAACGCGGCCCTGGCGATCCCGGGCCTGACCGCAGGCCAGCAGAAGAACGTCCGGTTGATCGCCGCCGATGCAGCTTTGGCGTCAGGCGATTTCAACGCCGCGATCGAATTGCTGGGCCGCTATTCGCGAACCGACCCCAAAGTCGTTACGAGGCTCACCGACGCCGAAGGCGCAAGCCAGCACAGGGGCACGCTTCCGAACAATGGCAGCATGCCGACGCCGGTGCAGGAGTGTTCAACCACCGTCAACGGTGTGGTTTGCGAACTCGAGGCGCCTGCCGTCCTGAGCATATTGATCCCTTCTGCATCGCCGGAAGAAAAGGCCGCAAAGGAAATCTTTGAAGCGAAGGAACGCGCCTATCGGGCGGAACGAGACAAGGACTACAACTTGGCCATCGTCGAGGCGCGCAAAGCTGTTCAGCTTGAACCAGAAGCCGCCACGAACCGCCTCCTGCTGGTCAATATCCTGATGTCCGCCGGCCGCCCTGCGGAAGCTGAGGTCGAAGCGACCAAGGCGATCGACGCGGGGCATTCGAGCGCGGAAATCTATGCGCAGCGCGGCTATGCGCGCAGCAAGCTCAAGAAATTCAGTGGCGCGATGTCAGACTGGGAAAACGCCCTGAAGCGGGGTCTCCCGCCCACTCAGGCCCACGACGTTCGTCTCGCCCTCGCCGATGCTGCCTTGGCTTCCAACGACCCGATGCGGGCATTGCGCGCGCTTCAGAAATTGGCCGTCAGCTATGAGACCGCGATCCGCAAGGCGTATGCACTGCAGGCGCTCGGGCGAAAGGAAGAATCGCTCGTCGAATTCAGAACGGCAGAACGGCTCGCCAAGACCGCTATTCAGCGGGACGGCGCGCTGCGTGCGCAGATCAACACGCTGGTGGAGCTGGACCGCAAACCGGAAGCCCGCATCCTTTTCGATCAGGCAATCGCCGAGGGCAGATTGCGTTCGATTCGGGACGCCGACCTCGGCTATCTCGCCGTCGCCGTAGGCAATGACGAGGAAGGTCTGGCTCGCTTCGATCGCGCGCATGCCCGTGGACAATTGCCAGCTCGGGCCACGATCGATGCGGGATATACCGCCATGCGTCGCTTCGAAAATCCGAAGGCCATCGCCTATCTGATGGAAGGGATCGACGCCAAGGCCGACGGGCGGATCGATATCGACGATCAAAAGCTGTTCGAGACGCGTCGGACGGTCTCAGACCTGGCCCGCGTATGGGGTATCAACACGTCGGTTTCATACGGTAAGGTTGGTTCGGCACCCAATCCGTTCCTGACGACAACCGCCCCCAGCAGTTACACCTCGCAACTGGGAACCGAGTTCTATTATCGTCCCGAAGGGATCGGATACAGGAACGGCGCGATATTCGAGCTGTTCGGCCGGCTGTTCGAAACTCTCTATGACCAGTCCGGCGGACCGACCGGCGCACTCACGACGCAGGGCATGGTGGGCGCCCGCTGGAAACCGTTCTCGAACGCCAATCTGGTTTTCGAAGTCGACAAGCTTTTCGCGCTCGGCGATGCGGCCCGCGATGACACGCTGTTGCGCGCCCTCTACTCCCACACGGTCGGAACCGATTTGCGTGTGTTGGATGCGAGCTGGCCGACCTGGTACGTCTATGCAGAAGTGGATCGCTTCCTCGAGAAGCGACAATTGGTAGTAATCACGGAAGGCCGTTTCGGACGCAGCTTCCGGCTCGATCCCATCAGCAGCAAGCTGGTATTCTTCCCGCACGCCGTGCTGGCCGCAAACTACGATGATTCCTTCGCCAACCGTGAGGCCTACTCGGCCGGCGCCGGCGGTTCGTTACGCTACTGGTTCGGCGAGACAAAATACATGGCGCCGCCCTCGTACTGGGAGCTGACACTCCAGTATCGCTGGCGCCTTGCGGGAGATCAGCGGGCTCAGGGGATCTTCGCGCAGACATCGATCAATTATTGAGGACTGCTCAACGCTCTGCGAATCGAAACTCGCCGGCCAGCGGGCCATGCTTCGCAGATACTTCAATCAAAAAGGCCGCCCGTTTGGGCGGCCTTTTGTTTGATCCGGCAGGTCCTATTGCGATCATGCGATCGCCATCGCGGACTTTGCCTTGCGGCGATAGGCTACAAAGCCGAGCCCGGCGAAACCGGCAATCATCATGATCCAGGTGGACGGTTCGGGCACAGCGGCGGTGAACTGCACTTCGCTCAGCAGTATCCAAGGCTGCTTATTGGGATCGTATGCGCTATTCTTGAAATCGTTGACGTTGTCGAGGAAGCAGCTGTTGGGGTTAGCGTTGTCGCAGCCATATCCGACGACGTGATTGTTGTAGTAGTTGATGCCATCCAGCAGCAAAGGTCCTCTATTCAAGGTCAGGCTGAACGTGTCGCTGGAAAGGATCGGCGCGGAGAAGGCAAGCGTTATGACTTCAGTTCCGGTGTACGGATTATTCAGATAGTCGGTAAAGGTCGTCGTATAGGTCGGCGTAAAAGTCGTGTTGCCGGCGGTGGTGACCGACACACCTACCGAAGCCGGCTGGCCAACAAGACCGCCAAAGCCGAGCGTGCTGGCGTACGAACTCGCCACGTACAACGTAATCGAGCTGACGCTCTTGCCTGCCTCAAGATGAAAAATGATGGTGGGGTCTTGATACTTCCAGCCGACGTAGTTTTGGGGCACGAACGAGTAATTCTGGGTTGGAATGGTATTGTCGGTCAGTTTGCCCGTTCCGCCTGTCAGCCACGCTTCCTGAGGAACTCCATTTGACGGCACGACCTGCGAAGAGCCGTTGGTGTTGGCATTGGTTGGAACAGAGTAGGTCGAATCGAAGTAGTCGTAGTTACCGTTTTGAGTCTTCCCGTTGCCATTGTTCATCTCGTAGCTGGTGACGGTGACCGGGACCGCCGATGCGGCCGTGGAGCCTAGCAAGGTAGTCGATAGAGCAATGAGCAAACGAGACCGCAGCGACATATTAAATCCTTTGGGTGGCGAACAATTAAATGAACACCCGTTGTTTATCGTTAGCAACTTATTATCACGGGCCGCAGTCGGCGCAAAGTAGCATATTCTGCAGCAACGTTTATCGTTAACAGCCTGATCGCGTAGGTTGTTGCACATACGCCCCTGCATCGCCTGCGGCAAGGAGTTGATTTTTAAATCATTTTCCTGCGGGATGGCCAACCGCAGCTCGAATTCGAAACCCAATCACTTTCAATCCGGTCGGCGAGCGATCGACGGCCCACCATAGGAATAATTCCGCATTACAGTGGTACCCTTGCCAGCATTATTGCACGCACTTTCGAAGTGATTCGTAATCAGTCATTGCGGAACGTGAAGCTGCGGAATTTAATTTGCTTCTCCGGATAGGGCAATCACTTCTCCGGCCTATGTAGACAGTCGCCACGGGCAGGCAGGATTCCCTCATTGCCCCCGCAGCAAATCGGCCAGCTTACCGACCGCTCCTGCCGGCAGAGAGGGAATTGGGTACGGGCGAAAACTCAAAGGTGTAGCCATCGGGCCCCACTCCCTTGAAAACGAACAGGCCACGATCGGTGACCACGATATCGCCCTTCTGAAGCGAGCTATCGTTCATAACCGTTTCGGAGGCCAGCCGCGCCGCCTCGGCCGCCGAGGGGAGCGGACGCCCCATGCGGCCGCGATCCTGGGCGCTTACTGCTGCGCTCGAAATCAAGACGAGCAGGATCGAGGCTTTCCACATGGCTTTCTGATCGGGCTACGACTTCACAGTATACAACAAAAAGCCGCCTGAACGGCGGCTTTTCAGAGCGAAGGAGCTTGATTAGATCAGGCGATTCGAAGTGCAACATCCGACTTGCGGCGATAGGCGAGAAAACCGACGCCGAGGAAGCCGAGGATCATCATCGCCCAAGTCGACGGCTCCGGTACCGCTGCCGTAAGAGCTATATTATCGATCTCAAACGCAGGACTGCCACTCACGAATTGAATTCTATCGAACAGCAAGGTCGACGATATGTTGACGTATCTATTCTGATTCCCGTCAGCCTGATTACCATTCGCTGGCGCCCCTACGTCATTTCCGACAACGGTCCCGACCAAAACATTCCCGTTATACAGGTTCAAGGTATTATAAGTGTCGATCGACCCCCAATACAGACCGATATAGTTGTGCCAGCCAGTGAGCTGCGCGGTGGTGGTCACCGTAAAAGCTTCACCATTGAACCCCGTGGTAAGATAGTTGCCTTCCGACGTTGCAGGCTGAGCGTATTTACCGCCCACGCTTCCGGTGACGATAGCACCACCACCGGTAAAAGTGATATTTCCGCCCACAGCGTTGCCCAGCGTTACGCCTCCCGAAACCGCATCCGGCAGAGCCCCGCCAACGCCAAAATCGGTGTAAGCTACGGCGGCCTGATTGCTTCCAAACGGAGACAGGTTCGTGGTGCTGATCACCAATGCCGCCTGGGCTGGCACTGATACGAGCAATGCAATCGCCGCTAGAGATATAGATTTACTCATCTCAAACCCCTGTCAATTATTAAAACTGTGCCAATGCGTATTTTTACCGAATCTTAGGAATTGGGTCAAGCTTTAAACAGGAGAATTAAATACTCCGGACAACTATTTAATTTAGATGCCCGCACTGCAATTTAAATCAGTTCCGGCGAACGAAGTCTTGGGTCATAGCTCTAACAAGCCCCCTTTCCAGTCACAAAAAACGGCGCTCGAAGGCTCAGACGTCCGCTCGAATCTTGGCCATCCCCGAGCATACCGTGGCGGCGAACCTGTTTTCCGGGGCCGTTTTCGGTTCACTGCCCGGCTGGTTATCGTCCCGGTCCGATTGACCGTGCAATGCCCTTTCGAGCTTCAGCCAATCGCTCTCTTTGATTTCCGTCGATTCATTCAGCGCGGCAAGCAATGCGCTTGTCAGTCTATCCGACACGGCCACAGTCCCCTGCTCCATTGGCACCATCCCGGCTCTCACGCCGGAAGAACGGTGTCGCAACCACCCAAGCCGCTGATCGAACTCAATGCTGTCTGAGCTAGAAATCCTAACTACGGGACGATTCGCAAGCGTGCCGCCGAATTCGCCTGCGTTTTTCCAACTCTAGATGAACGGCTCTTGAGCTCGTTTGATAGCCCACAAAGGGGGCCGTGGATATGAACGCTTGTTTGGCTTGGCTAATTCTTCTGCGCCGCGGCAGGAATGCAACAGCGCAATATCGCCGTGAGAAAATTCGACGGAAGCGGGATATTCCCGGACGATAGGATCAACCCGCTGGGCAACCATGGTCCGGTTTGGGAGCATGTCTTGTGCGCACGCCACGAGCGGACTGCCTAGACCCCTAAGAGCCATTCCACACCGGTGAATATCGCCCACAGCCAACCAACCATGGCGATCCCGATTGCCGCCAGATAGAGCGGCGGCGTCAGTCCTTGACGCAACTTTATCATTGTGAACTTCGCAAAGCTTCCGCCTCGGACAGACGTTCGCGAAGGCGTCGCAATTCGAGATATCGTTCCGCAATGGTCTCGGCCGGCTGCTTTTTCAAGGCCTTCGGCGGCTTCTTTGGTTTCGGCAGAATGGTCGTGCGGCTGTGCGCTTTCATGTGTGCCCCCTCCTCCTGCCTGAGAACTCAGGCAAACGGCATGCCAGTTAAATTCGGTGATGCAACTGGACTCCGTTTAACCTTTGTCGGCGCGTTTTTATGGGAGTTCGATAACGGTTGCGTGACCCATTTGGGGGACGTCGCGAAAAAAACCGCGGGCCAAACATAGCTAGTTAGGCGTTGATCGGTCGGTCCGTATCCAATGGGATGCTGTGCCGCCTAGCAACATCCGGCCGTAGAACCCGATCTTTTTAAATGCAAAAGAACCGAACGATAATACCTCGTGCGCCGGAAAAACCTCGCGCCCGAATCTAAACCAGGCCAGAAGAACACATAGGATAAACCCAGCGAGATTGCCGCCCGCGATCAGGGTGGGCAACCACGGCCCTCCAAGCAATGTGACCAATGAAGTCAGGCCCATCATGCCGACGATCATCAGCGCAAGCAGAGAGAGCGGCGGCACCAAAAGATCAAGCGCCAGCACAAGAACATTGGCGTCGCCGCGCTTCAAGCCGCCAGCCAGAAGCTGCGGAACGAATCTTCCGATCATAGCGAGATGACCCTGCACCCAGCGTTGACGCTGGCTGTCGGTGCCCTTGGCGCTGGTCGGGAATGTGCTGGTAACTTTCACGAACGGAAAGAAATACGGAGCCTTGCCCGCTTGCGCGAGATCGAGCCCCAGCTTCAAATCCTCAACCAGATGACCGCTGGCCAATGGTACGGAGCTGATCGCATTCCACGGAAACATCATTCCCGTTCCCATCAACTGAACGGGACAATGAAGGTTTCTCAGTCCAAGGGGACGGATCCAGTTTCTGAGAATCCAGGCGAACTCCGCGAAGCTGTGATTGATGGGTGAATTTTCAGCGCTTCGCATCATGAACAGTGCTTGTACCGGCCGCTGAACCTGCTGACAGACCCGCTTCAGCCCTTCGATCAGGTCGGTCTGGAGCCGGCAATCGGCGTCGACGAAGAGAACAAAATCGGGTGGGTCCTGGGCGAGATGGGCGATGCCCCACCCCATCGCGAATCCCTTGCCAATTCTTTCGCGGTCATCGCGGACAATAACTTCCGCACCCGCTGCGGCCGCGACCGACGCGGTATCATCAGTACAATTATCGGCAATGACGACAAGGCGGTCTCCAGCACGAAGCTGGGATTTGATATCCTGCAACGTCGGAACGAGGCCCAGGCTCTCATTGTGCGCGGGAACAATGACTGCCAGGCGCTTCTCGCTATTTAATTCCTGGACTTCGAAAGGCTCCAGCCTCGGCGCTTTGAGGGCGGCAATGACTTCAACCAGCAGGACAGCGACAGGAACGCTGAGCAATCCAGCCAGAGCGGCCAAGATCAACATCGCAAAAACCGATCTCGAAACGTTTGACTTAACGTTTTGTCAGGCAAAAAAGAGAATATCTAAGCGGGGTATAAATATCCCGTTTCCAGCTCGATTACTACTATATTTCCCAAATAGATAAATAGGCGTGCGGAACAAAAATGGGCGCTTTTATCGGGGCTGCTTTGGGATAAAAGTCAGGAAGAGCACACCCTTCATGAAGATCGCCTATCTGGTTAACCATTATCCGGCAGTCAGCCACAGTTTCATTCGGCGCGAGATCCTGGCGCTCGAACGCCTGGGGCACGAGATCGTGCGAGTATCGGTGCGGGGCTGGGACGATGCGCAGCGCGGCTCCGAAGATCAGCTGGAGCAGACTCGCACGCGTTACGTCCTGCGCGGCGGCGCGGGGCCGCTGCTGGTTTCATTTTTGCGGATCCTGACAACCAACCCCGTCGGCCTGTTTCGCGCGTTCGTTCTGACGTTGAAGGTGGGCCTGCGGGCGGAGCGCCCCCTCCCCGTTCATCTGATTTATTTGCTCGAAGCATGTCAGGTAGCCCTTTGGTTACGCAGCGAAAAGGCGCAGCACTTGCACGTTCATTTCGGAACCAATTCGGCCGAAGTCGCGATGCTTGTCGGCGAACTGGGCGGGCCGCCCTGGAGCTTCACCGCCCACGGACCTGAAGAATTCGACAAGCCGAAATTCATCTCGCTTCCCGAGAAAATCCGGCGGGCTCGCTTTGTCGTTGCGGTCAGTTCATTCGGACGCAGCCAGCTCTTTCGTAATGTCCCCCACGCTTATTGGCCAAAGATAAAAGTGGTCCATTGCGGGCTTGAGCCAGCTTTCCACGAAACCGACGTCGCAGCGCCGGCAGGCAGTGAACGACGATTGGTTTGCGTGGGGCGCTTGTGTGAACAGAAGGGGCAGTTGCTCCTGATCGAGGCAGCACGGCTGCTGGCGGAGCGCGGGACAAAATTCGAACTGGTGCTCGCCGGCGACGGCGAAATGCGCGGCGAGATCGAGACGCTCGTCGCAAAATACAAGCTGGCTGGCATTGTGCGAATAACGGGATGGATCAGCAGTGACGAGGTGCGGGCCGAAATTCTCGCAGCCCGCGCGCTGGTGTTGCCGAGCTTCGCCGAAGGTCTGCCGGTCGTCATCATGGAAGCCATGGCGCTCCGCAGACCCGTCATCAGTACGTTCGTCGCCGGCATCCCCGAACTGATCGAGCACGGTGAGCACGGCTGGCTGGTTCCTGCCGGCGATCTTGAGAGCTTGGCTGCGGCAATGGAAGAATGTCTCGGCGCGGCGCCGGAAGCGATCACGCAAATGGGAGAAAGTGCCCGCCAAAGGGTTTTGGAGCGCCATGATGTCGACAAGGAAGCGGCTAAGCTGATCGGGCTGATTGAAGCCTAGACCGGGCGGATGGGCCGAAAAATTGCCGGCGCCCCCCGGTTGCGCCATACCTCATACTTCCAGGTAGTGAGATGAGGATATCGCTTTCCCTGTTGGCGGTCGTGACGATGATCGGCTCGGTGCAGCCGACCGTCGGTCAGGTCAATATGCAGTATAGCGGCCGCTATGGCGGACAGTACGCCGGCCAGTATGGCGGGCAATTTAGCGGCCCATACAGCGGACAATATTACGGACGAGGGAGCAGCGACCAGACTGCGTCGCCAAACGCGCTGGACAGAAAGCTTGATATAATTGGCGCTCCGGTCAATTCCGGCTCATGCGGGCAACTCTACTATCCATCGCCCGGAACGGATTATGTAATGCACGATCGTCAGGGGCGCCGCTGTTATTAGAACGGTGCTGAGCCAACTCAGCGCATCTTTGCCGTTGCCGGACGAGCGTCAGGTTCTCACATTTCGCGACCATACACTTCCAGGTACTCGCAGGCACCGCCGGGGCGGTCATCCTCAAATACCCCGATAACCAGGCGCCCCGTCTTCCAGGCCAGCCCGTCGAGATTGGTCTTGCACTTCCCTACAATCGGCGCGCGCGCGTCGGCATGGTGGCCGTGTACGACATATCGGCGCCCGTGTCCGACGTCGGCATCGCGGGGATAACGCTTCCACAGCAACGTTTCCTCGTTCTGCTGGTCGAGCGGAGCTTTCGGATCGACTGCGGCGTGAACAAATACTCTATGTCGGTCGACATGCATCAGTGGGAGATTGGCGATCCAGTTCAGGTGGTCGGCCGGGATCGCTCGCAAATCGGGAAGCGTTGGAGTTTGGTCATATGACGCCAGTGTCTCGCCTCCCCCATTCTTGATCCACCACTCGAGTTCCGCCCGGTTCTCACAGACCGCGCACATCATGGCTTCGTGATTGCCCTTAAGATTGACCACCTTCGATCCATCCGGTCTCCAGTTAATGAGCCGCTCGATGACCTGCCTGCTCTGCGGCCCACGGTCAACGTAATCTCCCAGAGTTATGATCGTGGAAGCCATCCTCTCCGCATGCCGCGCAACCGCCTCGATGGCGCGGTCAAGAAGATCCAGCCGGCCATGAAGGTCGGGTATGGCGTACGTTCGGCTCACGGCAACCTTCGTCAAGAACTGATCTTGAGGTGGAACGAGCTTAGCAAGCGCTGCGCGAACCAGCCCTAGCAAACAGCGGAGGCAAGAGCAAAGCGCCTTGACGGCTGATTTTGCGAGACGCCGCGAAGATAGTCGAGGTTAGGCGGGTGTCGCCGGTGTGGCACGCTTGCGCACACGAAGCACTAGCCCAAAGCATAGACCCAGAAAGGTATCGAACAGAAACAGCAGAATAACTGCGATGACGAAAAGGCCGATCCCGGTGAGATCGTGCAGAATTCCATCGAGCATGTCGGGCCCCAAGTAGTAAGCGATCAGGACCAACGCGAAAACGCGAAAGAAATTTGCAATGATGGTAATCGGTATGATCGCCGCGAGAAGGAGCAGGCTGCGAATTTTCTCCTGCCAGCGAAACGCATAGGCGTAAAAAACACCGATTGCGGACAATGCGAAAATCGAATTCATTCCGGAACAAGCATCTTTCACCAGGAGCTGATAGGTCCCGATCATGATCATGACGCCGTTCTGAGCAACCGGAAAACCTGTCGCATACAGGACATCGGTTACGACGTTCGAAATAAAGACCTTCAGCGGAACTGTAGCGGCGTCGACCAGCCAGTCGGGCATCGGCACGGCAAAGATCAGGAAGCCGATCGGAAACGCGAGTACACGCAAAACCGGCCATCCGACTGAAATCAGGACGCATCCAACGATGACGGGAATCAAGGAGAAAGTCTCGAAGGTGACCAGCCCCTGCTGGATACGAGCCAGATACAGGATGATCAGGCCGGCCAGGAGAGCAGCCCATCCCGTAACGGGAGCCGGAGAGATTTCAACGGCCTTCAGCTTCTCTCTCGATTGCCAGATCAACCAGAGCGAGCCCGCAATGATAAGCGGACCATGGCCTTCCTGCTCCGTCTGCCAGGGCCCATCGATCAGACTGAGAATGGTCCGGGCATAAGCGGCGATCACCGAGGCGCCAAGCAGCGCCGGCCATAGAAAAGGGCCGAGAAAACCTGCCTTCGCCGATGGTATTACTTGCGAATATGTCATTCAAATACCAACAGGTTCAAAACTTAGTTTACTGACAGCATTAAAGGAACAAGCCGCTTATCTCCGAGATATCAAAACCGCGTACCCAGCGCCAGCAAGTATCAAGATCAGCGCAAGATAGAACGACCCGGCATTTCCGACCTGGTTCGCAACGGCAAACACGATACCGGCCAGCATAAAGTGCAACAACGTCCGATTGTCTCGCTCGGTGAACAGGAAGAACGCGATCACCAGGGCCACGAAACAGGTAACCGTTAACACATCAAAAAAAGTTGTCATTTCACATCGATATCGCTTTGAGAAACTCTTAGGCTTGCAGTCAGATCCTGTGCTCAGTTTTTCTTGCTATCGCCGGGCTGCATGATCTTTGCGTAATCACCTTCATATTTTGCTTCGAGGCTCGCGGAATAGGCCGCAATTCCCACTTCGGCTTTAACGGCGTCCGCGCGCATCAACTGTCGCGCAAGAGTGGCTGCGGCTTCGCCCTCGAGCGGACGCGGCTCCTCGCCCTTGACCTTAAAGAACAACCCATTCTGGCCAGAGCGAACGAAGAATACGTCGTCCGCCTTCTTAGCCTCGATCAATCCGTAAAACTCCGGCGGCAAATCGCCGCTGTTCAGCGCACCCATTTGCCGACCGTGGGGGATGCCGGCGGCAGTAAGCTTTGCATCGATCTCGTCGAGCGACTTGGCCCCTTTGTTCGCTTCGACGAAGGACTGCGTGGACGGCCCTATCGGAAATGCGATCTGTTCAACGCTGAGCAGTTTTCTGCCGGCGAATTTCGCCGGGTTGTTGGCGATATACCTGTCGATATCGGTTTTGCCGGGCGCCTTGGCTGCCGCGGCTCGCTGCACGTATGCATTCTCGAGAACCTGTTCGCGTGATCTCAGAAGATCCAGCAGCACGCTCGGCTCGCGGTCGAGCTTCGCGGCCATTGCCTGGCGGAGCAAATATTTGCGAACGACCAGATCACCCAGAACTTTCTTGACGATCTCCGGCTCTTTTTGCTTGTCGGCCGGGACGTTTGCCCAACGAAACTCGTTCTCAAGATCCTGGGTTGTCACGACTTCCTCGCCGACACGCGCAACGACCTGTCCTTTGGAAGCGGCAGGCTGGTCGCTCTTCTTGCCGCAACCAGCCAAGGCGACCGCGCCGCAGGCGAGCAAAACAGTCAGCCGGGCGATCTTGATGGACATACCCTTCATCGAGGAACTCCGTGCATCTAATAGGTCGAGAAGCATATACAGCAGGCTGGCCGTGCCCTAATCTCGGTATGACTAAACAGCCAGCTGCCCTGGGTCGAGCCAATAACGCTTTTTCGCTGCGTTTTGCGTTATTTATGTTAATTTCATTAAGGGATCTAATTATCTCTTTCTTTTGACTGCAAATAGGTCCGTTGGAGTATATGCTCAAGCGCGGCTAATCCAATTAACTCTTGAAGATTTTGCATGGCCTCAATGAAATACCCTCGAATTCATATCATGTTGGCATGTATCGCAATCGTAGGCTGCGCGGTGCTTGCCAGCGTGCTGGCGCCCCGTCAACTGATGGCCCGCACATCAGCCTCCCCCAGCCTTGAAACCGTTATTCCCCGTCAGTTTGGAACCTGGAAGCTCGTTCCGGAAATCAGCCCGGTCCGCCCAGCGGATCCGGACGCATACGTTCAGCCGGACCCGCTCGCAGGAAAGATCTACAGCCAGGAAGTCGGTCGAGGCTATACCGACGGGCATGGCAATATCGTCATGCTGATGGTCGCGTATGGTCCGGTGCAGAACTACCGGCTGAAGTCCCATCGCCCGGAGATTTGCTATACCGCCAATGGCTTCCGGATCTCGGAAAAAGCGGATGCCGTGATCAGCTATCGCGATGGCGCGCAACCGATCAAGATGGCCCGGTTGATTGCGGCAAGGGAGTCGCGCTTCGAGCCGGTGACTTACTGGCTGCGGATCGGCAACGACATCGCCAACGGTGTCGTCGGTCATCAGCTGAGCCGGCTGAAGTATGGCTTGCGCGGAATCATTCCCGATGGTGCTCTGATCAGGGTCTCCACGATCGGCCTGCCGAAAGATGTATCGTTTAAGCTCCAGGACCAGTTTATCCGCGACCTTCTCGCCGCCATTCCGCCTCAAGAACTCAGGTTCTTTACCGGCGCGAGCTGATGGTCGCGGCGCGCAACCCCGGCAGGTGATTTTTGGCGTTCGCTCGACTTACTGCGAAGCTGCTGCGCGCACCATTATTCCATGGCGCACTTCTTCTGATGACGCTGTGGCAGCCGGCATGCGCACAAGGCGCTGACGATACGCTGTTGCCCTACGCGGTGAGCATCCATCAAACGCCGATGCAGAGCTGGGGACCAGGGGCCGGCATCTATCTCGGAAAAGGCCTGTTCATTACGGCAGCGCATGTCGCAGGCCGGAGCTGGCTGACGCGACCCAAAATCGCAATTGCCGGATCGGAATATCCCACCCGCGTCATCAAGGAGGGGAGTTTCGAAGGAACGGATCTCACGTTGCTGTCGGTCGAGGAAGAGCTTCTTCCGGCACGCTTGCGACTTCGGCGAAACTCGATTTGCACCGATCCGCCCAGTCCCGGACAACAGGTCGTGACGATTGTGCCGGGATCTGCCGTGCGCTCCCACATCCTCGCGCCCGATAGGCTGCCGATCGGAACCCGCGGCCGGTTCAGCACAGTCATCGCCGATGTGGCTCGCACCGGCAATTCCGGATCGGGAGTGTTCGATGTCAAACGCAAATGCCTGCTCGGCATAATGAGCCGGAAAATTTCGCAATCATATTCTCGACCTGGTACCAGAAAGACGGAAACACGTGATATTGCCAAATACTTTGTTCCGGCCTCAGAAATTGCGGCCTTCTTACCCGCCCATTTGCAGCTCTAGTCGCGCCTCTTTGGCCCTGTCGATCGATCGCTCGCGCGTCGGCGCTTTGGAGGAAGGGTCGAAGCTGGCATGACGAATGAACATTCAAAGCGGCGCGTGGCGCTGATCACCGGCGTTACCGGACAGGACGGCGCCTATCTCGCCGAATATCTGCTCGGGCTTGGTTATGAAGTCCACGGCATCAAGCGGCGGTCGTCCTCGTTCAATACCGCGCGCATCGACCACCTCTACCAAGACCCGCATTCGCGCAACGTGCCGTTCCTGCTGCATTACGGCGATATGACCGACTCGACCAACCTGATCCGGCTGATGCAGCAGATCAGGCCGACCGAGATCTACAACCTCGCCGCCCAGAGCCATGTCGGCGTCAGCTTTGAAAGCCCGGAATACACCGCCAACGCCGACGCCATCGGCGTGCTGCGGCTGCTGGAGGCTATCCGGATTCTCGGCATGGAGAAGCAGACGCGGTTCTATCAGGCCTCGACCTCAGAGCTCTACGGTCTGGTTCAGGAGGTGCCACAGAAGGAGACCACGCCGTTCTACCCGCGCTCGCCTTACGGCGTCGCCAAGCTGTACGGCTACTGGATCACGGTGAATTACCGCGAGGCCTATGGCATGTTTGCCTCGAACGGCATCCTGTTCAACCATGAGAGCCCGATCCGCGGCGAGACCTTTGTCACCCGCAAGATCACCCGCAGCGTCGCCCGCATCGAGGTCGGTCTCGAAGACACGCTCCATCTCGGCAACCTCGACGCCAAGCGCGACTGGGGCCATGCCCGGGATTATATCGACGGCATGCACAAAATATTGCAGGCGGACGCGGCGGACGACTTCGTGCTGGCGACTGGCGAGACCCGTTCGGTGCGCGAGTTCGTCGAGGTGGCGTTTGCAGAAGTCGGCCGCCGCATCGAATGGCGTGGCCAGCGCGTCCAGGAGACCGGCGTCGACGGCAAGTCCGGCAAGACCATCCTGCGCATCGATCCCGTCTATTTCCGGCCGACCGAAGTCGATCTTCTGGTCGGGGATGCCAGCAAGGCGCGGGACAAGCTCGGCTGGAAGCCCAGGACGTCCTTTGCCCAACTGGTCAAGGAAATGGTCGCGAGCGATCTCGAGGAAGCGCGGCGGGAGGTCGCCAATGGCAAGTCTGCCGTTTGAACTGGGGGGCAAGACGGTCTATGTCGCCGGCCATCGCGGCATGGTCGGCTCGGCGCTTGTGCGCCGGCTGGCACAGGAACATGTCGAACTCTTGACCGCGACCCGCAGCGAGGTCGATCTGCGCGATCAGGCCGCGGTCAACCAGTGGTTCGCCGCGAAGCGTCCGCAGGTGGTGTTTCTCGCAGCCGCCAAGGTCGGCGGCATCGTCGCCAACAACACGCTGCGCGCCGAATTCCTCTACGACAATCTGGCGATCGCCTCGAACGTGATCCATGCGGCGCACGTCCATGGCGCCGAGAAACTGATGTTCCTCGGCTCGTCCTGCATCTACCCCAAACTGGCGCCGCAGCCGCTGCGCGAGGACTCGATGCTGACGGGGCCGCTGGAGCCGACCAACGAGCCCTATGCGATTGCCAAGATCGCCGGCATCAAGATGGTGGAGGCCTATCGCACCCACTACGGCGCCGACTTCATCAATGTGATGCCGACCAATCTGTACGGCAGCGGCGACAATTATCACCCCGAATACAGCCACGTCGTCGCCGCGCTGATCCGTCGCTTCCACGAAGCCAAGGTGTCCGGTGCCAGGGAAGTCGTGGTCTGGGGCACCGGCACGCCGCGGCGCGAATTCCTCTATGTCGACGATCTCGCCGACGCCTGCATCCATTTGATGAAGACCTATTCGGACAACGAACTGGTCAATATCGGCACTGGCGAGGACATCACCATCGCCGAATTCGCTCGCGTGGTCGCGGCGACGGTCGGCTATACCGGCGAGATAAGTTTCGACACCGCGCGCCCGGACGGCACGCCGCGCAAACTGCTCGATGTCAGCCGGCTGGCTAAGCTCGGCTGGCGCGCCAGCACCGGGCTCGAGGAAGGCGTCCGGCTCGCCTATCAGGCGTTCCTGAACGAAAGACAACAATAGTCATTCCGAAAGACGCACAATCGAACCGAACCACGCCGTTTTCGGAGTCGCGATCGGATTTGAAATCAATAATAGCCGTAATACGAACCGGCCGTTTCGGTCGACTTATTCACAACGACGCGGATAACAGGCGTTCGTTGCAAATGCCTTTGGCATTCCTTGATATCGGAAACTGTCGTGTTTCCAATCCCCGCAACGAGCAACGCGGCATCTATTCGAGGCAGAATCGAAATCACATCATCGCCGAGCAGCATCGGCGGGAGATCGAAGATGATGATACGCGACCGGAAGTCTCGCTTGATGGTCTGCAGCATCGCTCCCATCGTCTGCGAAGCCATCCATTCCGAGGAATTCGACGAGACACCTCCGGGCAGCACCAGTATGTTGTTGGGGCCGACGCTTGCCTGCACAACAGATGATGAAAGCGGCGCACGTCCTTCAAGTACGTCGAGAACACCACCATTGCCGCTAATGCCCAGGTAATTTCCAACCGCCGGCCGGCGCAAATCGAGGTCGACGAGCAGCACTGACCGCTCCGGCAGCCGGGAAATACTCAACGCAAGATTGCAGGCGGTAACCGTCTTTCCGCACCCCGCCGTGGGCGAAGTCACGGCCAGGAATTGCCAGCTCTTCTTATCCATCTCCTGCAGCACCTGCGTGCGCAACATGTCGTAGTAACGGCCGCTCTGACCGGAAGTGCCGTGGGCCACTATTCGGTTGGCTTCGAGATGATCGGCGCGAAGACGGACTTCGTTGAACGGCGACTCGGCAGAGCGCTGCAGCGGCCCTTCAGCCGCGAGGGGAGATCCGCTCAAGGCTCCCGGACGGTACACTGTTTCGGCAGCTCGTGCGAGTTCGACAGCCTGCTTTATTGAATCCACTGCGCGACTCCGCAAATTATCGAAACAGCCCGACCCTGGCCTTGGCAATCATGAGGTCAAGGGGTGGAAGGAATAGGTAGGCGGCGACCAACAGTCCGATCACAGCCAGCGCAAACACTCCCAGAAAAACAAACATCCGTCGGCGCTTCGCACGTAATTCGGCTGCCGTCGAGATATAGGGAATTGAGACAATCAATCTGCCATCGACCACTGACAGAAGATCATTGCTTCTGCGGATTCCCTTATCCAGGATTTCGACCAGGAATGTCAGCCCTGCTCCGCCGAAAAACGCCGCCGCGAACGCCATCGCAAGGACTTTCAGCCGATTGGGCCTCACCGGCACTTGCGGAGCCGTCGGCTGCTCGATGATTTCGAGCTTCTCGGACTGCTGATCCCTTTCAAGGTTCTCGCCGAGCCGCGCGGCGGCCAATTTTGCGGAGGCGGCATCGAGGTTTTTCTGCAGACTCTCCTGCTGGGCGACCATGATCTCGAGACTGGCCGCCGTCGCAGCGTCGTTCGAAGGCGCCGGTGCCGAAGCCACCTTTTCGAGGGCTTCGATCTGTTTCTTCAGGGACTGAATCGCGGGGTGTCGCTCTGAATAAAGGGCGCCCTTTTGGATCAATTCAGCCTTCAGTTGGGTAAGCGTGGTCGGCTGGTCAGAGCCGGTTGACGACGCGGGCTTGCCTTGCGTGAGGCGCAACTGAGCGATCTTGACATCAAGCGCCGAGTTCTCGGCCTGAAGTCTCTGCACCTCTCGCGCCAGGAACTTCGTCGTGTCCGTAGCGCGGCTGGTTCGATCTCGAAGATCCTCGTTCAGGATCCGCGTCATCAACTCGTTGGCCACCTGGGCCGCCACCGCAGCATTGCCGTATTCGAATCCGACCGAGAAAACGATGGTGGGATTCTCCATCGAGGCGCGCGTCCGCTGCTTGAAGTCCAGTTGGAGGTCGACCGGCGCGATTTTCGTGTGCTTCTTGACTTCCGCGACGAGCTCGGTCGGCGACATCAGCGTGCGCTTGTCCGGGAACAGTTTGAATTTATCGGCGATCGCGATGAGATTATCTCGCGTCATCGTCCGCTGCTGAATGGCCTGGATTCGCTCCTGCGCAGCGCTGGTTACCGTAGGCCGGACCAGTTCGGATGGGATCTGCTGCGACTGAACGAGGATTCGTCCCTCGGAGAGATAGGTGGGTGGCCACAGCGAAGCCGCCGCGGCGCCCACAGCTAGGATCGTGACGAATGGCAGTACAAAATAGGCCCAGCGGCGCTTGAACAGTTCCCAGTAGAAGGCAGGCTGCAACAGATGACTGCGGTCCTCTTGCAGCGGCTGGAAATCGTCCTCAAATTCAACTTTCTGCAGCATGTCTCGTCCGAGCGTCTGTTTGCGAGCCTGCAAGGTTAACAGTGCCGCGGAATGATCGGCGCATCGCTCCGACGCGTGACCTTAGCATCGATCTTGCAGGGATTTAATGAATAGTTGTTCAGCAAAGGGACTTTTAAAATTCAATCTTAATGGTTCCAACGGCTGCCACGTCGGCGAGTTTACGTAGATCGGAGAAATGGGTCGAGAGTAGCAGGGGGAATCCTGCAAATTGCGCTATAAGAGGTCTGTGGCCGGGCTAAGGAAGTTCAATGTACGAGGCATTTTATCAGCTGCGGGAGAAACCTTTTTCAATTCTTCCCGACCCCGACCTGATTTACTGGGGCAAGATGCATTCCATGGCGTTCACGATGCTGGAGTTCGGCGTCATGAACAACGCCGGCTTCACTGTCATTACAGGTGAGATCGGTTCCGGCAAGACTACCTTGGTCAGGCATCTGCTCAAGAAGGTCAGCCCGGCTATCACCATCGGCCTGATCTCCAATTCCCCTCAGGGCCGCCAAGAATTGCTGCAATGGATCCTGATGTCGCTCGGGCAATCGTTCGAAGGGGATTATCCAAATCTTTTCAAGAAGTTGCAAGATTTTCTTTATGGCCAATTCGCCAACGGAAGACGGACCATATTGATCATCGACGAGGCGCAGAATCTCGAGCCGGAGGCGCTCGAACATTTGCGCATGATTTCCAATATCAACGCGGACAAGTTCCAGATTTTGCAGTTGATTTTGGTTGGCCAGCCCCAGCTGCGCGACCTCCTGCTGGCGCCGAAGCTGCATCAATTCGCACAGCGGATTTCCTCTGATTTCCATCTGCGCCCGCTCGATGATCGGGAGGTCGCCAATTATATCGCGTTCCGGCTCCAGGCGGTGGGCGCCCGCCGTCCCCTCTTCACCCAGGAAGCCTGTTCGCAGATCGCCTCCGCAAGCGGAGGCATACCCCGCATGATTAATGTTTTGTGCGACACGGCGCTGGTCTACGGCTTTGCCAACGACCAGCGGGTTATTTCGGATCACATCGTGCGGGACGTTATTGCAGACAAGCAACAGTACAGTATTTTTCCGGTTAAAAAGTTCTCGCGGGTTCCCTAAGTCCTTGTATCCTATTAGTTTCCCCGTGGCTAAATAATGGCCGCGTCTTCGGGAGAGAATCCCTTCACGACGGCCTAAATGTCTTTGTTTACGGGCTTTTCTGCCGATGGTTAGGGGGAATGACATGCGAATCCTGCTGGTACTGCTTTTTGTTGCCTTCCTGACCCCGGGGGCAAACGCGCAGACCCTGAAATCAGGCGACAGCCTGAGCATTACGGTCCTGCAGGACCCGAAGCTTGACCGGACGGTCGTTGTCGACCCCTCCGGTGAAATCGCATTTCCCCTCGCCGGCCATATCCGAGCACGCGGCCTCACGCCATTGGCGCTCGAAAACGTTCTCAAGAACAAGCTGAAGAACAACTACAAGGACGAGAACCTCGACGTTACGGTCGCCGTCATAGCCGCGCCCAAGGAGATCCCCGAGGACGACCTCAAGCCGAAGGTTTTCATCACCGGTGAGATCATCAAGCCGGGCTCTTATGTCGTCAGACAGAAGACGACCCTGATGCAGGCGATTGCCCTTGCCGGCGGCATCGGCCCCTTTGCTGCGAAGAATCGCATCCAGGTGAGACGCAAGGGTCCCGGCGGTGACGAAACAATTTTCATGTTCAACTACCGGGCTTACGAAGCTGGTGACGATTTGGAAGGTAACATCACCTTGCGGGCCGGCGACGTCATCATGGTTCCGGAACGACGCTTGTTTGAGTGACCTGACGTTCGGCGGGGGCAACGTGAAGAGAGCTGCCATAGCAGTCTCGGTGTGCTTTGGCATGGCGCCGTCCGTGGCATTTGCGTTCGACTGGTCGATAAAGGCCAGCGAGACGGAAACGGTCGAACTGAACAGCAATCAGTTCTTGCGCCCCTCCCCCGCAGGCTCGGTGGGTTCCTACACGACGCTCAGTGCTGACGCACAAGCGCGTACTCCGACTACCAAGTTCAATTTCATGGGCGACGGCACCTACAAGAAGTATTGGGGCCCGGGCGCTGCCGGAACCGCATCGGAATTCTTGAGCTATGGATTCAAGGCGCGATACGAGGTGCAGGAAAAGACCAGATTCGACCGGGAGTATGTCGAGGCAAGCTGGAGACAGCAGAGTACCGCTCTCGCACTCCTGAACGATCTTGGCGTCATAGTGCCGACGTCAGGCAGTATTGATCGGCTTACGGCTACCGGCGGAATCGACCGCTCGATTTCCGCAATCGACACCGTGTCCCTGTTCGCCACGTCCACCCGCACGAGTTACGAGCCATCGAGCAGCGGCACACCCTTTACGGACACACTTGCGCGCGGCAATTGGCGTCGCTCGCTAAGTTCGGTCACAGCAATCAACCTGTCCTCCGAATATGAACTGCTCGAATATGGCAACGCATTCAACACCCAGATCCAGATTTTTCGTGAGCAGGCCTGGTTCGACGCCACTTTGTCGGCGGTGCTTTCCTTTCGCGCCAATGCCGGCGTCGCCTATCTGGTGACCGACCGAGGCGTCTCGAGTTCTGCATTCGGGGGCACGGTGTCTGCCACTCCCGTATCGAGCTCGGCAGCCGACTGGATCGGCGACGCTGTCCTGACCTATCGAATGCTGAAGAGCACGACCTTGTCCGTTATCGCCAGCCAGTCGGTTGGCCCGAGCGTCGTCGGCTCTCTGTTCAAGCGGGATTCGATCACGGCATCGCTGAGCCACAGCATCAATTCACGATCAACCCTCTCACTTTCAGCGAGCGGCAACCGGCAGATCTCGACCACAACGACAGATTACGCTTCAGCGTCGGCGACCTACAGCTACAGTCTGACCCGGGAATGGCTGGCGTCGCTCACCTACCGTTACCAGCATCGGTTTGCCAGCACCGGTACCGCCGTTCTCGATCCGGTTACCGGCACGCCAACGGTTTCCGGCACCGGGCCTGCGAATTCCCACAGCCTGATGTTTGTCGCGACGCACAGCTGGACTATACTGCCTTCCGGCAACTAACCCGCGTTCATTTCATCGCGGAACGGATGCTGTCCTTGAGCGGCGTCCCGTCCGGCTCCAGGGAAAACGCAGTCTTGAACTTCTCGGACGCCTTTTCATTTTGCCCCGCAGCCGCGTAGCTCATGCCGAGATGATAGTGGATCGCCGCAAGGTTCGGCATCGCCCCGGCAGCCGCCTCGAGCGTGGCGATCGCTCCCTTGAAATCGCCGCGCTTGTACTGGGCCCATCCCCACGTATCCTGGAACTGAGGCGCGTTGGAGCTCTTCAGCTTTTCCGACAGCTCGAATGCACGGTCGAGACTTGCCTTGTCGCTCCGATTGTCCAGCAGCAGGCTGGCGAGATTATTGATCGCCACTGCTGAATTCGGCTGATCCTGCAGAAGCGTTTCGTACTGAGATATTGCGGCGTCGTTGTCCCCCCGCAAAATCTGCAAGCCTGCCAGGGACAGGCGTAAAGCTGCATTGCCAGGCAACTCGGCGAGGCCAGCCTTGAGCGCCTTGGCCGCTGCATCATAGTCCTTGCCTTGAACGTAGAACTCGGTCAAAGCGGTGTATCCTGCCGGCTCTTTCGGCTGCTGTGCGACTGCATTCTTGAAGCTTTGCAGCGCCTCATCGGTCTTTTTTTCGGCCAGTTTCGCTTGGCCAAGAAACACGAGTAGTTGGGCGTTGGCCGGGAATTTGTCGCTCATCACCTGCAGCAGCGCCGAAGCCTTGTCAGGCTTGCCCTGTTTCACATAGGCCGACGCAAGCGCAAGCGCCGGCTGCGGTGCACCGGGCGCTGCCTTGTGCGCGGCCTCTAGCGCTGCGATGCTTTCCTCGATCTTGTTCTGGCCCGCGAGCGCTGCCGCGCGGATTTGCTCAGCAACCACGCGGCCTTCCTCGACGCGTCCGATAGCGTCCGCGACTGCCAACGCTCCCGACCAATTCTGCCGGCTTAACTTGACCTGCCCGAGCGCCGACCAAATCTGGAGATTGCCGGAATTGCGGCTGGCAGCTTCCGTCAGAATCTCTTCAGCGCGCGCTGCGTCCCCCTTGCGCTGCAGGAATCCGACGTACCGGAGGACGACATCGGGATTGAAATTGGATGATTTCAGCGCGTCGGCATATTGACGATCAGCCAACTCACCCTTCCCGCTGCGTTCATACGCCACTGCCATCAACGACAGCAGCTCAACCAACTTCGGCTGATCGTTGAGTGCTTCGCGCAAATCGGAAATAGCACTGTCGAACTGGCCTTTATCTATGCTCATGGCGGCCCGCAACCGCAACGCGCCGGCGTTTCGGCGATCCTTCGAGAGAATGTCCGCGATCAAGGGCTCCGCTGCCGTCTTGTTGCCTTTGGCGACATGGATCTCCGCAAGCTTGACCTGGGCGGTGAGCTTCTTGTCGGAGGCGGCTGCCGTGTTGGCCAGCTTCTGCAAAGCCTGAACGGCGTCGTCCGTCCGATTTTGCGCAACGTTAAGATCGGCCAATGCGACCTGGTAATCAAAGTCATCGCCCGCGGCCTTGATCCGCGCTTCCAGCTCGGTTCTGCCGGCATCCGCGCCTTTCGTAGCGATCAAGAAGCGAACAAGGTCGAGCCCGACCTTGCTATCGGTCGGATTGGCCTCGGCCCTCGCCCGGAACTCCTTTTCCGCCTCGACAAATTTTCGCTGCGCAATGAGAAATTGCAGAAGCTGAGCCTGATAAGTCGCCTCTTGAGGATTCTGCGCGATCAGCTTGCGCAGCAACTCTTCCGCCGTCGCCAGATCCTTCTTGCGTGCATAAGTATCGATCTTCTGCAGCGTAAGGCGCGTTTCGTCCTTGCCGGCGGGGACTGAATCCAGAAGCTTCAGTGCGCCATCCAGATCGCCATCTGCGACTTTTTTCGACGCAAGCAAAGAGATCGCATCGACGTTTGCCGGATCGATCTCATAGGCGCGCTGGGCTTCACGGATCGCACCAGGATTGTCGTTGGTTCTCAGGAGAATAATCGCCCGCAAAGCATGGAGTTCCGCATTCGGCTTGTCGCCCTCGTTCGCAGCATCGACGACCCGGAGCGCGGCCTCGGCGGCTCCTCCGCTCACCATAATTCGCGCAAGCCTTAATCTTGCATTCAGATCGCTCGGGTCCAGTTCGACGATACGGCGCAAATCCAGGAAGAGTGAGGTTGACTTTGTCCGCTCGTCGACGCCTGCGAGCGCCCGCCAGACTTCGACCTTGTCGCTCTTGTACTTGACGGCTTTCAGCAGTTCCTTGCGCGCCCCGAGGTCGTCCTTCTTTTCAATGAGAGCCATTCCGCTCTCATAGTAACCTTGCGCACGTTCTTCGGGCGATCCGCAGCCCGCTAAGAACGTCACGAGCAGGAGTGCAAGTCCGCGGCGAACTTGAAAAGTCTGACCAACTGGCTGCTTCATCTCTGGCCCTGGATTAGTGTCATGCGGCCGAAAGGCGACCGGATAATCGTCTGTTGCCTCCGCTATCACACTTCCTGTGATAGGAGGAATTCGAATCTGTTCAGTCGGAATATTCGTCGCATGCCGGAGGACGCGCCCGTGAACAGCAGTTTCTGTCCCCGGCTGGCCAATTGCTTTCGCACCATCAGGAACAACCCGAAGAACCTTGCGTCGACATACTGCGTATTCGAAACGTCGACGATCAATCGTTTGCCACTGTCGAGCGCGTCGCGGAGCTGTTCGATCGCGCCGTCAACGTGTGTGGCCACTGCTGCCCCCGACAGAACAAGGGTCACGGAACCGTGATCTTCGGTCCTTACGATCGACAGCCTGTTCAAGTTTCGCGTCCGCCGCTCACTCAGCATCAGGGGCAGCACGCTAGTAACCAACATCGCGAGCAAGGCTTTCCCGTCGCTCCAGTAACGCCGCCAGAGATATGGTTCTTCCTTGATGCGCCATAGCCACTCGAAACCGGTGCTGCGGAGCATTGGCGGCGCCCGCCGAACGGCTCCGGCTTCGAAATTGATGGTGGCGCCGAACTGGGCGCGCACGGGCGGGCTCAGCCGCCAATGGTTACGCAGCAGCCAGGCCTGGGCCTTCTCCGCACCGAAAAACACTGCAATTAAATCCGCGTTACTGGTATTTATTTCGTCGATTATTTTCGACGAGCTCATCTCTTCGATCGTACCGAAACCGGGGTTGAGCACGCCGACGCATTCCAGGCCGCCCCGCTCGGCGTTCAGCCTGGCGCCGACCGCAGCCGCCAGCCCCTCGGCTCCGCCCAACAGGAAGACCCGCAGGCGCCGGCCTACCCCATTGGCTGATTTGAGCCGGCCGAACAGATCGCTGCCGGCAACTCTCTCATGGATCGGAATGCGTAGCAGTTTGGCGATCCAGATCAGCGGCATGCCGTCCGCAAGACACAGATCGCTCAGCAGCATGGACTCGCGGAAGGTGTCGTTGATCTGACTCTTGACAAGAAAATTAACGTTGGGCGTCGAAATCAGAAATGGCGAGCCGGCATTCGTTGCAAGCTCCATCGCGCGCAGCAGCGAAGGAAAATCGAGCGCGTCCACGGGAATGCCGAGGAGGCCAAATATATTGCGGGAAAGGTCGTCTGGAGATACGCACGCCGATCGCGGATCCGCAGATTGATCGGCAAAGTCGGAAGAGGCTGGAGGGGCGCGCAACGTATTTAACATAAAAGCTCCACGAACTTCAAATCTTTGCCCGGCGCACAGCGGGTGGGCTATCCTATAATTAACGAATAGTAAGCGATCTACTACGAAAATCTTGCTTAGTGAAATCGATTTAATATACGTGATTAATACCCATCCCCGAATGAAATATCAATTGCAAGAGGATGGATAGGCAGACGCCCCGGAGATCGCGGTAGCCGATGGAGATGGTTGCGCGCATCGAGAACCGGGCGCTTCCAACGCGGCGAGCTGTCGGCTATTTGGTTAAATTCCAGGACAGGTGCACACAGGTGGATCAGGCGACCAAAGAGATCAGCGCGGATGTTCCCGACTGGACGCGGGAACATCCGCGGCAGTTCTGGGACCCCGGCCGCAAGCTGCTTCTGACGGTCCGGCGCTACCAGTTCTGGCGGGCACGCGGCGGCCTTTTCGGCACGCTTTGCTGCAAGGTTATCGCCTTGCGCCATCGCTTCTGGAGTGTGGTGACGGGGGCCGAGATACCGCTCACCTGCCAGATCGGCGGCGGGCTGCTGGTCCCCCACCCCAACGGAATCGTCATTCACCCGGACGCCAAAATCGGGGTGAACTGCCTGATTTTCCACCAGGTCACACTTGGCAGCCGCGGCCGCAGCGGGGTTCCCGAAATTGCCGGCCATGTCGACATCGGCGCCGGCGCCAAGATCCTTGGGCCGGTCAAAATCGGCGCACATGCGCGAATCGGGGCGAACGCCGTCGTGATTGCCGACGTTGCGGCATACGGGGTGGCGAGGGGCTACCCCGGAGGAATTCACCACGCTTAGCAATAGTGCCTTCGCTTCGCCCTGTTCGTGATACCTAGGCTCCGGTCGAACTGCCGCCCGCTGACGCCCGCCCGGCAAACAAGTTGCCACTGCCAGTCGTGTTTCCGGATCGAATTTGATGAAATTACCGGCGTCCCAGGCCGCCGCGGAATTGAGATGTTAAGAGATTCCACTTTGCAGAGCGAGAGCATTAGCCACAAAGCCAGCACAGTGCCTGGAAGGTTCGGCGTTGTCGTCATCGGGCGCAATGAGGGCCAGCGGCTGATCACCTGCCTGCACTCCGTCCGGGCCGCAGCGGCGGTGGTTTACGTCGACTCCAACTCCACGGATGGATCGGTGCAGGCGGCGCGCGAACTGGGCGCCGATGTCGTCGAACTCGATCTCAACATCCCCTTCACCGCGGCGCGCGCGCGCAACGCCGGCTTTGCCCGCCTGCTGACGATTGCTCCCGATCTGCCTTATGTTCAGTTCGTCGACGGCGACTGCGAACTTGCCGCCGGATGGCCTGAGGCCGCAATCGCATTTCTCGATCGCCAGGCCGATGCCGCCGCCGTATGCGGCAGGCTCCGCGAGCGACATCCCGATCGATCGGTCTACAACTGGCTGTGCGACAAAGAGTGGGACCGTCCCACCGGCGAGGTCCGCACCTTTGCCGGCAATGTCATGATCCGCGCCGCGGCGCTGAGGGGCGTGGCCGGTTATCGGGAGGACGTGATAGCCGGCGAGGAGGAAGAGTTGTCCGTTCGGCTTCGTCAGGCGAACTGGCGGCTCTGGCGGCTCACCGACGAGATGGCTTTGCACGACGCCGCGATGCTGCATTTTTCACAATGGTGGAAGCGGTCTTCGAGAGCCGGATATGCATTCGCACAAGGCGCCTATCTGCATGGAGCGTTGCCGGAACGCTTTGGGGTACGAGAATCGTGCCGCGCGCTCGTATGGGGCTTCGCCGTGCCCGTAATCTGCGTCATATCAGCAGTCATTTTCTATCCGATGGGATTGATGGCTTGGTTGATCTTTCCCGTGCAGCTTTGCCGCCTTGCGATGAAAAATCCCGGAAAATTCGACGATCGAATCAAGCTTTCATCTTTCCAGGTCGCCGCTCGTTTCCCCGAATTGGTCGGGACGCTCAAATTCTATCGTGATCATCTTCATGGCAGGCAGCCTAGAATCATCGAATATAAATGAGAAAATAGATTCCGGCCGCGAGAAACGTCCTCGCGAGAAACGTCCTGTGGGTATTGGCGGCGGCGGCAACGTCGGCTAATTTGCAGCTTTGGAGGTGTTGACCGTTGAACAAAGAACATCTTGTTCCACAACTATTGCTGCGCCCCTGGCCTTTTCCGCGCGGTGCAGGTCGTATCGTCGACAAGTTTTTTAGTGGACTGCATTTTCGCACAAACGAGGCTACCGTGCAGACCACGGATGGCTTCGCGATGACCGTCAATCCAAACGAATTGATTGGACGGCATATTTACCTGACCGGAGAATTCGACCGCACTATTATCGAGATCCTCTGCAATTTTTCACAACCGAACGATGTTTTACTCGATGTGGGGGCCAACATCGGGTATGTAAGCGCTTGCTTTTTGAAGAACGTGCAAGGATCGAAAGCGATTGCCGTGGAGCCTCAAGAGGGCGTCCTTAAGCTCTTGCGCGCTAACCTGCCTCCCGACCGATCAACTATTGTCCCATGCGCCCTGTCGGACACGGACGGCGAAGTATGGTTTCAAACCAGCAAAACAAACAACGGCGCTGGCCGAATAGTCGCCGCCGGCGGTCAAGACGCCATCCGTATTCGAACGCAATCGGCCGACCGGCTGTTCGCCCACACTTCGATTTCGAGAATTGACCTAGTTAAGATTGATGCAGAAGGACACGAAAAGACGATCATAGAGTCGTGTCTCTCGCATTTCGATCGGTTGCATCCTCGCGCGATTTTGTTTGAGGACTCGGCCCATGATGCTCCACAAATCAGTGCGATGCTAACGCAAATCGGATACAAGACATTCGGGATCGAAAAATCTCTTATGTCCCTCGCACTGACGGAAAACAAGCGCGCGCACGACTACATCGCCGTCTCTACCAAGCGAGAAATTCCAGGCCGCGCTCGTAGTTTATACGGACTTTAGGCCCCGAACCTCAACGACGTGACTGGGTCTCCGAGTCGAATATTCGGCGACCTCATCCGTCGCTGAAACCCTAATCCATGGCCTACGCCGCCCACCTCACCACAGCGGACAGTCAGCACGCAATCCCACCAGCTTCACCGACCGTCCGCTGCTCCCCCGCGCCACTAGGCATGCAGAACCCCGAGACTCTCACCGCTTCTGGATGAACGTTCAGTGGCAGGTCAGTTACGATCAGCGTCGCCCTCACCAGTGCCGCGACCTGAAAGGCAGAACGCCGGCGCACTTTATTCAAGCTGCTCTGTGCACCAAACTCACATCCGGACCTCGCCCACCAAGCTTTTCCTTGGCGACTAATCCGAACTACTACTCATGTCTCGTGCATCGGCACTTTCGACGAGTGCGGTTCGGCTTCAATTGTCAGTTACCGCATACCAACATTTCGGAAGCGGGTAATCTTCATTCGCTTGAACGCTTTTTCTATCCAAGGGATGTGGAAACTCGGTAGAGCCTTGCTTGTTCGATATCCTGTCTTTTCTCAGAAACGTGAACTCCAAAATAGGCGGGATCTCAAATCCCTGACATCTAATTGGCGGGAAGCAATTGTTCGGATGGATGTGAACTACTTCGAAGTTTTTCAGAAGTTTGGTGAAGGTGAGATTGATCAACTCAAATCCTGCCTTGTCGCATAACTGCCCCAATCCATGAAATTCAATAACTAAAATCCTGAATTTTTTAAAGACTTCAACGCTAGTATCGAAGATAACACCGTACTCGGCACCTTCAATATCCATTTGTAGAATGAGATCAGTCTTGTTCGGAGCTTTTCGATTAACCCAATTCTCCAGCGTAATGAACACGCCATCTTCGATGGGGCCGAGATACTTCTTCTCGAAATCAATTAGCTCATGCTTGAAAGGCGGCTCCTCGACCGAATAGTCAGCCAGGAAGCATTTGATGCCTCTGCTCACAAGATCCTGTTCAAAATCTGCTATAACGGAGACCCCCGGCGAGAAGCAAATTTCCACGTTTTCCAAATCATCGGGCACCAAATAACCCCCGTCGGACTGCCCTCCAACGCGGATGAGATCACGGTTCGTCCTGACAGGCTTGACTGTCTTGAAAAATTCTTTCAGGCGAGGACTCTCCGTGGTTCGCCCAATGCGTATGTTGTTCGCTAATAAGAGCGTCTTCAATCGATCTTTCATTATTTTAGCAAGCGAGTCCATGGGTGATCCTCTGACGCGCACGGCTCATCTACACTGAACGCGTTATCCGTACTGAATTTTTTTTCACGTTGTCGAGACGCAAAGGGATCCGCCGGATTGACAGATCAGAGTGCGATTAGGCGTAACTGACCTGCAACAATGTGGCGGACGCTTTGCAAACCTAACTATGTGCAGATAGCCGCGACATTATTCTCGTGATGGACCTGTTAGCAAGACTGGGCCTAAGGCGACACACCCTACCGTCATCCAAATTGATACGCGCAAGAAGCGAAAACCCACTGTCCATATACAACACGGCGCTGCACCTTCGCATGAGCTCCAGTTCTATGAACATATCGTGAGTTATTCTCTCGGAAATAGTTCCGCCCTTGATGCTGTCCTGCTCGCCGTACTGTACGGCGTCGGCACGAAACTGATGTAAGGGGCCAGCACCATCATCGAGGAGCTGTTTGGGCCGAGCCACGACGGATGGGAGGGCTTCGCGCATGACGTCGACAACGTGCGCCGCATCGCAGAACAGTATTGGGACGGCCTCTCGGAGTCCGGTTCTATGGGTAAGGTTCCGAAATTGCGAGGCAACTTCGCTGCAAAAACGTCGCTCGGCCCGTGCTTGACTTGGTGTGCCAACCAACGACGGCGGCATATTGTCAGAAAATGCTCCAAATAGACCGGGCGTGTGCATGTTACTGCGAGCGTTCATGGCGAGCTGACGGATCAGAGCGATCGGACCTAGCCAATACGCGGCACGAGCGCCAACGTTTTCTCCATTGCCGTGACGAATGTGAATGGCGATTGCTGGTGCAGTGCCGACATGATCATCCCAAAACTCCTTCGCCTCGGCGCGAATGGAATCGACGGGTTGTAGTTCATCCAACAACTCGCGAACTGCTTGACGGGGTGGCGGGGGCTCAACCCATTGATTCAGGACGATCGTAGGCTCGGCTGGATCTTCGTCAGATGTCACCATGTGATTGACCGCGGCGATCTCACCGGCTGAATGTTTTACATGATGAGGGGTGGCAAGGATCGACGCCGTCCACTTGTCAGGCCAATAGGGCGCCGGATAGAGGAGTGACTGTACGCTGTCGTCAGCGACAACGTCGACACCCGCGAACTTCTGACGGGGTTCGAAATATTGATAAAAACAGTTGCGGTGCATGGTCGGATCGGGATTGAACCGCGATCCTCTCCAATCCACAACGAGCGTTCTTGCTGTTCGTTTGGCGAGCCACCATGCACCTACAAGACATGACAGGTGGTCTCCAATCCCCCCAAAGCAATGGCGCGCAACCACGTAACGAGTGGACATTTGCCTATCCCAAACTTAGGTGATTTGCCAAACGCAGCGCCAGAAGGACAATCGTGAGTGTAGGATTCGTGCCGCCGCCCGTTGGAAAAACCGAACTTCCTATAAGATAAAGATTTTCAGTCCCATGTACCCTGCAGTCCTCATTGACAACACCAAATTGGGGCTTTGACGACATCCGTGCCGTACCCATCTGATGGGCGTGGCCGCCAATTTCAATTTCCAGGTCTTGATTAAGGATGAAGCGAGCTAACTGCACACGAGCTCTATCAAGCCGCGCCATTTCTTGCGCGGCTTTCATCGCCAGAGTCCTTATTGTTCGCCTATCCTGATCGTTGAACTCCCAATCCAACTCCACGCTGCGCAAGCCCAGTTTATCAACCTCTCGCGACAACTTTACGCGGCTGGATGGATTCGGAGATTGTTCGATCAGAGAGCTAACCACGCCATCCCCGGCGCAATCAAAATCGACTACCTCCCGCGCGATCTTTGTAAGACTGGGATGAAGGCAACTCGTTTCGCGAAGAAACTGTTTAAGTACACGTAACCTGCCAGAACTTTGCGGCGATGAATTTCGCTCAAAGTGAACAATTCCGTTGCCGATGCTATTTTGTTGCAGGAAGGCGTCGGTTGGCGTGAGTGAGATATCCCTGCGGAAAAAGCCGGGAGCTGTGACTAAGAACCGTCCGATTGGAACGTTCAAATGCTCCATAAAACAACGTCCGACCATTCCGGTTCGGTTGCCAACACCTTCCAAGGTCTGCTTGTTGGCATTTAACAGCAGCCGCGCAGTTTCGATTGCTCCAAGCGCCAAAACATAGCGGCCTGCCGATACTGTTGTTTCCTGACCAGCGAAATTACGAACCGAGAGACCTGTAACCAATGTTTGAGCGCCGTTAAGCTGTATGTCGACGAGATTTGCGTTATAGAAAAAGTCCACGCGCTCCGATTGACTTAGCTCGGCCTCATACTTTTCCGCAAACCTTGTGGGCGGGCTTAGCGCATACCCGCTCTGAACAAAGGCTGTAGATCGGAATTCCGGATCTTCGTATGGAGACAGATCACTGTCGATGATATCCAAAATTTCTTTCGCCTCGTCGAGCCCCGCGAGAACTTGCTCTCTTGAGATGGGCCAACCAGGCATTCCAAAGTAAGGTCGGTCTTCAAAATCGATCGGATCAAAAACGCCACACCGGCCGGTCCAATGATTCGACGTGCCGCCGAAATACCTTAGCCGCCCGCTTTGAACGTGCCAATATTGCCGACCAATGCTTCTTCCGCGGTAAAGATCTTGAGATGCTTCGCTGTACGAAAGATCACCGCCCTCAAGAAGAAGGACCCGCTTGCCGCTTGCCGCTAGTTTTCTTGCCGTAGTGATGCCGGCGGGCCCCGTTCCGCAGATACAGACGTCATATGGACCAGCGGCACCTACTCTTGTCCACGCCTCATTAAAATCAAAAATCATGCATTGAAAAATCCTGTTGATATCGAGTGTCCTTGTCGGTCAGAACCCAACCGTTGACAACGACGAATCCCTCGTCGCAATTTTGAGCTTCTCCTAACGCCTTAGATCCAGCGAGGATTGAGCCCGACATTACCAAGGAACCCACTGCAATAAGCTTTCGAATAAACGCGCGACGAGTCTGACCCAATACATTAGAGGGTGTCATTACAATAACTCCCGACACTTCATTCGGGTGATCTGGAAGCCTTTCGTTCATTTGCGGAAAAGAAGGCGCCGGGGTTTAAACGGGGACATGGTTACCTACGTATGATCCCGTCATATTACCCTGTCGAACAACTTCAACGCAAGATTCCATCAGTCGAGGGATTTCTTGAGCCGATTATCGTTAATGCTCTCGATTGCGAAGGCTGGACTTCACCTGCAAAATTGCAATTCCGGCAATCCAAGGCCCGCATATCGCGCGTTTCCGTTAGCTGACCGACTCCCACATTACACGGCAGCAGAGAAGTGGAATGCTGCCGTATTACGCTCATCTACTTGGTTTGAAGAAGTGCGTCCCACGACTTGAATTTAGGCGCATAGTTATCGCCAGTGCTCAGTCCCCACTGATTCAATCCAGGAATCAATAGCCACGAAGCACTTCGTGAATGTGGTTGGATCATGAACTGAGATAACTGATCCTGTACGAGAAGACCAAATGCCGGGCTCATCTTATAAGCGGTGAGGAGGTTAGCTATCTTGCCCGACGGCCCACCATACGAAGACGAAATCCCCAAGGTCGTGCAGGTTTGTATTGAAGGGTACCAGCTTTCATGGCCGCCTTCATAACACTCGACAAATTTATTAAAGGTTGTGGCGACGGCTTCCCAAGCTGGATAAATCCCCTTCCCGTTAGCTCCGCTGTTCAGGGCGAGCAAGGTCTGCGCACCCTTGGTCCCATTACTCAGCGTTCCAGCCCGAATGTCGTTGTCCAGAAACGCTAACGCCGACGCCATTTTCGATGGCACAGCACTCGCATAATCGTCGGCCGCAGCGAGCAGACCCGCAATATTCGTTGCACCATTCGACACATAATTTACGTCAAAATTAGTGCACTGCGCGCCGGAGTAGTACGTCGCGTAAGACAGCACGTCGCAATAATCAATTGGCCGATTGGGCGCAACGTTGTAATTGGGGTAACCAGTCTTGGCATAGACTGGATATGAAGCCCCATTCAGATCGGCACCTTGCATCCTATAAAGGCTTGTGCCCGCGGTCGGGCCAAACGCCTGAAATGCCATCACCCGCTTTAGTTCAGCAAGGGAGCGGGGCGACCAGGTCGAAGTGACAATCCCCATAATTTGCCGAACGCGCAGTCCGTACCAGCCGTAGGCTTGTCGATTATTGTCGGCAGGGAAACCGAGCGCCGCTCCTTTCGCAAATGCCCATCTAGTTGCAGGAAATCCGTTGTTCCAGATCTCGTTTCCGTATTCAAAATATGCGCTTGCTCCCAAGCGAAGATTATCGCGTACCATTGCCGTGAGGGACTTTACTGAAGCGTCATCCATATATCCTGAAAAATTGCACCAATAATTGGCATTCACCCTGTTGGCAAAAGCGATCTGCAACTCATAGGGGATACAGGGCGTTTGGCCATCGGGCTGCCACATGAACGCTTTGAGAACCGCGTCATAGGTCAAGGTTGCAAGCGAGTTGGCGGTAATTTTCCCAATGGGCATAGGCTGGCCAGTGGCTCCACCTGTTCCCAACAGTAGCCGCACAGGGCCCCTAGCCCCGGAATTGATCGTAACATTCGTAGCCGTGTTAGCTTGCGCGAACTGAAGGTGGATCATCTCTCCATCGACATACGTCTTGGCTGCATCCGGAGGAGCTGAGCAGGTGTACTCATTGATCCCTGACGTTGATCCCGCCCAAGCGCCTGGTACCCATCGTTGGCTGCTGATGTTGATGCTAGTCCGCCATGGAGCGACGTATCTTAGCTGAGAAACGTTTCCGAAGTTCGGGTTTGTCCACCCCATGGGACGCACTATGCTGGGAGCCAGTTGCTGATAGGTACTGATGTAATCGTCAGCGAACATCTCTTCAGGTGTCGTTCCGCGATCGATCGCTAACTCGTCCGAGAGCTTACACAGCACGACGTTTGACATCCCGGAGAATTTCTCTCCCGCTACAAACGAGAAAGAAACCGAGCCAGGAACGGAAGACACGAACGTAAACACCACGCGCGGGTTGGTTCCCACGACCTTCAAATTGAAGCCAGTGCCGCCCGCGACAAAATTTCCACCAGATACAATAGAGAAGCCAGGTGAACCTCGACCAAGCTGAATGGTCCCCGTACCATTCCACTTCAACACCATTTGGTCAGAAACGGTGAAGTTGGATGGAAATTTTACCGTTCCGTAGACGTTATTGGTCGGAGTAGCGGTCGGGTAACCGTTAACGTCGAGAATGGCCGGATAGGCATAGCCTGGCGTCGATTGAAGACTCCCCAAAGTAAGCGCCAGGTTTTTGAAAATCCCGGGCTCCACGGCCGCTCCTATTACGAGATTCTTCCTTCCAGTAGGAACCACCGGCGCTACCAACGGACGCGTCAGCGCCAGCGCTCCAGAGGAAGAAAGGATGCCAGCCGCCGATGCTGAAGCCAAAAAGTGCCGTCGAGAAATATTCACAGGTAACCTCGCTTCACGTTGGTTGGTTCAAATCCACTACTGAAAGCACGCGCTCGGTCGCGCCGCTGACTGTCCAAAGGAGGTCATAGATCCCTTAACTCTGGCGGACTCGGCCAATCCTGTATGGCTTACCTTTCCAAGTGGTTGATTAAATGGAACCCGGTTGGAACACCGTTATCGTGCAGTAAAATAACCCGAGGAAATGATATATGAAGGTCCGATTTTTTCCAGTAATTCCGACGATAACGCAACTCTTGCTGCTGTCCGAGAATTATCTGCTTGGCGGTCGATAATAGAAGCTTAGGAACCATTTACATTCAATTTCACGGCGGCGAAATGCCAGCATTCAAGCAAGCGCCTCAAGACAGTAAATCTTGCGCTAAGGGTCGTAACCCCACCTTTAGTAGTTCGCAGCGAACGGTAGCTAAAATTTAGAAACGACGGAATGATAGATGGAGCTGATCTCTCTTGCCTTTGCCTCCCAGGTAAATTCCTTGATAACCTTCTGTCTGGCAGCGGATCCCAATCGATTGAGGGTATCCGGAGCACTGATGATCGCTCGCATCGCGCCTCTAAATCCCTCCACCAGGCTAATTTCATCAACGAAAGGAACTCGAATACCAGTTGCCTCATCAACCAGCTCAGAGGGCCCTCCGTAGTCGGCAACGACCGGCGTAACGCCGAGTGCCATTGCTTCGAGGACCACACCTCCCCCAAATTCTCTAATACTGGGAAACACCAGAAAATCACAGGCGCTCAGCCTCTTCTGCACTTCTTGCTGAGACAGCCACCCGTGAAATTGAACACTTCTTTCGACGCCCAGCTTCTTCACTTTTGCGATCAAGAAATCCTTTTGTGGTCCGTCACCGATGATCTGCAGTTGCAAGGAGCCCGCGCGCAAAAACTCCACGGCAGCTTCAATGGCAATATCGGCTCCTTTGTATGGCACTAGCCGTCCTACAAATGCTGCCTGGATTGGCGACGCCTTCTGCGAAATTCTGGGGCTATTGAAAAGCTCCAGATCGACAGCGTTCTCGGGAATGTAAATACACTTTTCACGCGCCCAACGGGGCATTTCCTGCTGAGTAAACTTCGAACCGACGATGATCGCGGAGCAATTTTGACGCGTTGATCGGTAGCCCGGCATTAGCTTATACAAACCCCTGACGTGAGACAGCCACTCGTGCTCGGCATGTTGCCGATGCGTAAAGCCTTTCGGCCATGGTACTCCTCCGTTCAATGGACCAAGAACAAAAGGAATATTGAGACGAGCCAGACGATTTGCGATCAGGCTGGGGCTGGTCGGGCTGAGCGGCGTGATCCGGTGAACTAAATCAAACTCTCTCGCGACCAGTTGCTTCTCAAAGAGCTTCCACAATTCTTGTTCGAACGAGTAATAGGAGAATACTGAAAAGGCGGAAATCGTAGTCCATCCCTTGCCCACTCCGCCGCGCAATTTGGCTGCAAGTGTAATCAGCCGTGATGCTATGTATTCATTATCGATTGCGGTGAAGTCCTGGCCCTCGATCAATCCATGGCGCAGCAAGGCATCCCTATTGCGAATTTGAGTAACCAGATGAACGTCTGCATGTTTTGACAGCGCGCGCGAGAGGTTCCAGCCGATGAGCGGAACGCTAGTCCACTCAGGGTTTGCAGCCTCCGCAATCAGCAGGACCCGCAACTTCCTCTCTGGATTCACCTTCGCCTGATTCCTCAATTCACACTCCCGCTTGACTTCAGATGATTAGGCTGCTGCCGGCTTGATGGACTCTCAGCAGCAGGCGGCCGCCAGCCTTACAAAGCCGAGCCCACCTAGCCACCCAGCGATCCAGGCACCGAGCGCTGCTATTTCGATGCGAGGATTATTGAGCTCGTGTTTTGCATTGAAGTAGAAAATCCATAACGTGGTGGGAAGCATATGGATTGAGAAGCCTATGACAGCACCGCGCAAACCAAATGAATAGTAGAGAACTGGCATGAACGTAAAAAGTGACACCAACTTGGTAATGTTAAGGACGGTGATGTATTCGGGCCGCCCCAAAGCGAGAAAAGCACTTTGGCAAAGACCGTAACGAACGAACACGAGGCCGAAGGAAAGATACTCCAGCATCCAGCCCGCGTCTGCATACCGCTGATCATATAGGATCCTGATGATCAGAGCGCCCGTCGCGAACAAGAATCCGGCCAAGCAGAGCAGCGCTGTGTCGGTGAACCATCGCATCCGATTGCAAACGTCAATGAGGCGACGGGGGCTGACGCGCGCAGCTTCGCTCAGGGCCGGAAAAGCCACGCTACCAAACAATTGATTCGTTGAGCCCTCAGCAACTGAAGCCAAATTGCCGGCAAGTGAATAGTAACCCAGCCTCGACGCATCTACCCAACCGCCCAGCAACAAGCGGTCGCCATTTACCGCGAACGCGCTAAGCGCCGAGGATATGAATGTCCATCTGCCAAACCCCAACAATTCGCGGAGGGTGGCGCGGTCCCAGCAAAGCCGGTCCGCAGGTCCTTGCAGGAAGGTGTGGCTCAACAGCACCGTTATGACAGAGATAAAAACCAATCCGGCGATGTAAGACCAGATCGAACCGGTTAACCAACCAAATCCGATGGTAAAGGCCAGTCCGACAATCTGCACCGCCAACTCAATCGTAATCAGCCGCCGCAAGTTTAGATTCCGGCTTGCCGTTATCCATTTCATCGACTGGAAGCCAAGAATCGCCGCCGACGAAGATGCGACTGCGATGTAAGCCGGAAGTCCTTGATGGCCGTAAACTGAATTTGGCGACAAAAGGTGAAGATCGTCGGCGAGCGATAGGCCAGCCGCAAAACAACCACCTACGCCCCAGATGGCAAAGCCTCGTAGAATTTGAACCGTCCATGCGGTATTCAGGAATTCTCGATTGGAGCCGTTCCCGCTTTGAACAACCGCCTGCCTGAGGCCGATGTCCGTGAGCAACGTTATGATGATCTGTACCGCAGCGATCACCGCCAAGATGCCGAACACTTCAGGATAAAAAATCCGGCTTAAAATCAGCGTTCCGATCAGCCGCAAAACAAGCGCCAGACAATGTCCCACCAAAGTCCAGCTTCCGGCGCCCAACACCCGGGACTTGAAAGACTGTGCTGCAGCTTCAGATTGGTCGAGCGACACCACGTTCATCCGAAGCCACCCCAGTGTGCGAAGCCGGGCAACTCAAAGGCCGATTGTCTAAATCGTCGTAACATTGAATTCCTGTTCGACGTAAGGTGGACGGATCATTTGACCGGAATGCCAACTTGTCGAGCGCTTGCGCCTACGTAAATGGATAAAAAATGCCAAAATTGCTAGTAGCCAGCAGGCTCGTGGTTAATTCTCGTTCGAGCAGGACGATTGATCGCTCGTAGCACTTCGGGAGCTTTCAGTTGTCAACCTGGTCGATTAGCAACTTGACCGGACGAGAGCCTGCAGTCGCCGACACCGCTGTCGTGCTCAGCATGGTTCAGGCAACGTTGCTGGAAACCAGCGGACGGCGGCTAATTGTTCGCCTGGCAGCCACGCAATTTTCACTCCGTCCCAATAGCGCACCGCAAACAAACCACGTCCAAGGGCGCAGTGTCGAATTTGGCAGGAGGTCAACTATACTAAGACTGACGATCAATGACAGCGCGGCAAGAAGGATCCTTTCCCGTCTATCTCGGCAAAACTTGATCGCCGACATGGAACGATAGACCGCCAAACTCAGAAGTCCGAATTCCGAGAGGAACCCAAGAAATCCAAACTGGCCGAATGTCTGGATCCATTTTCCATCCGACACGGCGAGATCCTTTCCCGTCTCAGGATCATAGACCCGATTTCGCCCATATCTGCCCCAACCAAAAAAGGGGCGTTGCGAAGCGCGATCCAACAACAAATCTTCGTTCTGGAATCGGTAAGCAAGGGATCTGCCACGCTCATCGCCTGCAGACCGCGCAATATCTACGATAAAATTGGTTGGAACGAGGTTTAACGAGCGCAATATCGGATAACCAAGCGAAAACGTCACAAGGACAACCGCCACACGAATCTGCATGCGGGGACTGGCCAGCCAAATCAACGCGACCGATATTACGCCATAGACGATCGCTCCAGCGCTCCTGCAGAGGACGAGCACCGCACCCAGGTAAATGTTCGCGCCCGATGCAGGAAAGCGCCAAACCCGGTATTGGGCCTTCGCCATGGCGGCCGATGCGGCCGCCGCCGTCATGAGGAACAAAGTGGCGATAAGGCCATGGCCGGTAAACACCATTGGACGGAAACTCTCGCCCCGGATCTGTTGTTGGAAGTCTGTGGGAAAGAAACCGTATACCCAGCGGTGAAGCTGCGGACTGAATCGAATTTCGAACAGCATGAGCAGTGAATGGATCAACCCGGCGATCACAAGGAGCCTGAGTATTTCAACGCTATCCGATGAGCTCCAAAAATACTTGCGCCCCAGATAGAAGGGAATGACTGAAATAATTGCGGCTTCGACTGCTGATATACCGTCATAAATTCCCGTTCCCGGGAGAAAACGCTCCCCAACTAAAATTGGATCGCTGTTCAAGAGCGACGAAACAAGTGCACCCAGAACATATGTAAGCGTTAGCAATCCGACGACGAATCCGAAGCCGGTCGTACCGGCGCTTGTCTGTGGCTTGGTTCTCCTGCTAAATATCAAGCAGCCGACGAGCGCACAAAACGCTGGGACCGTATTCTTGTCGATCGGCGGAAGCATTTCGAATTTTATGGTAGTGCCGACGGGCAGCAGCAAATAGGCGCCCAATATTGTTCCTACGGTCGCCCGACAGAGCGTGAGCGACAAATACAGCGCGATCGAAACTAGCGGCCAAATCAATAGGGCTGAGTATGCAATCCAGTTAGATTCCATAAGGATGCCGTGCCCACGAGTTCAACTCTAATATCCTGTAACCACTGCGCTTTAGCGTGTCCAGATCGTAGTCCTCTCTTGTTGCGGGTACGGACTCACAAACCATCTTCGAGCGTGTTTGGGAGTCGAATTGGGACTAGGCGAGGGATTTGACGTGGGGTACCGTCGGTAGAAGGAAAAAAGCACGCCCATTTGCATGCTATCGAAGCACCAAATCAAACCGTTCAGATTTCAAAGAATGACACTGAAACATACGACTGATTACTATAACGCAACCGCATCGACCTACGATGCGACGCATGGTGATAGCGAACCGGAACACACCAGAGCCTTTGAGATCGGATGGCCACTAGTCGGCAACAATGTAGAATCGGTGCTAGACGTCGGTTGCGGTACAGGAAGAGGATTGGCGTGGGTCGCACAAACTAACCCAAAGATTCAACTCAACGGACTCGAGCCTTCGGACAGTATGCTCTCGATCGCCGCTCAAAAGATTTCTGGTGCGAACCTACTTCAAGGTTCCGGCGAAAATATTCCTTTTGATGACAAGTCGATGGACTTGGTAACTGCAACCGGCATCATGCACCACGTCGACAACCCCGCGAAAGTTATCGCTGAAATGTTTCGCGTTGCCCGCAAGGCGATCCTGATAAGCGACCACAACAACTATGCTTTCGGCGGCGACCTGACGCGTCGCTTGAGGATGGGGCTCAGATTATGCGGACTGCTAAGCGCAGCGACTTATGTTCGCCAAGGATTTGACCGGCGCGGATACTCGGAAGAAGACGGCTGGTGGTATCCATATTCGCTGTTCGACAATTACGGTGAAATTGCTCGGCAGGCAGAGCAGATATTTATGTACCCAACACGCCCAGCCTCTTCCGCCGGAAACATCTTATTTTCGCAATCACATTTCGCCATTGTAGCAAAACTTCCGCCGAATGAACGAGCACCTTGAGCAAATCGCGTTATCTCCACCAGGGATTCGCCAGCGTTGTCGATCGAAGCAGGGGCGATGCCTCGCTGCATGGACTTGCGAGCGGAATTGAATTAGCTCGAAAGCAATCTAACCAAAACCGGCTCTATTTCTTACGACCGACCTTCTGAACCAAGGCCACCTTCTGCGACGGCATCTCTTAAAACACGCGCCGTTGTATTGACGTCGAATCGCTGACTTGCGGTTCTCCTAGCTGCATGCCCCATCTGCACTCGCGCCTCAATGTTGTTCGCAAGCGAGCAGATATTATTAAATATCGCGGTTTCATCCTTTTGCGGAACCAGAATCCCATCCACGCCCGATACGATCATCTCGGATGTGGCACCGATATCGCTCGATATCACGGGCAGGCCAGCTCCCATTGCTTCCATCACGGAAACAGGCCACGCCTCGCCGGCTCCAAAACTGGACAAGACAAAGGCGTCCGCTTTTGACAACAAGGAGCAGACCTCAGTCTCCGAAAGCGTGCCGGTCAGTTCCACACAGTCAGACAACCCCAGCTCTTCGACCTTCGACACAATCGCACTTCTATAAAAGCCTCCACCTGCGATCGTATAGCTGACGTTCAGACCAGCCTCACGGGCGCGCGCGATTGCAGCTAGTGCGTGAAAATGCCCTTTTGCTGGATCCAAACGAGCGACGGTTGCCAGTCGAAGTTCGCCGGGCACGTGACTCCTTCGCTCTGTTCCCAGAGTTGCCAGCCGAGCTGAGTCAATGCCCATGAACGTTGCAACAATCTTGTCTTCAGGCACCCCGATTCGCAACAACTGATCGCGCAAATGAGCCCCGACGACGAAAACAACCTTAGCCTCGGCCATTTTCAGTTGATGGTCCGTCCCATAGACATCCAGGTCACCATGAAGGGTAAGACTGTACGGGGGCCCTCCCATACGACGCGATATCGCCAATAGATGCGCTGAATTTGCGCAGGAATGCCCATGAATATGGTCGATTGTGTTGTCCTTAGCCCAACGGACCAAGTCAATTGCCGAGGCCAGCAATCCAAAATGTTTGAGGCGGCTACGCCAACCCCGGTCCTGGATTTGTTGAATATAGTCTATCCCTGCCGATAATCCGGACAGTCCGCCCATCGCCCAAGCCACCTGAGCGGTGGTCGAAGGCGGAAATAAGTAGTGCGTCTGCGCGATCGCCATCGAGGCGAATTCATGACGCGTGACCGATGCGGGAGGCTTTTTCGTGGACAGAAGGATTACATCTTCGCCAGCCGCCCGCAGCGCTTGGATTTCCCGCCAAAAGAAAATATGCGTTTGACTCGGAAACTCGGGAACGAGATATCCCAGCCTCATCGCAATCCTGGCATCTTGCTGGAAAAAAACATGCTGAAAATCATCTCTTCAAGCGACATTTGGTCAAGCGATTGTAAATCGTCGAGCAAGGCGCATAGGCTTCCGGACAATCACGCCACGCTTCCCCATATCGTTGCATATGGACGAATCCACTAACCATGCCGAGGGAAATCCCCGTTAGGTAAAAGACCCTAGGCGAGCCGAGCAGTTTCCCATAGCATTAGTCAATGAATTTTCAACATGCAGCGCTCAGCCATGGCCAATCCCACTCCCGGGTTGCCCCCATTTACTTCCCCGCTTTTGATTATCTCCGAATCGTCCTTGCGATAGGTGTTTTCGTTTCGCATGCCCATTTTGCCGACAATATTGGCAATGCCTGCGTGCAGATTTTTTTCGCCCTGAGCGGATTTCTCATCGGCGGAATTCTTCTCAAATCCAGCCGAGGTGATCTGGCGCGCTTCTATTTCAACCGCTCGACCCGAATCTGGATACCTTACTTGATCGCGATTCTGCTGTTGCTCGCAGTGACCATGCTCAAGCAGAATCTTTTCGATCCCAAATTATGGGAGTTTTTCTTCTACAAGATCACGTTCGTTTACAACTGGTTCGGACCGCCACAATTGGCGGCCTCAATGACGCAGATGCCACTAAATGGAACAGGAAACCATTTTTGGTCCATATGCGTCGAAGAGCAGTTTTATTTGCTTATTCCTTTTGTGCTCTTGTTTATGCCCCAGTGGCTTTCGGTCGCCCTGCTCATCGCGGTAGTGACCTTGAATTGCTTCATTGCACACGATTTCGCTGCCATCGCGTTTGGCGTTTTGTTTGCGATAAGCCGCGAACGGTTCGGTGTATGGTACGGCACGCCGAAGCGACTTGCGATGATATCTTTTGTTGCAGCCTCTGCAGTCACACTAATGGCCGCCGGTTTTGTCACCTACCCCACGATATTCCCGCTGATCGCCGTTTGCATTGTTAGTCTCATGGCTCTTGAGGGGAAGCAAAACGAAATTGGAAAAGTGTTGGGCGGTATGTCCTTTTCATTTTATCTGAACCATTGGGTTGGACTTTTTATTGCGCACTTCCTTCTGAAACACACGAGCGCGCCTCTGGCTTGGTCGTCGGGCCTCGGAGCAGCTCTACTAATGAGCTGGTGCCACTACCGCTTCGTTGACCTGCCGATTGCCAGGAACAGGTCGACCTTTTTCACCGAGCCTACTGGGAATTGGGCTTGCATCCTCGGCTTTTCCCTTGTGGCCGTCGGGCTGCTAGCGGGATTAATCCTAAAACTCTAAGCTTCTGATTTAATTGTCTAATTTTTTGCAACGCATCTACAGGCGCGCATCCCAATATACGTTGATCGCGGCCTGAGTTCGCGCTGAATACGAACCTTTGGCTTGCCCTTCCAATAGCCTCGCGGTAAGTTGCCCTGTAGTTAAATATTGGTTGAGACCATTCAAAAAGGGTGCACTGCGGTTGACATTGCTTTTTTGTTTAGTTAAATAATTAAAAGTCGGTTTATGGAGGGTTTAATGAAAGTTAAGGTATTTAATTTTGCATTCACGGCGGTGACCGGCTTGCTGCTCGCATGTGGTCCGAGCAAGGCTGCTGTAGAGCTTATTACCAACGGGGGATTTGAATCCGGCAGTTTTGCGGGCTGGAACTTGTCAAGCCCCGTCGGAGACGACCACCCTCAGGTGGTTATCGCGTATAATCAAAGTAGTAACTATCCGACTGGCGCCTTCGGCGAGATCGTTCCGAATCCGACGCCCTCAAATAATTCCGGTGCATACTTCGTTGGCGACTCTAAGGCCGAGTTCATTTCTCAGTCAGTCATTTTGGACCCGGGCAAGCAATACCTGGTGAGCTTCGAGGTATATTCGACCGACAACGGCAAGAAGAACCCGTTCGACGCCACTCTTCAGTCCTCAACGTCGAACACTGACGAGTTGTCGCCGGTTTTTAGCTCGAAAGCTTTGCCGACAAACTGGACGTTTTATTCTGCCATGTTCACTGCGGGAGCTGCTGGTCCCTACATATTTGCTCTGAATTTTAACCCCAGCTTCCAAGGTTCGCCTGATGCGGATTTTGTGATCGACGATATTTCTATCCAGGCTGTGCCAGAGGCTTCGACCTGGGCTATGATGATCCTTGGTTTCTTAGGTATTGGCTTTCTGGGGTATCGGCGCCGGAACGCGACCAATACTGTAAAGTTCCGCCTCTCTTAACTTCGGAAGAACAGCCGTTGCTAAAGAAGCCGCTCATCCGGGCGGCTTCTTTTTGTTTTGGCCAAGTTTAAGTCTCGGGATTTGGTGGAGAAACATTGCGGCCGGGGAAGCTCAAGCTTAGAAAGAACACGTAAGGGATTGCGTTCGTCTTGAGCATTCAACCGAAGTTGTAAGCTGAGGCAAAGTCGGCCAGACGCTGATGGAGCTGGTCGTAGCTTTCAGACGGTTGCATCCTTGATGGTCGGTTCATTCGTTCAACCCGACCGTTTGTCCACGGGTGCTTCGCTTTGGCGGCCCAGTGGTCGATGTCAATCTTTACGCAGGTGGGTTGGAAAGCATGCCCCAGTGGTGTCCTTGGCCCCGCGCACGGATCTCCGGGGCAACGGTCGATGATCTGGAAGGCCAGATTCGGCGGCTTGGGTGAGGCAGAGCGGCTACGGGGGCTTCAGAGCAGAATGTGAAGCTGAAGCGGCTACTGGCCGAGCAGATGCTCCGTGCGCGCCCTTCGCGAACTCCTTTTCAAAAATAGTGGACTCACGGAACGACAGGCCTGCTCGATCGTCGACGCGGATCGGAAGCTCCGTTACCGCCTCCAGGCGCGGCTTAGCGTGCGGCCGGCTGCGCGACCTCGCCAACGAGCGGCAACGTTTCGGCCACCACCAGCCGTTCGCCTTCCAAGGACAGAAGGGACGTTCGAGATCGATCTACCGACTTTGGCAAGGAAAGGACTCAGCGTCCGCTTGGCGTACAAAACCCCAAACCAACTGCTGCTGATGAAAGTTCAATCTAGACGTGATTAATCCTGTTCTGGTCTTAGCGCAAAAAAAGACCGCCAGCGCGGCGGTCTCTGTGATTGCAATTTCGACATGGTCAGGCAGCGGTGGCCACGGCCTTACGACGCCGGTATGCTATGTAGCCAATCCCCGCGAAGCCTAGGATCATCATCGCCCAAGTAGAGGGCTCAGGGACGGCAACGGTCAAATTGAAAATTGGGGAAACGCCAACGCTCGGAAAATCTTCCGTGTAGCCGAGGGTAGGATAATAATAGACGTTTACTGCATTGGTCGGACCAGATACCGAAAACGCAATTCCATTATAATTAAGAACGGGATACGAGGAAGGAAAAATCAAATTGTCGTTGATACCTTGGTAGCCTCCAACGGCTATGAGCCCGGTGATGGTTTCCCCATTCCAAAATCCCGTTATGGCAGTGGCAAGGAACACGCCGCCGCCTTTATCGGTCGCCGTGATTTGACCCGAAGCGGAGGTTATTCCGCTTGGGAAGTTCAGTATATCGGATGTCGGAAAACTATAACTGAAGTTGAAAAGTGCCGCATGCGCGGCCCCAGACGATAAAGCGATAAATATCGCTATCAGCGTCATAAAATCGGATACCTTTGATTTGAATTTCACGACATAGCCCCCAGCGAATGGGTTTAATGTACATGATTCGCGTAGTTAACCAAACCAGCTAGCTGACGCCGTGTGTCAAGCGCCCAAGCAGGCGACGATTTCGTTACCTGGTTTTCCGCCAGATCGCTCGCCTCGCTTAAATCCTTCACGACCAATGTTTCGAGGCGATATCCAACATCTCGCAGCGTGACGTTTGACGGGTAAAGAATTGGATCCGCAACGTTGCGACCGCTGTTCCGCCTTTCCTTGTCAGGCGTCGCGCAGCGCGATTGCAGCCTACCTGAGAGCGAAAATTCGGAGTGTGGTGGCGCACGGCAGCTCGCATGACTTTGCATGCTCGCATCGTCGCGCCAAAGGGCCCGCACTCACTTGATCCACCAAGTGATGGGTGCGACCACGCGGACAGAACGATATCCGCCCTTCTTGCATTGGATCGCTGCAAGCGTTTGGCACAAACTAAACGCTGGCGCATCTAACGACTCTCGGCGCGGGAAAATATTGCTCGCCTCACCGCTCCGGCTAGCTTCCTGAATTGCGGTATGATGACTGGACTACAGACGCCGAGGTCGCCTTGCCGGTGGGCCCCAGCGAATAAACCTCGTACTGGCCGTCGGAGACGGCATATTGATAGGCCCGGCCCCAGGGGTCGAGCAGATTCTTCGCCTTCTTCAAATACGGGCCGTTCCAGCGCGGGGCCTCGGGCGGCGCCTCGACCAGGGCTTTCAGGCCGGCGCTGGCGCTCGGATAGGCGCCGTTTTCCATATAATAGAGCTCGAGCGCGGTGCCGATATTCTCGATCTGGAGTTGCACCGACTGGGTTTTGGCCTGGCCGAAATATCCCATCAGCTGCGGCGTTGCGATCGCTGTCAGAACCGCCAGGATGCCCATCACGACCAGCAGTTCGAGCAACGTATAGCCCGCATTTTTGCGGGCGCGGGAGCGCAACGCCCCGACTAGAAGCTGCTTCCCGGCACGATTTCGCGCCCTGTCCAGTGTCTTGCCCAACATCCTAATCGCCCCTGAATTCATCTTCGTGAATTTCCGCGAGCGATACTGTTGTCCGCCGGTGTCCAAAGGGTTTACGAATGGAACCGGCTTCGAAGACAGTCAACGTCAAGTAACGTATATCAGGAAAGCTAGGTATAATTGTTGAAAGGCTTGTTGAGGGACGGCCACTGTCTGGTAAATACCAAATTAAACTGACGCCGGCCGGAACAATCATTTAATTCGACACGCCGGCCAGCAGAAGCAGAGCATTCGGCGTCCGCGCGAGGGCGCGCAATGGATGGGATTTGGCATGGCCTCGATTTCCGAGCCGTTCATCCGCCGGCCGGTCGGCACCACGCTGCTGGCGGTCGGGCTCTTGCTGGCCGGCATGGTCGCCTATTCCTTCCTGCCGGTCTCGGCGGTTCCCAACGTCGATTTTCCGATGATCCGGGTGTTCGCCACCCGCCCCGGCGCCGATCCCGCGGTAATGGCGGCGACCGTCGCCGCGCCGCTGGAGCGCCGGCTCGGCCAGATCGCGGGCATCGAGCAGATCACCTCGACGAGTTCGCTCGGCTCTACCAGCATCCAGTTGCAATTTGCGATCGGCCGCAACATCGACCGCGCAGCGCGCGACGTGCAGGCCGCGATCAACGCGTCGCTGGCGGATTTGCCGAGCGACCTGCCGTCGCTGCCGCGCTTCAAGAAAGCGAACCCGTCGGCGACGCCGATGTTCGTGCTGGCGCTGACATCGAAAACGCTACCGGCGAGCGCGATGTACGATGTCGCCGACACCGTGATCGCTCAGCGCATCTCGCAGGTGCCCGGCGTCGGCGAGGTCACCGTCTCCGGCGCCGATCAGCCAGCGGTGCGGATCGCGCTCAACCCGGTGGCGCTGTCGAATGCCGATATCGCGACCGACGACGTGCGGCTCGCCATCATCAACGCCAATCCGCTCGGGCCTGTCGGCATCTTCGACGGCGGCCGCCAGAGCGAGACGATTTCGACCAACCAGCAGATGCGCACCGCGGCCGAATTCCGCGACATCATCATCAGGAGCTCGGCCGGCAATTTCGTCCGCCTTGCTGACGTCGCCGAGGTCGAGGATTCCGTCCGCAACCACCGCTCGAGCGCCTGGTTTAACAAGCAGCCCGCGGTGCTGATCCAGATCACCAAGCAGGGCGACGCCAACGTGATCGAGACCGTCGATCGCGTAAAGGCCTTGCTGCCCGAGCTGAAGCGATGGCTGCCCGCCGGCCTCGAGATATCGACGCTGGTCGACCGCACTGGCACCATCCGTGCCAGCGTGCTCGACATGCAGTTCACGCTGCTGGCAGCCGTCTTCCTGGTGATGATGGTGGTGTTCGCCTTCCTGCGGCGGCTGACGCCGACCATTGCGGCCGGCGTCTCGGTGCCGCTGGCGCTGGCCGGCACCTGCGCCGGGATGTGGCTCGCCGGCTTCTCGATCGACAATTTGTCGCTGATGGCGCTGGCGATTTCCGTCGGCTTCGTGGTCGACGATGCCATCGTCATGATCGAGAACATGTATCGCAACCTCGAACACGGTCTGACGCCCTATCCGGCTGCATTGGAGGGCGCTAGGCAGATCGGCTTTACCGTGCTCGCGATCAGCCTGTCCCTGATCGCGGCCTTTACGCCACTGATCTTCATGGATGGGATCGCCGGCCGCCTGCTCCGCGAGTTCTCGTTGACGCTGACCTTTGCTGTTCTGGTCTCGACCCTGGTCTCGCTCACGATCACGCCGATGATCTGCGCGCACTACATCAAGGAAGCCACGTCGGATCGCGCGACCTGGTTCGACCGTCTGGTCGAGGGCACGCTGTCGCGCATCGTCACCTTTTACGCCTGGACCCTTCGGGCTGTGCTGGGTTTCCCGTTCCTGACCTTGCTCGTATTCTTTGCCACGATCGCGCTGACAGTGGTGCTCTATATCAAGATCCCGAAGGGTTACTTTCCGCTCGACGACAGCGGCCTCATCGTCGGTGCGTCGCAGGCTTCATCCGACACCTCGTTCCAGTCGATGACCAGATTTCAGCAACAGCTCGAGGATGCCCTTGAATCGGACGACGCCGTGGCGGGGGTCGGCTCGATCCTCGGCAGCATGACCGCAAACCGGGGGCTATTCTTCATCAGCCTCAAGCCGCCGCAGGAGCGACCCGGGCTGACCACGCAGCTTGTAATCGAGCGCTTGCGCGAGAAGCTGGAAACGATGCCGGGTGTACGGCTCTACATGTTCCCCGCTCAGGATATTCGGGCCGGCGGGCGTCAAAGCAGCTCCTCCGACTACCAGTACACGGTCTCGAGCGTCGACGTCGATCTGCTGAAGAAATGGGCGCCGATCGTGGCCAAGCGCATGGAAACCGTCGAGGGCATTGCCGACATTTCCACCGACCGCGATGCTGCCGGGCTCCAGCTTATGGTGAGGATCGATCGCAATGCCGCGGCCACACTTGGAGTTCGCGTCAAGGACATTGATGACGCCCTGAACAACGCGTTCGCGCAACGGCAGATTTCGATCATCTATACCCAGCGCAACCAATACATGATCGTGATGGAGATCGATCCGAAATTTCAGAGCGACCCCGCCAATCTCGATCGCATCTTCGTAGCAGGCGCCAACGACGCGCAGGTGCCGCTGTCTGCGGTCGTTCGCTATGACCGTGGCCTAGCATCGCTGGCGATCAATCATACTCAGTCGATCCCGTCGACAACGGTGTCCTTCAATATTGTCTCAAACGTCCAGCTCGAGACCGCGATCTCGAACATTCAGCGTGCGGTCGATGAACTGCATATGCCGGAGGGCATTCGCGGCAGTTTTGACGGCAACGCCGGCGATTTCAACAAGACCAGCGGACGGCAGCCGCTATTGATCCTCGGCGCGCTGGTGGCGATGTATATCGTGCTCGGCGTGCTCTATGAGAGCTTGGCCCATCCGATCACGATCATCTCGACCTTGCCGTCTGCCGGTTTAGGGGCGCTGCTGGCACTGCAGGTGACCAACACGCCGCTCACCGTGATCGCCTTCGTCGGCATCATCCTGCTGATCGGCATCGTCAAGAAGAACGGTATCATGATGGTCGATTTCGCGCTCGATGCCGAGCGCAGCCGCGGCCTGTCATCGGCGGACGCGATCTTCGAGGCCTGCCGCGCCCGCTTCCGCCCGATTCTGATGACCACGATGGCGGCGCTGTTTGCCGGCATTCCGCTGGTTATCGCCACCGGCCCCGGCACCGAGCTGCGCCGGCCGCTCGGCATCACCATCATCGGCGGCTTGTTCGTCTCCCAGATACTGACGCTGTACACGACGCCGGTGATCTACCTGCTGATCGACCGGCTGCGCCAAAAACTGCGATCCCGCGGCGCGCTTTCGCCGATGTCAACGTCGTCTCCGTCGGCATTGCGATAGGCCTACAACCCGATGCAAACAGGCAGTATGCCGGAGGTACGATGGCCGCCCTTAACGTTTATCCCAATGCATTAAAATAATAGGCCGAAAGACGTCTTTTCTTTTCCCGCCTGCAAGATTAATGATCGCCGATTGCTTGCACCAACTGGGCTCATCCCGTGAAATTGCTCGTTGTCATTGTTAACTATCGCGTCACCCAGCTTGCGATTGATTGCCTGCATTCGGTCGCAAAGGAAATCGCCAGCGTCCCCGACATCCATGTCGCGATCTGCGAGAACGGATCGGGAGATGGTTCCGCCGAACTCCTGCGGCGGACGATCGAGGACAATGGCTGGTCATCCTGGTGCACGCTCAAGGCGCTCGACGTAAATCTCGGCTTTACTGGCGGTAACAATGCGATCCTACGGCCGGCGCTGGAATCTGCCGACAAGCCGCAATATTTCCTGCTACTCAATTCCGATACGATCGTCCGGCCGAACGCCTTCAAGGCGCTTGTCGACTTCATGGACGATAATCCGAAAGTCGGAATCGCCGGCAGCCGGCTCGAAGAGCCCGACGGCACGCCACAACGGTCGGCGTTCCGTTTTCAAACACCGCTGGGCGAGTTCGAAGGCAGCCTGAAGCTTGGGTTGGTCAGCAAGCTCCTGAGCCGGTGGGTGGTGGCCCCTCCCGTGGTCGATCATGCTTTCGAGACAGATTGGGTTTCCGGCGCCAGCATGATCATCCGGCGCGAGACGATGGAAGCGACGGGATTGCTCGACGAAGGCTATTTCACCTATTTCGACGACATCGACTATTGCTTCAATGCCAAGAAGAGGGGCTGGCCGAGTTGGTATGTTCCGGCAAGCCGTGTGGTGCACCTCGTCGGTCAGTCGACCGGCGTGAACAGCAAACCGAAGCGTTTGCCCCCCTATCTCCTGGAAGCGCGCAGGCGCCACTTCCTGAAGAATTACGGCGCATTCTACGCGGCCATGGTCGACATCTGCAGAATTGCGGGCCTGTCACTCTGGCGGCTGCGGGTCATTCTCGCGGGAAAGGAAGATACCACGCCTCCGCAGCACCTTTCCGATTCAATCCGGCACAGCGTGTTTTTCAAAGGCTTCAAGGTGATCGACGTTAAGAATCCGGCCTTGACCTCGTGATTTTCAAACCTGATCCCGGGATTTCGTTATGTCCCGCCGAAGAGCAGATTGGTCGAAGCCTGATAGAATTTGCCCAAAGGTCGCGGCCATACCGAAGAGTATCGCGAACGAAGCTCGTTCCGAACAGCCGCCGCCAGACGCTTCCGACGGACCGCCGGCCGCAGCCAAAATCGGCAGCCAGAGCCTGCCGCCTCCGCTTCCACCCAGCAAGCAAGCTGATCCGGACACCCAGCCCGCCCCGGCCACCGGCGCAGTCGGCAAACAGATTCGTAATGCGGATGAAATCGCAGGCCTCATCATGAAGTCGCTGCGCACCATCGATGGTTGCTTTGCTCGCGGATTTGTCGTTACGGTCTATGGGTCAAACCCCTGGAATGCCATGCTGACGATTCGGCCGGAAGCCGGCCCCCGTATCGATCGCGAGGTCGGGCGTTCCCGGGTGCAAGAGATCGGCGTGCGGCTCAGAAACGACTTCGACGTGGCTGATACATCAACCGTCTCCATCGGCGGCTCGCCGTAACCATTCCACATGGTTGCGCCAGCGGAGAGCACGTCGGGAATCCTGGATATGGCAATCAATTCGGCCAACACCATCTTGCCCTCCAGATTTGATCCGTCAGCTCAGCCATTCCGCCTCCTCGGAATCGATCCTGGCGCAACGGCATTGGAAATCCAGTCCGCTCTCGGCCGGGCACGCGAGATGCACGTCGCGCCGGAGACAAGTCTGGCGGAGGCATCTACAGTTGTTCTGGATCCGGTCAGACGTCTGGCGAGCGAGCTCTCCTATCCTCTCGGCAGCACGCCCGATCGCGTTGACCTCTTCTACACCGATTGGCCCGCCGATGCTTCCGACGACGTCCTGCAAACATCGGTTCAGTTTGCGCCGCTCTCAACGGCCAACTTCATTGCGCGTCACGCGGCGCGGCACGGCGCTTCCAGCGAACTGCTCCTTGGCCTGATCGACGCGCACAATTCCATCGATGTGATGGAAATCTATCAGACCTTGCAGGCGCTCCGGAATCGGGCCGGTTGGCCTCCGCCCTCCCTGGCGAGCGTGAGGGATCGACTGTACGATCTCCTGGACGCACATTGCGTGGCCGTTATTGAGGCCTACGATCCAATCGAAGCAGCCGCAGGACCGCTGCTGGAAGCTACTCGCCGGATCCTCGCAACCCGCGAACCGACGCTCATTCAAACGCATTCGCTGCTATTGGACGCCTATCGGCAAGCGATTGCGGAGATGCGCTCCAAGGCGGATCAGCAGGTCGACAGCGCCTGTCAAGCGCTGGAGCAACGACCGGGCGATGCGTCATCGGTTGAGAAACTGGCCGATGCGCTGCATCTCTGGACTTCGCTATGCGAGCCCCTGCTATTGCTGGACGCACGCCAGGGGTTCAGCGACGGCAAAACGAATATCACTCCTGGTCGCGTCTTTGACTTGCTCGGCGATCTCAGCAGCCAGCGGCATTACCGTACGGCACAGCAGGTTCTGAAACACGCCCTCGCCGCTTTCGAGTCAATTCCGGATGCGGCTGCACGCCTCGCCGAAGTCGGGGAAATACTGCGCGAAATGCTGCAGGCCGGTTCGACCGCTATCGTACAGGACCAGGGCCTTGCGGTGCCGGTACAGAACGCCGGCTTCCATCATGTCAGAAAGGACGCGCTCGCGGCCGCAGCGCTGCTGGTCATGCTTGGGTTTCTGGTTGCGTATTGGGCTTTCGATAGAGAAGCGGCATTCTCCGTCGCCTCAGCATCCAATCCGCCCGAGACGAAGGCAGAGCCGGAATTGCTTCCCCCCGTCGGCAAGGGCCAGCGCTTCGCGCGAGAATATGTTCGTTACTGCCGCTTCCAGGAAGAACGGCTGCGTGTCGTGAAGCAGCAGGTTCGAGGCCCCGAAGACATCCGCGCCTATAACGCGCTTGCAAACGACTACAATTCACGCTGCTCCGATTTCTTCTATCAGGATGAAGACCTCAGCGCGGTGAAGGAGGAAGTCGTAACGAAACAGAAACTTCTCGAAGCCGACGCCGAGCGCATACTTTCGACTTGGCCCTGGCGTACGAACGTCGGTGGAGCACTTGGGGCGTCCTCCAAATAAGCTGGGATCGCTCCGGCTAACCTTACTGGCATCACAAACCCCTCATGGTGAGGAGCGCGAAGCGCGGCTCGAATCATGCGGCCCCGTCCGTGGCCTGCATCATTCGAGACGCCCGCATCTCGCGGGCTCCCCAGGATGAGGTTTTTTAGCAGCCATGGCGCGCGCCGAGATCGGGCGAAGCATCGCTCAAGCGTCAGCGCAAAGTTCCCGATTTAACTTTTTCCGCGGCTATCAAGCTTAACGCGCGAGTTGCGTTGCGAATGGCCTGCGAGAAACTATGGTTGTTTTCGAGTTACCGAATTCGGCCGAATTGATTGCATCACCTTGCGGGGTATTACGTGAAGCGCCAGCCTTTGAGCAGACCCAAGAACGTCCGGGCATTGCCGACCACGAAGTCGCTGAGAGACCGCTACGCTGAAGTGCTGAGGTTGCGTCGGGCCATATGCCAGACCCAGGCCGCGCTGCAGGCGCCGGCCGCCGTCAATCGGTTCGTCGCGAAGTAACCTCATGCGTTCGACCGTTACCAGGGGCGCCTACCTGTTTGCTATCGCCACAGCCATGATCGGCTGGTCGTGGCTGCTTCTGCATAGCCTCGCCTGGGCGTTTGATTTCTAGGCTGGTCTGAGGACGGACGTCGCGCCGTCTCGAAGCCTGCGCTCAATCACAGACTCTGACCGCTCGTTGCCGCCAGCCCCTGCCAGTCCAGACGCGGCGCAGCACATAGCAGGCAGCCTCGCCGCGATAAGCCCATGGACCGTACTCGGCATATTCGCCATAGCCGAACGGATAATCGTAGCCGTCATCAAATGGATGACCGTAGAGGCGCGCGTAGCCAAAGCTGCCTGGATAACCAATCCCGCGAAATCCCGGGACGACGACAAATGTACCGTCCGCTGCCGCCACTTCAGGGACGATCACAAGCGCCAGGCAAAGCGCAAACAGAGCTGAACTTGCTTTACGCATATTCCGGCGTCCTTGCGCTACCCCGCGGAGCGGAATGGTGTGACGAAGCTGTGGCCAGATGGTCGATGAACTGAGCGCCGAATTCGCACCCGATGCGCCAGGCCAACCGGCACAGTCGCGGGCGGCCGGTTGAGAAGATCAGCGTGAATTCGTCCGGCACATCGAGATTTTCAGCGATAATCCGCACACCGCCGTCAGATATGTCCGTGATCGTGCAATCGCGCGGCAGCGAGCCGACCCCCAACTGAATCTTTGCCGCCCCGTGGCAGGCGCGACGTTCGCTTTTTCGCCGATCCACAAACACCCCGACCCCACTCATCTTTGTTGATTTTGTGTTTCGGCAATCTTAGCGAAAATCCATTGGACTTCGCCTAAGCGATCGCCCCGCAGTCGATGGTTTCCCTTATCGGAAAATTTACCGCCCCGCGGGTCGGGTGAGGTAAGGTTAAAGATCCAATTATCTCGAAAGAAGCATTGGACCGGTGCAAAACGCCACGATGAACAGACGTATTGCCCAGCTTGCCATTGTTGCGGCGTGGATCGCGGTCATCGCGATTGCTTATGCCACGCTGACGCATGTCGGTTTTGTTTATGCGATCTATTTCGAGCTCTCGCCATTCCTGATGCGGCCGGCGATGCAGACCTACGCGCATTTCGAGCACGTGATCGCGTTTGCCATCCTCGGCGCCCTGTTCGGGTTTGCCTACCCTCGGCGCCTGATCCTGGTTTGCTGCATGGTTTTCGGCACCGCGGTCCTGCTGGAGATATTGCAGACCGTGACACCGGACCGGCACGGCACATTGATCGATGCGCTGGAAAAAATGGCGGGCGGCACCGCCGGTATCGCCTTTGCGAGAACTGCGCGGCGGTTATGGTCGGCAAAGGAACGTCCGTCCTGAAATCAATTCCGCGATTCGAGTTTCCAGTACATCCAGCTTAGACGGCCTGTTGGACAACGTGACGATCGCCCCGCCCCTCGAAGCGGCTTTTGGTTCTTGAACTGCGTATCCGATCGCGATTTGCCGTCTATTGGGCCAGCGCTCAAGGTTTCTGCGCAATAATCTGAGTTGGAGTGCTGCAGACTTACTTGACATCGCAAGAACTTCCAGCCAAGGTTATTAATAGTATTTAAATATTAATGAACTGATTCCAACTCATACTAATGAGGCTGGGGAATGAAAAAGACATTTATTGCGGCTGCTGTTATAGCAGCGGTTTTTTGTTCCGGTGCCGCTCGCGCAGACATTGTGACGAACGGAAGCTTTGAATTCGGGACCAACAATCCTGCCTCGGGCAATTTCGCAACGATTCCTGGTTCGTCGAGCTCGATCACCGGCTGGACCGTGGTTGGTAGCGTCGACTGGATCAATGGTTATTGGCAGGCGAGCGACGGTACTCATAGCGTAGACATGAATGGTCTCGCGCTGGGTGGGGTTCAGCAATCGATAACCACCGTGATCGGTCAAGCCTATCGGTTGACGTTCGATCTTTCAGCGAATCCGGATCACTTGGACGGTCATCCGGATTCTAGGCAGCTGAAGGTTACTGCTGACGCGATCAGCGGCTTTTTCAACTACAATTTTAATGTGCCGCCGAATAGCCACGGCAACATGAATTGGGCTTCCTATTTCATGGACTTCACGGCGACTTCGACGACAACCGTATTGTCCTTCAACAGCACGTCCGGGCAGAATTGCTGTTATGGGCCGGCGCTTGATAATGTTGCGGTGACGGCTGTTCCGGAAGCCTCGACTTGGGCAATGATGATTCTCGGCTTCGCTGGCGTTGGCTTCATCGCCCATCGGCGGAAGTCCAGGCCTGCTATACGAGTCGCCTGATCTTCTTTGAAGGCAAAGTGGGAAGCCGCCTTTGGGCGGTTTCTTCTTTGGTTCGTTATGCCTACGGTACTTTCCTGAGAACCCGACAGGCTTTAAACTGCCTGTTGCCCTAAAACCCAGATCCACCAGAGGCCGATGGCAAGGTGCGGGCCGAACGAGATCGCCTGCTTGCGATCCAGCTCATGTCCTTGCGCTCTCAGGATCAGCAGACTGACCAGGGCGGAAGCAACCGCGATCAACAGCAAGCCCGGGATTCCTTCCGCGCCGATCCAAAAGGTGCCCGCCGCGACAAATTTCACGTCACCAAAACCCAGCCCGTCATGGCCTCGCAGCCAGCGATAACAGGCGCGGAACAGGGCTGCGGCAGCAAAGACCAGCGCAGCCTCCACCCCGCGCGACCAGACGTCTGCCGGGCCCCACAGATAGGCCTGTAGCGCTCCGCCTGCGGCCAGCGCCAGGACCATGCTGTCCGGAATGATGCCGTAACGGCCGTCTATGGCGCATACGCTGGCCAAGAGAACGACGAGGTAGCAGCCTGCGAAGGCCGGGAATGTCCAGCCAGGATCGCCTGCAAGGCTGATAGCGAGCCAGATCGCGCCGGCGATCAGGCCCCATGCCACGACGACGTATTGCCGCCCGGACGGCTGCCACGCCAGCGTGTCGCCGAAAAAGCGGCCGGTACGGTCGCAGGTTTTGCGGAGCGCGCGTATCATCTCCCGCTCGCATGCAGAGGAACGGTCAGCTTTTCGCCCTGCCCCTCCAACACGATCTGCTCCGGCGTAACCGCGGCGACGCGCCAGCCATCGATCTGGCCGTTGACTTGAACCCACACGCCCACCGGATTTTGCGACGTCATCAGGAACGCCTTGGCCACCCCGTCGCTCATGAACACCCCTTTCAGGGAAATTCCGGAGTCCAATGCCGCCGCCATCGGCGGCGGCGCGGGGGCCAGCTCCGCCGCGACAAATATCTGCCGGTTCCGCGAGAACAGTGGTCGCTGCAGGATGTTCTCAAAGCCTGCAGAGGCGCGCGCACCGGCGACCTTGGCGGCCGAGCCGCGGCTGCCAAGCCATGTCGGGGCCGTGACCGTCGAGAGCTCGAGCGAAATCACCGCGCTGAACGTTGCCACCGCGGCCAGCCCGATGACGGCCGCAAGGCCGATGATGAGGACACGCGTCGCGGGCCGCAGCGCCACCAATTCGCTTCGGCCGGGCAGTTCGGCCCGTCCGAGCATGGCGGCGAGCCGGGAGCTTACGAATTGTCGCGGCGAGCCGGTCATGCCCGCCAGCCGAAGCTGAACCATCTGGGCCAACGACGTCATGGCGTCCGCTCCACCAGGGTCGATCGGCGGCCGGCTTGTTGGCCGTCCACCGCCCGGTCACCGGGTGGTTGCGGGCCGTCCCGGATAGCGCCCTGAACCCTCAACTCCGCCCTGATCGGACCGTCCTCCCCATCCGCCAGGCTGCGGAACGAGGCGGAGGAGACAAACAACAGCGGCGTCTGATTCTCGATCGCGAAGATCATGTCGCGAATGGCCTTCAACGGCCCTTCGAGCTCGACGCTGACGGCAATCAGGTGCAAGGGCTGAGACCGGCCGCCCTGCAATCCGCGGATCGCGAGCAGATTGACACCGGCATTCGCGGCCATCGATTTCAGGCTGGCCTGCAGATCGGCACTGGCAACGCGCTCTTCATTGCCGGGAAGGAAAGGATCGCCTGTTCGCCCGACGCTGACGGCCGACTTCTTTGCCGCACGCGTCACGTTCTGGAAATGCGCAAGCTGTGCCGCATGGTCCGAAATCTCTTCGCCCCTGGCGGCAAAGTGACCCATGATGGGCGCGAAGATGAAGATGGCTGTGAAAAGGATGGCGGCCGCGTTGAATGCCAGGAAGGGCGTTCCGCGCGCCAATTTCAGATTCCCAATCATGGCGCAGGCCGGGATCTTGCGGCCGGCCGCGCCGCGCGGGCGCCACGCAGCTTGAACAGAATGCTGAAGCGATCCTTGCGCTCGTTCGCATCAGTCGTGATCGCAGACGTCAGCGTCGCGCCAGAAAACAGCGGCGACTGGTCGATGACGCGAACCAGACCGGCGGCATCCGCCGAAAACCCGGATAGCGTCACCGTGCCGTCGGCAATGCGGGTTTCGGTCAGAAAAGTATGATCGGGCAGGATGCGCGACAGCTCATCCCACACGGCGAGAACACCGGTGTCAGCCTTCATCGCGAACAGGCGCGCCGCGGGATCCATGCCGTCGCGGCCGCTTTGAGCTGATAGCCGGGCATCGATGAGTGCCGCCTCCAGCGCGGCGGCAACGCTGGCCTGACGCCATTCGAAGACGACCAGGCCGAGCAGGACGGCCACGAGGGCTGTGACCGCCAGCAGCCGGACCGCGCGCAACGCCCAGGCCGGATCTTCGTCGCTCACAGTGCGGAACGTGATCACGGGCACGGCCTCACCGTTGGCATCCGTGACCGCAAGACAGTCGACGTCGCGCGAGGCCAGGCCGAGCTCCGACAGGGCGGCCTCGGCGCGATCGCGCCGGATGATCCAGTGGCACATCGGCACGACGCCGTCCGATTCCTCGCCGACGGCGGTTGCCGCATGCCAGATGTCCGGAAGCTGGAACGGCGTCCGCCGCAAAATGTCCTGGTCCAGGATCCTGGGCAGGGCACCGAAAGCGGCCTTGGGCACGCTCAACTCGCGGAGAAAGAAAAGCTCGCGCGAAATCATCGGAGCGACTGTCACAGCTTCCCGCGATACTCCCTGTTCGGTGAGCCACTGTTCGAATGTGGCGACGCTGAAGCGGGATAAGGGAATCCGGATTTCCGCCGGGCCAGCGGCGGAGATCAGGCGGCACGTGACACTGTCGCCATCCCGCCAAAGCATCATAACCGGTCTCGCGGCGCCCTCAGCCCATTCGCGCCAGCGCGCGGGGACCGCATCGCGCAATCCGGACAGCCACCACTGCGCAAAGCCCCTGCCCCACGCCATGAGGACGTGGAGGCTACCGGCTTGGGCTGCGGGCAGATCGGCGACAGGCATGATCGTCACTTCCGGATCGAGGCATTCGATTCGAATGAGCGAAGCCTATTTACTAATTCTTTACGAAGGGTAACGAGCGGCCGTTCGTGAGCTGCGTGAGGTGCGCGGCAAGCTTCAGAGCGTGCTTTAACTGGGTTTGATCATTCGTTTACCGTCTTGTTTGGACGCGATTATTCGAAACTTCGGCTGGTCCCAGATACAAAATCGCGAAAACAACCCCATGCAAAGTAAGATGGGCCGGGTCGTAGCACGCACGCGGCTTACGTCCGGGCACGAGATGGTCCGTCGTCACGGCCCAATCCAATCTCATCCTGCGCTAGCCCTGACGCAGCGCCACGATGGTGGCGGGCTCATTACGCCGCTCATCCTCAAACTCGATCCGGATCGAAACCAGATCTGGCAGCCGCTCGGCGCGAACCCAATCAGCGCGCCAAGCCGGCTTGATCTTGGCATCTACGGTACCGAAATATCCAATACGGATTTCACGCACGCCGCTAAGCACCACGACCCGGGTCGAGGCTGGTTCGGGGTTCTCCTTCGAGCGCGCCCCGGTAAACGCCGTGAAATCAGCAACGATATCACCACCGCTCCGTCGCAGGACGATCTTGTGCGGTCCGCCCCGCAGCGACCGCCCCTCGCTCAAGCCCACGAAGGAGATCGCCTCGCCGCGGCCGTCGAACCCGATGGCGTCCTTTGGGCCCGCCCCGTCAAACCGGACCGGCAGCGCCGACCCGACCAGCGCCGCCACGGTCTGGATCGCGGCACTGGTCTCGCTTCCGATGTCGCTGGCGCGATCGGCGCCGAAAGCCCGCCGTGCCATCGACAATCCGCCGGCCAGGAAGCCGGTCAAGACCGCGAGGATAGCAAGCGACAGCAGCAGTTCGATCAGCGTCAGCCCCTGCTCGCCCCTGCGGCGCGCAGCAACGCGACGGATCAGCCGGTTGTGCCTGACCGGCATCATTGCTTCGCCCCTGCCGCAAGCTTCAATGCCGCGAGCCTGGTGGCGGTGCCGTCCGGTGTCTCCACGGCTACTTCAACCCAGAACGATCTCAAGGCACCACTTGCGGGGGGCGGCCGGACGCCCTGCGGCGCACGCGTGTCGCCGGCGACACGGACTTCCGTAACGGTCTGCCGCCACCGGAATTTGTTCGCGACCAAACCTTCGCGGGTGCCCGCCACGAGCGTCTCGGAAACGCCGGCAGCTTCGAGGCGGGCCTGCGCCACCCGCAGCGCGGTGCGATTGACCTGCGTGCGCACATCGGAGCGCATCGCCACCATCACGCCCGTCGATATTGCGCCTAACCCCAGCGCCAGGATGACGAAGGCGACGAGGATTTCGAGCAGCGCAAAGCCGCGCTCGCCCTTGCGCCTCACCAGCAACCGTGTGGATCGCATGCCCATCACTGGATCAACCGCGGTTCGCCGGTCAGCCAGTTGACGGCGATGCGCGCCGACCGCCCGTCCAGCGTCAGCGCGATCTCGCCGCCGGACGACTGGCCGTCCGGATAGAATCTGATACCGCCCGTATCGCCGGAACGTTCCGTTTCGGCAACCACCACCGCGGCAGCCATTCCACGCGGTAGAGCATGCATCGAGTTCGGCAAGCCGAACCGGCCTTTCTCCACATCGATGCGGAACAGCGTTTCCGCATTGCTCGACATCGCCTGCGCGCGCGCGAGCTGAAGCGTCGCCGTGACTGAGCGGGCCGTGACGGCGACACGCGTCGCCGCGGCCTTCGGTTTCGCGGACAGCGTGCCGGCAAGAACAAGGGCGATAATGCCGATGACCACGAGCAGTTCGGCCAGCGTGAACCCGGCTGAGGATGGCGCGGGGCGTTTCATTGGAATGCGAGATTGTTGATCGACAGCACCGCGCTCATCACATGCATGATGAGCCCGCCGATGCTGCCGCCGATGAGAAGCGTCAACGCCGGCGTCAGCAGGCCGACCATGCGCTCGATGCGCCGCTGCAGGTCGGCCTCGATCACGGTGGCCACCTGAATGAGCATGGGGCCGAGCTGACCGGACTCCTCGCCGACGGCAACGAGACGCAGCGATGCGGGTGGCAACAGGCCGTCACTATCGAAGGCGCGGTGCAGCGGCGTACCTTCCGGAACACGCTTGATGGCATTCCCGTAGAGCGCGTTCAGGTGCCGGTTGGTGACGAGCGCACGCGCGGTCTGCATCGCCGACATCAGCGGCACTCGTGCGACCAGCAGCGTGCCGAGCGCCCGTGCAAAGCCGCCGGCCTCGCGGCTTTGCACGAGCCGGCCGATGATCGGCAGCGAACATTTCAAACGATCCACACCGAGCATGATCTCGGGGTTTTGTTTCGCCCTCCCCCACGCCACGAAACCCGCCGCGCCGCAAAGCGCGGACACGAGCAGAACGATCAGCCAGTTGGCCTGAACCTCCTCGAACAAATGCAGGATGCCCGGCAGCGGAAGGCCGGCGTCGGTGAAGATCGGCGAAATGCTCGGTATCAGCACGAAGACGATGACGACGACCGAGACCAGCGACATCAGGATCAGGACCATCGGATAAATCAGCGCGGAGGTGATCTTGTTGCGGATCTCGAGCCGACGCGCCAACAGCTCGGCGATCTGCGTCAACACCTGCCCGGTAACCCCTCCGGCTTCGCCGGCGGCCAGAATGGCGCGGTAGTCCGACGGAAACACGTCCGCTCGCTGCGCCATCGCTTCCGAGAGCTGCAGTCCGGCCAGCACGTCCTTGAGAAGCCCGTTGGCAAGACGCGCGGTTTTCGGCGCAGCGCCCGGTCCCGCGATGATGCGGAATGCGGCATCGAGCGTCAGCCCGGAATTGATCAGCGAAGCCAGCTCAACCGTAAAGGCCGTCAGCTCCTTCAGGCTGAAGCGGTTTGACTGAACGATCTCCCGCTTCCAGATCGACGCTTCCACCTCTTGCGGCGATACGGATGGCTGGCTCGCGCGTGCTGGGGCATGGTCGGCGACGCCATAGGTTTCGAACGGGGTCAGCCCCGAGCCATAGAGCGCGTCGATCGCCGCATCGAGGCCTTCGGCAACGATCGTTCCTGCCGTGACCGCGCCTCGCGCCGTGTAAGCCTTGTAATGGAAAGTCGCCAAGGCCGGTGCTCCCTTCAGGATGCGCGGGTGACGCGAAGGACTTCTTCGAGCGAAGTCTCGCCGGCCCCAACCTTCATGAGGCCATCCTCGTAGAGCGTGTGAAAGCCCGCTTTGCGCGCAAGCTGCTCGACCGTGCGCTGGTCCTGGCTCCGCCGTCCGATCGCTTCGCGGATGCTGTCGTCGATGACGAGCAGCTCCGATATCGTGGTGCGGCCGCTATAGCCGGTGTTGCCGCAGGCGTCGCAGCCAGCTGGCTGCCGGCTGTGCGACCAATCCACTTGCGGATGGCCAGCTATCGCCATCTTCAGCTTGCCATGGGCCCGTTCGCTCTCGCTATGCAGTCGTGAACAGGCCGGACAGAGCTTTCTGACCAGACGCTGCGCCATCACGCCCGCGATCGTCGAGGCGAGAAGGTAACGCTCCAGGCCGATGTCGATCAGGCGCGTGATCGCGGCAATCGCGCTGTTGGTGTGCAGGGTCGAAAACACCAGATGGCCGGTCAACGCCGCCTGGATTGCGATGCGCGCGGTTTCGAGGTCGCGGATTTCGCCGATCATGATGATGTCCGGGTCCTGGCGCAGGATCGAGCGAAGCGCGGTGGGGAAGTCGAGACCGATCTGGGGCTGAACCTGGATCTGGTTGATCCCGGAGAGCTGATATTCGATCGGGTCTTCCACCGTGAACAGTTTCAGCTCGGGCCGATTGAGATCCTTCAGGGCTGTGTAGAGCGTCGTCGTCTTGCCGCTGCCGGTCGGGCCGGTCACGAGAATGATGCCGTTCGGAAGTGCCATCAGGCGCTGGAGAGATCCTTGCGTCCTGCCGTCGAGCCCGAGCTTGGTGAAATCCAGCTCCACCCGTGTCCGGTCGAGAATTCGCATCACGACGTTTTCGCCGAACGCCGTCGGCAAGGTCGAGACACGGATGTCGATCTCGACGCCGCGCACGACCGTCTTGATGCGGCCGTCCTGCGGCAATCGCCGCTCGGCGATATCAAGCTTGGCCATGATCTTCATGCGCGTCGTCAGCGCGGCCCGCAGTGGCGCGGGCACGAGGCGCTCCTGCTGCAAAAATCCGTCGATGCGGTAACGAACGGCGACGGCATCGCGCCCGGGTTCGACATGCACGTCGGAGGCGCCGCGCTCGACGGCTCGCGCGATGATCTGATTCACCAACCGGATGACCGGCGCTTCGTTGGCGATGTCGCGCAGTCGCTCGACGTCGAACTCGCTGCCGTCGTTGCCGGGAAGCGCGATGCCGTCGGTCTCCTCGGCATGCATCTCGGACGCCGCGTCCTGATACAGCGTCCGCAAGGCGCGTTCGATTTCCGCCGGAGCAATCACGGCGATATCGACGCGCACGTCGAGCATGTAGCTGATAGCCCTGGCCCACTCATCGACGAAGGGATCGGCGGTGGCGATCAACAGGCGCCGGCCGTCGAACGTGACAGGCAGGATCCGGTTGGTCTTGAGGAAGGAGAGCTGCAGGCGGTCGGCCAGAACGGGCCGTGCCGGGAGGTCCGCCGGCTCGATCAGCGGCAGGCCGCAATAGGTGGCATAGGCCAGGCAGAGATCGGTCTCGGAAATCAGGCCGAGCTTGACCAGCACGAGGTCGAAACGTTCGGAGGCCGCCTCCGCGGCCCGCCGCGCGCGGCCGATGGCGGCGGCATCGACCAGGTCCTTGCCGACCAGAAGATCGGAAAACGCCTGGGCGAAGCCGGCGTCCTTTGGCCCCGGCAGTTTCGCTGCCCGGTTCACGGGCGCGGCCGGGCGCAACAATTCCTGGATATCGAATGACATTCGCGCGCTCGGCAGTCTCGCGGGATTTTCCGTCGGCGCGATTCTAGGAGGTTTTGATTAACCAAAGCTTTGACGCTTTGTTTGCCATTCCTGCGTAAATATCGGCCGAAGATGCAGGGTCAGGCGGCCTGGCCGTCCCAAAGGCTTCCCGACGTGGCAGACCGGCCAACAGCTCGAACGAACCGATTTCTCATCCCCGGCCGGCCGGAATGCCCTTTCCTGCCCCGCCGCAAGGCCAGCCAATCAGGCTTCGCGCTGGTCGCCGTGATCTGGACCTTGGGCCTGATTACGCTGCTCGGAATGGCCGTCATCGTCGGCGCACGTTACCGCACCAAGACGTCGTCGAACTACGCCTCGGCGGCCGCCGCCGAGGTGGCGGCAGAGAGCGCCGTCAACCTGGCAATCGCCACGGCGCTGGCCCCAACGCCTGAGCAAACCGTTAGTTTTCCGCTACGGTGCCGGCTGCCCGGCGGCGAACACGCCACCATCACGATCGAGGAAGAGACGGGGAAGATCGACCTGAACGCGGCGAGCCCCGCCACATTGACGCGCTTCTTCACCGCGCTCACAGGCGATCAGTCGAAGGGCAGCCGCATTGCCTCGCAGATCGTCGAATTCCGCAAACCTAAGACGCAGAGCACGCCGGGCGCCGTGCCTGCTGAAGTCCGCTTCACGACCGTGATGCAGCTCGATCAGATCGACGGCATGTCGCCCCTTCTGTTCCGGACAGCGCTTCGCCACGTCACGGTTCGCTCCGGACGGCCCCAGCCCGACATGGAAGCTGCCTCTCCTGCCACGCTGAGGTTGCTCAATGTCGCGCCGAAGCAGGCGGCCGGCAAGCGGGGGCTGCCCACAGGCGGCAGTATAACCATCCGCGCGGATATCAGCGCCTCGGACGGCACGCGCTTCATACGCGAGGCGCTGATCTCGCTGGAGGGCGGCAACGGACGGCCGTTCGTCATCCGCGAATGGCGGCGTGGCGATATCGATTCATCAGGCGCGCGGCAGGAACGCGCCCAAGGCACGGGACCGGCGTGCCTTCGCGTTCGCGACACGGCGGCAAGCTGAGCTTCCGCAACGGCTATCAAGCCGCAAACTAGCCTTTGGAATTGAGTACGACCGGCGGCGGCGCAGGCGGCGGTGGTGGCGGACGAACGGAGCCTTCGAGCTTCAAACGCTCCTCGACAACGGCAGGGCCCGGCTCCATCACGGTGCAGCCCTTGTAGCGCTGCAGATCTGCCAGCGCATCGAGCCGCCTGCGCTCGTCGATGAGCTGCTTGGGCGCATCGAGCGGATAACGCTCGTAGCCGTAGCCCGCCAGTGGCCCCACGGCGAGCCAATATTCCAGCCGGGCGGCACGCCGCGCCGCATAACGGAAGGACGCCGCAATGCCGCTGCAGCTCATGGATTCATCGACCGGCAGGACGGCATAGGGCGGCGGCGGTTCGATGATCGGATAGGCATAGGTCACGCAGCCGGCCAGCGAGCAGGCCAGGCTCGACAGCAGCGAGAAATTCCTCAGACAGGTTGCGGCTCGCTTCCTCACTGTGACGTTATCCGCTGAAAGGTATTTGCCGGCGTACGCTCGCGCGAGGTCGTATGCGGCATGTAGACATGCATCTTGCGCCGGTACTCTTCCGTCACGAGGCGGCTTTCGGTGCCGTCGCGGACCACCTTGGGCGTGATCAGGATGACGAGCTCGGTCTTCTGAACCTGATCGCCCCGGTTGGAGAACGCGGCGCCGAGCCCGGGGATGTCGCCGAGCAGCGGGATCTGGTTGCTGGTCTTGCTGGCCTGCTCCTGGATCATGCCGCCGAGCGCCAGCACCTCGCCGTCATTGACGACGACGGTGGTCTTGACGCGGCGCTGCTGGATGGTCGGCGAGTCGATGCCGGAAGACGTGGTCTTTACGACAGCGCTGACTTCCTGCTCGATCTCGAGCTGAACCCTGCCGCTCTCGTTGATGCGCGGCGTCACCGAAAGGATCACGCCGGTATCCTGCATGGTGATCGAATTGACGATCGCCGTTTGTGCGGTCACGGTGCTGGTCGCAGTCTGCGTGGTGATGGGCACCTGATCGCCGATCTGCAGCCTCGCTGTCTTGTTGTCGAGAACCATCAGCGAGGGTGTCGAAATGACATTGACGCGCGTGAGCGCGTTCAATGCGCTGAGCGTCGACGCTATGCTGGCGGCGTTGACGGCATAGTTGAAGCCGGGGAAGACCGATGCCACGCCGCCGGTCAGCGCGTTCGAGAACGAGGCGGTCGGCGTGCCCTTCTTCGATAGCTGCCATTGCACGCCATATTGCAGCTTGTCGTTAAGCGTCACTTCCGCAATGACGGCTTCGATCAGGACCTGGCTGGCGACGACATCCAGCCCCTGGATGACGCGAAGCACGCGCTGGTAATCCCTGTCATTGGCCATGATGAGAAGCGAGTTTTTCGTTTCATCCGCCACGATCTTGAGCGGCGGTTCGCCGCCCGGCCCGTTGGAAGACGGAGACTGGTCCATCGGATCCTGCGCCACTGCCTCCGGCTCGTTGTTCAGCGCGCGCTGCAGGCTCTGCAGATCATTGTTGCCGGGATTGACACCACCCCGGAGCAGCCCGGCTGCGGCGCCCTGATCCATATCCGTCACCGAGCCGCCCGGTCCCGGCGACCTGGCCGAGCTTGCCGAGAAGCTTGCCTGCTTCGATCGCGGTGAAACGCTGCGCGTCGGCTGTTTCACCACTTTCATTTCGCTCGAGAACATCGACTGCAGCACGCTGGCGAGTTCGGCGACGGGCCGGTTCTGCACCTGATAGACATGAAGCTGCCGCTCGGAGCCGGCGGCCTTGGCATCGAGCCGCCTGATCCAGGTCTGCGCTCGCGGCAGATAGCTCGGCTGCGACGTCACGACCAGTATGGCGCCAAGCCGGGTGTTGGCGATGAACCTGACGCGCCCCTTGAGCGGCCCTTCCTTTTCGGCGGCGAAGATCGCTTTCAACTCGTCGACCATCTTTTCCGGCTGGGAAGTTTTCACCGGGACCACGGCAAACGACATGCCCTTCATGACATCGACATCGAATACCGAGATCGAGTCGAGCATGCTTTCGATTTCCGCTGGAGAGCCCTTCAGCGCGAGAATGTTGCGCTGGTCGTCGGCCTGCACGATCGCGCCTTTCGGCACCATCGGCTCGAGCACGCGGGCGACTTCGGTGGCGGAAACGTATTTCAGGGAAACCACGCGAATACCGTTGCCGGCGACGGCGCTATCGGCTGGACCGTCGCCGGTCGCGATCGCGCCGGTGGCCGCCTGGTCGGCCGGCGCAATCCGATAGGTGCCGCGGCTCTGCACCAGCACCGCGCCGATCGGCGCCAGCGCGGTCTGGAACATCTCCAGCGCTTCGGCCTTGCTGACCGGACGCATCGTCTGCACCGAAATGACACCGTCGACGCGGGGATCGACGACGTAGTTCACGCCGATCATGTCGCCGAGAACGGTCTTGGCGGCCTGCTGAAGCGGAACGCTCGCTAGATTGAGAACCACGTTCCCATCGGCGCCGGCGGCCTTCCGCTTCGAATAGGTTCCGCCGATCATGCTACCGCTGCCGCCGTCCATGACGGCGACCGCCTGCGATGAGGGTGACGGAAGCGGCACGGCCCCGGTAGGACCGCCGGCCTGGGCATAGGTTTCCTCCAGAGAAACCGGCTGTCCCGAAGTCAATCTGGGTTGCGACACCGTCGTCAGAGGCGTCGCGATGGGGGTGGTGCAGCCCGACACAACGAGTATTGCCGCCCAGCAGGCGGCAAATCTCGTCGCAAGGCTACGAGAAAACGACAAAGGAAAACCCCCAAACAAACTTCGCGCGCCCTGAAATAAATTGGCGCGTAAATAATCGGTAAAACATCATGGTTAATCGACAGTAAATCGGGGCCATGCTGCGGGAGAGGCGCGAAGCTGCGACGCTTCCGAAAACAGCTTTGCGACGAGAAAAATCAGGGGAGCGATGGGGCCGCTTCGGACCATTAAAATGTACCCAAGGTAGAGTGAAAATCACTGATTTGACCTGGGCGAGCGCCGGCGGCGCTAGCTGGATCGGGACGAAGCTGCTACATTTAATTCCGGCTTTTGAGCCTGAATGTCAGGGATGACCGTATGACGAACCTTGTCGCAGCTCCCGTGAGCGAGACCTTGTCGATTGTTGGAACTTGCATCAACTGCACCGCTCCGGCCAGCCTGCTGGCAACGATGACCATCATCGCCATCGGCGTTACGCTGGCACTTCGCGCCGAGCGACGTAGCGGCACGTCCCGCAACGCCTGAGCGCGCGGCCAATCCATCAAACGAGGTCGTCGGGCTCGTATTCGACGAACTTCTTGTAGATCCAGCGCCTGCCATCGTGCCGGCGCCATACCTTGCCCCACAACAGCCGCCCGGTAATCGAGCGCCTGGGTACCATGACCGTCCAGAGATGCCAGGTGTCCGCCCACGCCCTCTCCGGGCTAAGCGACGTGCTCTGAAACAGATTGTAGCGGCTCATCGGACTAACTCCGGGACTAAAATGCAAGCCGCGCCGGCGCTGGCGACGGCGTGTTCACACCTCAATTTGTCTGGAACGAAGAGAAGCCACCGCGGCTGTAATGCATTCGAGTTTGCGCCGGAGCTCGCACACTTCCCGATATTTTTTCGCGAGATCCTCGGGTCGAGCCCGCGGTTTACGCTTTGTGACAACCTTCTGTTGCGGGCGATTTCGCTTCATGCTTCATCATACCTTCGCCCGTGAACGGTTCAATTAAAGCCACAGATTAAGCTAACCCATCAACCTTACCAGGCTGCGTTCAACCTCAACGCGCGTGGTCCCGGCAACCGATTGATGAGCCGTTGCCGCAAGGGAACCCCGTAAATTGACGGGCGAAATCAAATAAACCATTCTGTTACGAAATGACGGCACGGCCTCGCGCCCCTTCCTCATTTCATGTAGTGATACCGGCAACCCTATTAAGCTCAACGAATTGAATGGCAAATTAATGCGCGCTGTATTGCTGGCTGGCGGCCTGGGAACCCGGTTTGCCGAGGAAACCGACGTTCGCCCCAAGCCGATGATCGAAATCGGCGGCAAGCCGATCCTGTGGCACATCATGAAGATCTACTCTAGCCACGGCATCAACGACTTCATCATCTGCCTTGGCTACAAGGGCTACGTTATCAAGGAATATTTTTCGAACTACTTCCTGCATCAGTCGAACGTCACGTTCGACCTTCGTGAAAACAGGATGGAGGTTCTGCAGAAGCACGCCGAGCCGTGGCGGGTGACGCTGATCGACACCGGCGAAGAAACCATGATCGGCGGCCGCATCAAGCGGATCCTCCCCTACATCGGCGATGACGACGCGTTCTGCCTGACCTACGGCGACGGCGTGGCCGATATCGACATCACCGAAAGCATCGCCTTCCATCGCCGCGAGGGACGGCTTGCGACCGTGACCGGCACACAGCCGCCCGGCCGCTTTGGCGCCATCAACCATCAGGGCCCCCGCGTTACCGGCTTCCAGGAAAAGCCGCGCGGCGACGGCAACTGGATCAATGGCGGCTTCTTCGTGCTGTCGCCCAAGGTCGGCGACTACATCGAAGGCGACGCCACCGTGTGGGAAAAGGAACCGATGACGAATTTGGCGAATGAAGGCCAGCTCAGCGTATTCCTCCACGACGGATTCTGGCACCCGATGGATACGTTGCGGGACAGGCGTTACCTGGAAGATTTGTGGACCAACAACAAGGCGCCTTGGAAAACCTGGTAGGTCGGCGGGCCGGCGGGCAACTCGTCCGGGTCGATCCGCAACCGGCGGCAACTAACGAGAACGATAGCAGACATGAAGTTTCACCCCGCCCCACTTTCCGGCGCCTTCACCATTGAACTCGACAAGCGTGCCGACGATCGGGGTTTCTTCGCTCGCCTGTTCTGCGATCAGGAATTCGGCGCGGCCGGCATCCCCACCGCGATCGCCCAGATCAACAATGCACTGAGTTCACGGGCAGGCACGCTTCGCGGCATGCACTATCAGTTGGCGCCTTCCGCCGAAATCAAGGTCGTGCGCTGCATCCGGGGCGCCGTTTATGATGTCATTGTCGACCTTCGGCCGGACTCGCCAACGTTCACACAGTGGTTCGGCGCGGAACTCAGCGCCGAAAATCGACTGATGATGTACGCGCCACGCGGTTTTGCGCATGGCATCCTGACCCTCACCGACGATGCCGAAACGCTTTATCTCGCGAGCACGCCGTACGATCCGCAGCGGGAACGCGGCCTGCGCTACAACGATCCGCGCTTTGGAATCGTGTGGCCGCGGTCCGTTACCGAAATTTCCGAGAAGGATCGGACGTGGCCCGATTTCGACCCTCACTTTCACGGCATTGAATCACTTCGAGGCCTGGTTTGAAAGTCCTGCTGACAGGCGCAAGCTCATTCACTGGCTTGTGGTTCGCACGCCGGCTCGCGGCAACCGGACATCAGGTCGTGGCGCCTCTCAAAGCAGCCCGCGGCGAGTATTCCGGTTTGCGCAAAGAGCGCGTGACGGAGCTGGGCCGCGTTGCTGAAGTAGTCGAAAGCTGTCCGTTTGGATCCGCCGCATTCATGGACCTCGTTCAGGCGGACAGTTGGGATATTCTGTGTCAGCACGCCTCTCGCGTCGGCGACTATCGAAGTCCGGAGTTCGACGTCGCAGGCGCGCTGGCCGAAAACACCCATAACCTCGTGCCGGTCCTGAAACTGATGCTCGATCGCGGGCTCGCCGGCGTCGTATTGACGGGTACGGTGTTCGAACAGGACGAAGGTGCCGGCGACGCACCGTTGCGCGCAGTTTCGCCCTATGGCTTGTCGAAGGGGCTGACCTGGCAGCACTACCGCTTCCTCAGCGAGACTATGGGTTTCACGCTCGGCAAGTTCGTCATCCCCAATCCATTCGGCCCCTATGAAGAGCCACGCTTCTGCAATTTCCTGATCCGGTCATGGCTGAAAGGCGAGACTCCGACCGTGCGGACACCCGACTATGTGCGCGACAATGTCCACGCCGATCTGTTATCCATTGCCTATGCCGATTTCGTCGACAGGGTGCCGCGCGAACGCGGACAATTGAGATACAATCCGAGTTTGTATGTCGAAACTCAGGGCGCTTTCGCCACTCGTCTAGCTGCTGAAATGGCTCCGCGGCTGGGCGTGGCTTGCCCGATCGATTTTTTGGAGCAAACCGATTTCAGCGAGCCGAAGACCCGGATCAACATGGAGAGAATTGACGTAACTGCGGGCGGCTGGAGTGAATTCGAGGCGTGGAATGCGCACGCGGCGTTCTATATGGATCGACGGGGCGAGTGACGCCCGCTGATTATATTCGTGGAATGGACAGGCACGTGATCGACACTGATTTTTGGAACGGACGCCGCGTATTCCTGACAGGCCACACCGGATTCAAGGGCGCGTGGCTGTCGCTTTTGCTCAAGCGACTCGGCGCCAGTGTTACCGGCTTTGCCTTGGCACCAGAACGGGAGCAGGACCTGTTCGAAGTGGCCGACGTCCAGTCGGCATTGCATCGGCACGAACTAGGCGACGTGCGCGATCTGGATCGGCTGGCCGCGTGCATGCGCGCGGCCGATCCCGAAATCGTTCTCCATCTGGCCGCACAGTCTCTCGTCCGCTTGTCCTACGAAGAGCCTGTATCTACTTATTCGACCAACGTAATGGGAACAGTTCACGTGTTGGAGGCGGTGCGCGCTTGTTCCGCCACGCGTGCAACCATCGTCGTGACAAGCGACAAGTGTTATGAGAACGCGGAATGGGTTTGGGGCTACCGGGAGAGTGATCGCCTCGGCGGCCATGACCCCTACAGCAACAGCAAGGGATGCGCCGAACTCGTAACCGCGTCCTATCGCAATAGCTTTTTTCCCCCCAACGGGTCATCGCACATTGCGTCAGCGCGAGCGGGCAACGTGATCGGCGGCGGCGACTGGGCGCGAGACAGGCTCGTTCCGGACGCGATCCGCGCGTTCATGGCGGACCAAATGGTCCGGATACGCAATCCCAACGCCATTCGGCCCTGGCAACATGTGCTCGATCCGATCTCGGGCTACCTGCTGCTCGCGCAACGCGTTTACCAGGATGGCTCCCAATATGCGGAAGGATGGAATTTCGGCCCTTCAGCAGCCAGCGAAGTGCCCGTCTCGAATGTCATTTCCCGTCTCGTCCAATTGTGGGGGCCAAGGGCCTCGTGGAAGGTCGACGGCGGCGAGCACCCCCACGAGGCCTCCTATCTCAAGCTCGACTGCAGCAAGGCAATGAGCCAGTTGAACTGGAAGCCGGTTCTCGATCTGGAAAAGAGCCTGATGCTCACTGCGGACTGGTATCGTGCCTACCAGAACAGAGAAAACATGCGCACGGTGACCGAAGGTCAGATCGACGACTTCCTGCGCCAAGCCAGCTAAAGGCGTTTTTGTCGGGCGGATTGGCCTAGGGCGCGATCATCGCAGTCTAACCGCTACTTGCTCCGGCAGCTCTGCCGGCAGGTTTGGGCCTGGCTGTCACAGGCGTTCTGGCAGGGCGCGCCAAGCGTGGTCGGGCAGACGCGCTTGCAGGCATCATTCTGGCTGGCGCAGTTGGCAAAGCAGGCATCACTGGCAGCATCGGCCAGGCGCAATTTGCCGATCGAGACGTTGCTTTGGCCTGCGGTGGCGGTTCCAATCAGCAGCAGCGACAACGCTGCACAGAGTGCGAGCTTCATGGAGACCTCCGATGATCCGGCGTGCGCGGCCGCCAAAGACGCCTATGCGCGGCGGCGTCGAGAGCTTTCGCCGCTGCCCTCCGGCTTGCCAATCACGAATTCCTCGATCTTGTGACCGGTCTTGAGCGCGGCCGTAAGCCAGCGAGGCTGTTTTCCGCGACCCGACCAGGTTTCGGAAGGCTCGTCCGGATTTCGATACTTCGGGAATACGCGAGGATACTTCCGGCGTTCGCGCGGCGCACCTCGCGCCTCCGCGGCTTCCGGCTGGCGCATTTCCTTCTCACGCCGAAGTTGTGCCAACCGTTTCTCAAGCTCGCGCTTTTCCGACGTCAATCGAACTGACAACACCTGACTGAGCTCCTCATGGAGCTGCCACAACTCGTCTACCGACATTCCATCGAAATTTGGCTTCTTGTTCATCCCACTCGAGACCATCACGATTCGGAATGAACTATAAATCCAGCGCTGGGCCTTTCCAGCAAAATTGTAGATTCGGTCGAAAATCTCCGCACAACGCGAATTTGCTGGGCGCCAACCCTAAGTGCTTCAAATACCTCTCAAATCGCGCTCTGGGCCGCGAACATTCCTTAACATTTTCCTCAATTTTCGCAGGCGGAGCGATAGTCACTAGACCACAGGTAGCAAAGTTCCCTCGTCGCCATCAGGCGGAACCGGTCAGTCTTGGAAGGTCGCCAGCGAGCGGCAGCCACATCGCTTCGATCAGTAAGCGTTGCGCTTACGCAATACTTCGAAAAAAGTCTTGATCACAATCTGGATGTCCAGCCACAGGCTCCAGTTGTTGATGTACCAGAGATCTAGTTTTACGCGTTCGGAGATGTGCTCAATCGTAGGTGTACCGCCGCGCGCTCCGTTGCATTGCGCCCAACCGGTCATGCCGGGCTTGACGTGATGCCGGAAAGCATACTCGCTCAACACCGTCTCGAAATAATTGTCGTGGGCCAGCGCGTGCGGTCGCGGACCGATCAGGGACATGTCTCCCCTCAAGACATTCAATAGCTGCGGCAGTTCATCGATGCTTGCCGATCTCAACAGACGGCCGATGGATGTCACCCGGGGGTCGTCGCGCGTAGCCTGCACGACAGCAGGCCCGTTTTCCTGCACGATCATGGTGCGGAATTTGAACATCACGAACTGCTTGCCATTAAATCCCTTTCGGAACTGCCGGAAAATAACCGGCCCGGGACTGTCAAGCTTGATAGCGATCGCCGTGAGCGCCATGATGGGCAGAAAGAACACGAGCGCCAGCGATGCGATGACAATGTCCATCACGCGCTTGACGAAGCGCTCCGCGGCACTGAGCGGGGCGCGTTGAATTTCGATGGCCAGGACGCGCTGACGCGCCGATGACGCATAATTCGTCAACGTCCGAACCCGGATGTCGGGCAGCAGCCGCACCGCCACCGGAAGCGTCTTGACATGCTCGCGAATGAATTCCAGCCGGCCCGCGTCCTCCCAGGGCACGGCGAGCATAACTTCCCGGCAATTGTTGCGCCTGACGAAGTTTGCGGCTGCGTTGATGATGTTGACGTCGGTCGACTCGCGCTTCTGCTGGTCTTCGTCCGAACTAAGCGTGAAGCGGCTGACTTCAGAAGTTCCGAAGAAGACCAGGAGATCTCGGGGCTCCAATGCGGCGATCTCCTCGAAATCGCCGATCAGCACGATATCCCGTCGGCCGATCATGCCGCGCGACACCGCCGCCGCCAGGGCCAGCTTGGTGCCCTTCCTGACCGCGAGCAATCCTGCCGGCGCGACAAAATAAAACACCACAAAGGCGCCGCGCGAATAATCGACGCCGATCTTGAGCAGAAACGCAAAGAACGCGAGCAGCAAGCCCGTCGTGAACCAGCAAATCAGAATTTCGCCGATCTCGACGCGCGGTTTGGCGCTGTCAGGAAAATCGTAATAGCCGCTTCCGCTCATGCGCAGGATGTGAATGAAGCTCGCCAACAACCCGACTGCGCAATGCGGGAGAATGTTCGGCACCGAGTTTCCGACGGAGAGCTGATAACCGATGCCCCCTGCCACGCTGGAGAGCAGGATCACGAAGGCATCTGCCGTCGATAAGAGATAGGGGACGGCGTTGCTGGAGAAACGAGTCGGAGGACCACCAGCGGATTGGTCGAGTTGGCCCACCTTGTTGCCGATATCCGCTCCAATCGACATGAGAAAATGCCCGCACAGTATTACTGAAACCAACCGTCTGATTATCGGCTGAGAGCCTATAAATCCGACAGACCTTCAAAGGTCCAAGTAACTCTTCGTTAATGCCGGCGACCATACACTCGGCCGGAGTGCGACGCAACATTTAATCAGTTTGAATGCGCCTTTAACCGTTTTACGGAGCGAGTTGACAAATGTTGCCCATTCTCGCCTGCGGTGCCGGCATCTATGTGGGCCTTCATTTTAATATTCTGGCGCTGCTTCCGCTCTCTGTATTGGGCGCCGGCGCGTATATCGTCTCGGCCTGGGCCAACGGGCAAGGTTTGCTGGACAGTATAACCGTGGTGCTGCTTCCAATACTCACCGTTCAGGTGGGGTATTTTCTAGGGCTGACGAGCCGACCGGCCTATTTGCATTTGCGATCTCGGCTCAATATTCGGCACTCTGAGCGGGTATAATTCCGGGACCACGATTTAAAGGCGGATTATCCGCATTTTCTGCGGGCCGGACCTATCGCACCTTGCCGGCAAAATACTGGTTGAAGGCTTCCTGCACGGCACCCAGGCCACCCAGCTGACGCTCGAGTTCCTGCGTGCGCTTTTCGCCGGTCGCCATCTGCTGTTCGTATTCCTTGATCCTGGCCGCGTCCTTGGCGTCGCGGGTCAGATATTCATCGTAGTCGGTGCCCGTGGCAAAGGCAGCCTGATCGCGCGCGGCATCGACACGCGCACGCAACGCGTCCCTCTCCTTCCGGATTGAAGCGACCGCGGCCTCGATCGCCGCCGAAATCGAGCCGAGCCGTTCGCTGTCGGTCTGAGCATCGCGCTCCGCGGAACGAACCTTGAAAGCTCGTGCCATATCGAGTCTCCTTGGCGTTACGGTTTCGCTGCGCTGCTCGCCCGACCGGCAGACCGCGAGACCAACGTTGGAAAAGAAGTTGTGTGCAGCCTACCGAACTGATGCCCAATCAACAATGTTGCTTTTTTCAGGAAAAACGAAAGGCTAGATTCCTGGATGATTCGGATTTTCCGGATTAGCGACAAGCGTGCAAGCGTGTAGGATTGCCAAGCATATGCCGAGGTGACGACCGGACCGAAGCAAGATGAGATTTCGAGACACGTTCAAATTTGCTCTCGAACTGTTCGTGCCTGAGCGGCTCATGCACCCAGGCGGGACTCTCGCGTCGGATCCGAAGCACGAAGCCTTGCAAGACGCCGCACCGGCTCCCACGGAATACGCACCGAACGGAAAGGCCCGTCGGATCATCGAGGAATTGGACCACGGAAAATTTGGTGGTCCCTCGTTTGGTCCACGAACGATCGAACTGATGTCTAAAGCCCTGGAGGACGCCGAGGCTTCATTGCCGCAACCGGCATCGGACCAGCAGCTTCGCTCGATCGCCGCGACCATTTTGAAGGTAGCCGGCGACGGCGAGCGCGATCCGGTCCGGCTGAAGACGGCGGCACTGTCCGCCCTCGAGCCTAACGTTGGCGACGCAGATGGAACGCCGTCACCGATGACCTGACGGCGACACTCGTCGCAAAGCTGGCTGCGGAAATCGCTGGTACTGCGTCTGGTTGAAGTGGGCGATTTGCCACTCAAGCGGATGGCAAGCTATAAGCTGACCGGGCGGCTGCTTGAGCGTCTCGCCCGCTCAGCCTGGGGACAATCAAAGTGGTTCATGGTGAAGCTCCTAAATCGATCCTGGTTCACGTGCTTTTTGGACTAAGGAAACTTCTGGGTGTTGCAACTTTTGCCCTGATCGTGGTTCTGCTCGGCCCCAAGCTGTTTGTCCTGTTCGACAATCCAAGGAATGCAACGGTTCCGGCGAAGCTGTTCGAGGCGCGCGAGTATGTCCTCAGTAAATCGGTGCCGATTCTGCATCGCTATGTGCCGACTAACATTGCCGGCAGCGATCGCTCCGACTGGATCCTGATCGGTCTCGCCATTCTCGTTACCATTTTTTCTGGCGCCGTCGCCCAGCGCTCGCAGACCGCGCAGAACCGGCGGCTGCTGCGAAAGTCGGCTCAGGCCTGGCGCCGGAAAGAAGGCGTGAAGCCGGGCTCGAGGCTCGACGCCGAACTGGAAACGACGCTGCGAATGGCGGAAAGCGGCAAGGCCGTGAACCGTCAGGAGCTGTTGCGGGTATTCGCCGAAACCAAGAAGAAGCTCGATACGTTCGGCCGCGAAGTGGCTTTCCTTGCCATCGACGTGGTTGGCTCGGCGGGAATGAAGGCCGGCGAGGACCATGCATCAATTCAGTATGACTTCGAAGAGTATCGAAAGCTCGTGGAGCGCATCTTCCGCGCCAGAGGTGTGTTGAAGACGGCTTGGACGCCCGACGGCGTGATGGCATGCTTCGCCCATGTCGAGGACGCTTGCCAGTCGGGCAAGGACGTTATCAAGAGCCTCAAGGTGTTCAACCGCGAGGTGAAACTGTCCAAGGCGGATTTCGCCGTTCGCTGCGGCGTGAACGCGGGCCTGGTCTACTTCGACGACTCTACCCCTCTTGAGACGATCTCGGATCGCGTCATCGACGTCGCCGGCCACATGCAGAAGAACGCCGAACCCAATACCGTGCTGGTGGCACGCAAGATCATCGAGCCGCTGCGTCAGCTCGAGGAATTCACCCACACCTCGCAGGTGATTGACGGTTACGAGGCCAGCGTCTGGCGTGATACGACCTCTGAGAGGTAAGTCAGAAGCCAACACTAGCGAAGCCCACGATCATCATCGCCCGGCTCGGACGGCGGCCGATAAATTTCGCTAAACCAGGTAGCAAGCAATTGCCTCCGTCACGCGCCCCCTGCAGGCACGCACTTCGCGGCCACCGGGCGGTTAGCCTCATCGTGTATCGGCGGGCGATGGAAGCCCATTCACTCGCCTGAGCCTAGATTTAAAGCCCGCCTCTTTAAGGCGTTCTCTTTGGCGCAAATGTCCGTGCTCACAGAACAATGGATAAGCGCCCGGAAATATCGGCGCACAGAGCGCGCGCGAGCAACGCACTTGCTCGCCTGAGCGCATAGGCAATCAACACGGGAACAGCACCATTAAAAATACATTAACGTGTCATAATAAAACATTAGACCCGTCGGCGGCTGGCTAACTTTGAATTGAATAAGAACTCAGGCCCAGCCTTGGGATGCAGTCATCGACCGAGCCGTAGCGGGGACCATTCAGCGTCCGCCGCGGGTTCTCAACTGGAGCTTACTTAAATGGTTGGCACTATCGCCAAACTGTCTTGCGCTGTTCTTCTTGCTGTGTCGACCGTGCCAGCCAAAGCTGTCGAGGTGATCACAAACGGCGACTTTCAATCGGGCCTTACAGGCTGGACCGGGTACGTCACCACGAACGGTACGATCTCGCAAATTCCGGGCTATGCGGGTGGGACGCGCGACCTCCCTGCGATCAAATCCTTCAACGTGTCGGGATCCGGCCCGTCGAACGCGTTGGCCCTGAACGCGGGAGCCAACCCTTCCAGCTCGACCCTGGAAGGTGGCGGTGTTACCCAGACCTTTACCACCACGGGCGGCACGGCGACGTTCTTTGCCAACATTGCAGACCATTGGCTAAGCGCTAGCGGTAGCATTGCTAGCATCGGCGTGTTTAGCGTCCTGCTCGACGGCCAGTTGATGGACAGCCATGATTTCGGCATCGTCACCGCAAATCCCCAAGGGTGGACGCTGCGTGACACGCTCAGCTTCACGACGACGCTGTCCGCGGGCGAGCATACGCTATCGTTGCAAGTGACGCGCCGCTTCGCTCCGGGTGTCGGCGTTGACGCGGAATACTTCGACAACGTATCGCTCAATGTGGAGGCCGTTCCGGAACCCTCGACCTGGGCGATGTTGATCCTTGGATTCGCAGGTGTGGGTTATATGGCTTATCGCCGTCGCAACGGCACACTCGCGGCCTGATCAGTGCTCCGACCTGGATTGAGAAGCCGCCGCAGGGCGGCTTCTTTTTTGTCCCGCGCTAGAGCCGCTGCGCAGCAAATACGTCGTTCCAAGATCGAGCGGACATCAGCTTCGGTGTGGGTCGCGCCGCCGCATCGTGGGCAACCATTGCAAAAACGAGATTACAGGCTTGTGTCGGGTCCGCCCTGCCAGTCAGATAATGTGAGAATGGCGCCGGACCGGGGTTTTACGGGCGTAAGCCCCTAAAATCGTTTAAGACTTTCAATCCCCGCCGCATTGACCGCCACAATATTATATTCTAGCTTTAAACTTTAATTTTTTAATTCTGTTTCCAGCGGTGGCGGCCGTGGATACCAAACTCAGTTCCGATTTGAGGCGATTGCGATATGCCCTTGAAGCCGTTTCGGCGGATTTGGACGCCATTGAACAACGCCCCCATCCCTCCCTGCGCATGGCCGCCGAAAACCTCGAGGGAAATCGGCGCGACGGGCTTGAGACATTCGTCAACCACTTTGTCTTCGCGGTAAAGAGTGGCGTCCTGCGGTAAACCACCGGCAGCCAGCAAAATATCCGATCCTTCCACCGCTATCGCGCAAGCGGCGAAATCGCCGGCAAACCCATGTGCAAGCCCATTTGTATGGCATGGCGTCCGCAGGCCATTGCCGGTTTCCTAATGGTGTTGTTACCCGACCAAGGGATTGGGTTTCGGAGTTCGGGCTGCTCGGTTGAGATCACCTTTATGCCGGTCGATATAGTAAATACCTATCTTGAGATTCAGCAGCTTCGCAAAGAGGTGCGCAAGGCGGAACTCGACCTCGGGATTTCTCTCCCGCGTCCGCCGAACCGTTCTTTCCCAGCCAGGCCCATGGAAGCCCGCGGCTCGCGGATGACCGATTCACAAATGCTTCTCTTAAAGCGGTTCAGGATTAACTGACCGAGTTGGTGCGAGATCCGCTTCCAACTCGGCGGTCTTTACCTCACCAAAAACCGCTTCTGGGCTGATGGTTAAGCATTATGCTGCACGTATAAATACGGGCGCGCATTTACCATGGATCGAAATCCCCTCCGCATTTCCACGGTAATCTCCGAAAATCCATTTAAATCAATTGTCTGATTTAGGGCTGCGGGCTAAATTGCCGCCGATTTCTAATCGTGCCGTCCGGGCAGGGATAATGGGACGGGTATTTCGGTTGGTATTTCGTGTCGTGGGGACGACGTGATGTTTTTAGAAAGCAAGGTATGCATCACCCTCGCAGAGAGCATTTCAGCAACTCGACGCCTGTCCGCACCTTCGTCTTCGTGGTTGGTACCCGCCCGGAAGTCATCAAGGTAGCCCCCATCGTTCGCAGGCTGCGCAAAGCCGAATGGGCGGTCGTTCGGGTCGTAACATCAGGCCAGCAGAGCGACCTTCTCGACAGCACCCTTGCCGAATTCGACCTCCGTCCGGACCTCTCGATCCGGCACCGGAGCAATTGTCACACGCCGGCGGCCCTCGCCAGCCTGCTCATTCGCCGCCTGGACCGGTATTTCGGGCAGGTTCGCCCCGATTGCGTGCTCGCCCAGGGCGACACGACGACCGCCTATGCGTCGTCGATCGCGGCGTTCTACCGCAAGATCGCCTTTGTGCATGTGGAAGCCGGATTGCGCACGCCAAGCCTTGATGCGCCCTTCCCCGAAGAATTTCACCGCCGGTCGATTGCCGTATCCACCTCTCTTCACTGCGCACCCACGTCGGCCGCGGCACAGAATCTTGTGTGGGAGAACATTGCGCGGGAGAAGATCATCGTTTCCGGAAATACGGTGATCGACTCGTTGCTGGAAGTCGCGGCTTCGAAACCGGTGCTGCCCGCCGACTTTCCCAGGCTGCGGACCATCCTTCTCACGGCGCATCGGCGGGAGAATTTTGGCGAACCGCTGCGCGACGCGTTCACCGCGATCAGGGCCTTCGTCGATCTCACCCCCGACGTCGCCGTGTATTTTCCGGTTCATCCCAATCCGAACGCACGCGAAACAGCGATCGAGATCCTTTCGGGTCATCCCCGGATCAGGCTGGTCGATCCGCTCGGCTACCGCGATGTCGTCGCCGCGATACAGAATGCCTGGTGCGTGGTGACGGATAGCGGCGGCCTTCAAGAAGAGGCCCCCGCGCTTGGCAAGCCCGTTCTGGTGTTGCGCGACGTGACCGAGAGGCCTGAGGCGGTAGCATCAGGGGTAGTCGAACTGGTCGGAACCTCTCGCGACGCGGTATTTGGCGCGTTGTCCGAGTTGAACAAGAACAGCACGAAATACACCCGCATGGCGCGGCCGGTATTTCCCTATGGGGATGGCCACGCCAGCAAGCGGATCGTCGAGGCCCTCTACCGGCAATTTGTCCTGCCGCCGCAAATGCGCTCCGCCGAAATCGCTCAGCTTCACCACGCGTCCTGAGAAATGACACAAGCCCCTTCCTTTATCTTTCAATATCTCTATGTCGTCGAGATTCTGATGCTGATCGCGGCTGTGATCATCACGATCTCCAGCTTCGACGATCTATTCGTGGACCTGCTGTACTGGACCAGCCGGCTGATGGGCACGGCGGACAGCAAGTCCAAGGAATTGCCGAGCGTGGAGATCCTCGAGCAGATCCCCGAGCGCCCGATCGCCATCATGGTGCCGTGCTGGAAGGAGCACGACGTCATCTTTTCGATGCTTTCATCGAACTCCCGGCTCGTGCGCTACGAGCACGCGCATTACTTCGTCGGCGTATATCTGAACGATCCCCTCACCCAGGCCGAGGTTCGCAAGGCACAGGGGCTGTACAAGAACATCCACATGGTGCTGGTGCCGCATGACGGCCCGACCAGCAAGGCCGACTGTCTGAACCAGACGATATCCGACATCTTCATGTTCGAGGCCGAGCAGAACATCCAGTTCGCGGGAATCGTGATGCACGATTCCGAGGACCTCATTCATCCGCTGGAGCTCAAGCTCTTCAACAAGCTGGTCGACGTCTACGACTTCATCCAGTTGCCGGTCTACTCGTTCTCCCGGCCGATCACCTCGCTCATCGCGGGCCTCTACATGGACGAGTTCGCCGAGATGCACACCAAGGACCTCGAGGTCCGCCAGCGCATCAGTGGCGTCATTCCCTGTGCCGGCGTCTCGGCATGCTTCAGCCGGGAGGCGATCCAGCATCTCAACGATCAGAACAAGGGCGAGGCTTTCCGGACGTCGTCGTTCACGGAAGATTACGACATCGCGTTCCGCGTCTCGGAGCTCGGGTTCAATTCCGCGTTCATCGCCTATCCGGCCAGCTACGCGATCGACATCGATATCGACAGCGGCAACCCCGGCATTCTCCACCGGACCCTGCCGGTGGCGACCCGCGAATTCTTTCCGTCAGGTCTCGAGGCCGCCTATCGCCAGCGCGCGCGCTGGTTGCTTGGCATCGTGTTCCAGGGCGCGCAGGAGCACGGTTGGAAAGGCTCGCTCGGGACCAAGTATTTTCTGGCGCGGGACAGAAAGGGCGTGATCACCAGTCCGGCGGTCATGCTCGCCTATTTTGCGCTCGCCAATCTGACCATATTCGAACTCTATCGGGCGGTCTTTGATCCCGAAAGGCAGTTTGTCTATACGCTATTGAACCAGAACTGGGCGATGTGGCTGTTCTTCGTGAACTTCCTGTTTCTGGTCTGGCGCCTGTTCAACCGAATGACGTTCACAGGCATGATCTACAACCTTCGTCACGCCCTGATGGCCGCGCCGCGACTGGTCGTCGGCAATTTTGTCAACTTCTTCGCAACCTGGCGCGCCGTGCGCATCTATCTCAGTCACCGGATATCGGGCACGGCTCTCGTCTGGGACAAGACTTCGCACTCTTACCCAGTGCACATGGGCGACCTTACGTTGCCACAGCCAGCCGTGGCTGCTGATAGCGCGGCAGCCGAATAGTTAGGCCGCCAGCGGCGGTTTGCCTTCGCGCGGCTGCACGGCGGATGGGCTTGGGCCAAGGATGAGACGCGCGAACGAACGCGTTCCCAGGAAAGCTGCGCAGACCACGATCGCAACGAGCTGGAGGCTGGGGTAAAAAATAATCGCGCCGAGAACCAGCCAGCCCGCGGCGATGGCAAGGAAGTCGGTCAGCCCGGAGCATTTCCTGTTGGCGGAATCCAAACCCTGATCGAGCGCATTGGCGATCGCATCGAAGCCATCGATCGCATCTCTGCTGGCCGGACCGGCCAGATCACGTGAAAACATCGGACACCCCCAAAGAGCCTCTCGCAGGCTCTCAGGGGCATTTGGCGGGGAGACTATTGCCCGCCGCTCAAACCGACCGTTACAGTTTTATCCATATGGCTCTTTCGTGTGCGAAGGCGTTGCGCCTCCCGGGGCATGAATAATTCCAGCCCAACGCATTCGTTAGGATTTTAATAATGGCCTCATGAAGAGGAGCCTGCCTGAGACGGCCCCAGGGCGGCGACAAACAGCCTGCAAATACTACGGCTTTTGGGCCTGCATCCGGGTCGAAATGGCGGAATTGCCGCTAGTATGGAGACTCCTTTAATGATTCATTTGGAACATCATTAATGCGAAAATTGCTTTCCCCGCTCTGCGCGCTCCGCGCCGACATCATCGAGCGGATCATGTGCGACGTTCGAACGCCTCCTGTGCAACGGCCGATGACCCCCGCCACATCTCGAACGGCAATCCACGCGATGGCGGTTCTTCCGTTCTCTCATCAATGTCAGTTCTGGCCGTTGCAGCCACAAAACCGACGTTGACAAGCATCCGCGCAAGTTGCTTGCGTGCGTAGAACATCCGGCTCTTCACGGTAGCAGAGGGAATGCCGACAATCCGGCTGGCTTCGGCGACAGATTTCTCGTGATAATAGATCAGCTCGATGATTTCGCGTTGCGCCGGAGACAGCTTTTCGATGCATGAACGTAGAATCGCACTCGTTTTCTTGCGATCGAGCGCGGCTTCGGGCGTATCCACGACATCGGCAATCCCGACGACATCGTCTTGATCGATATCCTCATGCTTTCGTTCCCGCAGCGAGTACAACGCCTTGAGGCGTGCGATCGAGAATAGCCATGTGGTAACCCGCACGCGATTTTCGAACCTGTTTGCGGATCGCCAGACGTCGAGAAACACCTGGCTGACCAGATCTTCGGCAATGGCCGCATTCCGAACGATCTTCTGAATGAAGCGAAACACCTTTGCGCGGTGGCGGGAAAACATGATGTGCATCGACGCCTTGTCGCCTTCCGCGACCCCCTTCAGAAGCATCTCGTCGGAAAAGCTCTCCGCTTCTATTCCGCTGCCGACAGCATAGGCCAGCTTGTCATGGCGGATTGCATCGAACCGCCCGGAAAGGACCGTTCCCCGACGCCGAACCGGCCTCGCCGCTCCCTGTCGCCGCTCGCTTGCGCGCATCTCTCTCTCCCACTTCCATTGACGAGATTGCGCCAAGGATGCGTCGCGTGGCGTCGTCCGGGCTACCCTACGGGAGGCTCGTATTTCTAATCTCCTGGTCTAGGGTGAATTAGCCCGTGGGCGGAGAGACCGGTTCGCTGCCTGGTAGCCGGGCGCATGGTGCCTCGTGGATGGGCAGCCGGCAGCAGGATCGGACAAGGCCTGATCGTTTTGAGGAAGACACCGGTTCTGTCCGGCGCCAAAACGCACACCGAACGCTCACGCTCAAGATTTCAGTATGTCCGAGTTCCCAACCGGCGCCGCCACGCCCGCCTCAATCGTCGACGCCCTGAAAGGGGTAGCCAGCGATCCGAAGGCGCGCGCGAGCTTTGCCAAAGGCCGGTGCGTTCGCGGCACCTATGCCGCCTCGGACCGGGCGAAAGAGATTACGAAATCCCGCAGCTTCACCAGGCCATCGCGCGTGCTGGCGCGCTTTTCGGTGGGCGGTAGCGATCCGCACGTGGCCGATACCAACGAATTCGTGCCGCGCGGCTTCAGCTTCAGGCTCGGTGACGAAGACCATCGCTCGAACATTCTCCTGCAGAGCGTACCGGTACATTTTGCGAGGACGCCCGATCAGATGTTGGCTTTCCTCATGGCGCGCATGGTGGGGACGAACGGCAAGCCGGATATGGCGAACATCATGGCATTCTCCGCCGCCAATCCCGAAACGCTGCATCAGGCGAACTACATCGCCGCCCATCCGCTGCCGGCGAGTTTTGTGGCCACGACCTATTGGGGTGTGCACGCTTTTCCAGCGACGAATGCAAAGGGTGAGACGCGGTTCATCAAGTTCAAGGCCGTTCCGGTGGGCGAAGACGTCACGCTGACCGACGAGGAAGCAAGAGCAAAGCCTGCCGACTTCCTGCATGACGAGCTCGAAAGCCGGATCGCTGCAGGTGATGTCCGGTTCAATGTGATGGCGCTGCTCGACCGTCCCGGCGATCCCACCATGGACGTGACCGTCCGATGGCCGGATGAGGACAGTCGCGACACGGTGCGGCTGGGAACGATCGTCATCACGGGTGTTGAGGCGGATGACGCGTGCGACGCGTCCGTCTTCGATCCGGCAAATCTCGCCGAAGGCATCGGGCATCCACCGGACGAGATCTTTGCGGCGCGCCGCGCCGCCTACGTCATTTCACTGGCGAAGCGCCGATGAACGGACGAGGCGGCCGGCGTAATGTTGGATCAGGTCTCGCTTTCCGGGATGTCCTGCGCATCTCGGCGCCAAACCCCTGGACTGACGCCGACCACGGCCGAAAACACCCGCGTAAAATGGCTTTGATTGGCGAACCCGGCCGAGATCGCAATTTCCGAGAGCGGCAGATCGCGGACAGTCATCAGCTGCTTGGCTGTCTTCACGCGCTGGCGAAGCAGCCATTGATGCGGCGGCAGGCCGGTGGAGGTTCGAAATGCGCGTGAAAAATGGCTGACCGAGAGGCCAAACTCGGCCGCGATTTGTTGTAATGAAAGCTTTCCGCCGAGGTCGGCCTCGAGCCTTTCGCAGGCCTGCCTCGCTTGCCACGGTGCAAGACCGCCGCGGGTCGATCCGGCGACGGGCCGATGTCCGCCATAGGCTTGGGCGACATGTGCGGTCAGCGCGAGCATCATGTGATCGATGAAAAGCTGGTTGGTTTCCTCGGGCCGACGCAGCCCGGCCTGAAGCGACGCACCGATATGACGGACGATCGCATCGTCATGGCCCACCCCAAGTTCACAGGTGAGTTCACCAACGCGCGGCGTGCGGGACTGTTCGGTGAGGCCGTCGAGCGCCGAGCGCGGAAGATAGAAGAACATAGAGTGGAACGGCTTGTCGATCACATAGCGCGGATCGCGCTTGAGGTCGTACAAATATGTTGCGCCTGCCGGGACGTCCGCCTTCATGACGCACTTGCCATTCTCCCACAGCTCGCACTCTGGGTAATCGTGAAGTTTCAGGCTGACGATAAAGGCATCCTCGGCGGTGAACGAGCCGGATATGCCTGGCACGGGGTTATCATCGCGCGTTTCGGTAGCCGCGAGCTCGACGCCGCGCAGTGAACGCGTGACCAGCGAGGGCGGCGCATCCTTCAGGTGCAGGAATTTCCCGAGCCTCTGTCCGAAGGCGCCCGCCTGTGTCATCTGGAACGGTCTCATGGGTGAAATTGGACTGGGGATCTCGTTCCCCCCGAGGTCGTGTTCCATTATCTGTTATCGGCGATCGACCGTCTAGGTTTGCTCGCAAAACGCGAAGCGGTTGTGACAACAACCGGACCGATCGCGTCAGAACGATTTTCTGAGCGATTTCAACGTGATTGCCCAACTTAAATTTCCGGTCCCGAGTTCCGGGCGTCTAGGTATCACAATCGCGAGCTTGGAGCAGGTTCCGACAAAGCACGGCCGCTTTAGGAAAGACGCCGTACTTGTACGGAGTTTAGAACACGCCCGGAACGCACGAACCCAAATAAACGGACCGCGGCAGACTACGGAGCAGAAGCGATCAGAAGGAGGCTACGCCATGCTTGGTACCACTGCACTCGCCGGCTCATCTGCCCTAGCGCCCTCACACCGCATTCCCATGAGCAAAGTTGCCGACAATATGGAGCGACCCCTCGTCCTGATCGTGGACGATGACGACGAGGTCCGCACCGCGCTGCAAGATCTTCTTTTGTCGGTGGGAATCGACGCGTGCTGCTTTGGATCGACGCAGGAATTGCTGCACGCCGACCTTCCGGACCGCCCGGGCTGCCTGATTCTCGACGTTCGTATGCCCGGAGCGAGCGGCCTCGATCTCCAGCGGCATCTCGCCTCGAACGGCAACATGCGACCGATCATTTTCCTCACCGGGTATGGCGATATCGCCATGACGGTCCAGGCGATGAAGGCAGGAGCCGTCGACTTCCTGACGAAGCCGGTAAGAGATCAGACGCTGCTTGATGTGGTTACGGCGGCGATCGAGAAAGACATTTCGCTGCGAACAGTGGCCCGGCACATCAAGCAACATGTCGACCGATACGCGAAATTGACACCGCGCGAACGCGAGATCCTGCGCGAAGTAGCAAGGGGCCGCCTCAACAAACAGATCGCGTTCGATCTCGGCATCAGCGAGGTCACCGTCAAGCTGCACCGCGGCAACGTCACGAAGAAAATGCAGGCGACGTCGGTTGGTCAGCTCATTCGCATCTGGGAACTCCTGCCTGCGGAGATTCGAGGGGAGAGATCATCCTAGACCAAGGAATAGGTACAAGCTGGCCAGCAATGGGCAGATGGTCGTGGGGCCATGCCAGCGAAAACCATCCGCTTGTCCAAAGCACCTCTCGTCGCAATCATAGATGACGACGAAGCTGTGCGAGAGGCCCTTTCCGATCTCTTATTGGCGCTGGATCTATCGTGTCGCACTTTCGATCGAGCGGAGGCATTCATGGCGGAATACGCCCCGGGCAGCTTCGATTGCCTGATTACCGATGTGAGCATGCCGGGCCGGAGCGGCCTCGACCTGCTGCAGCATCTGCGAAGCATCGGATCCTTGATGCCGGCTATCGTCATCACTGCCGATCCGAATGCGACGACCCGATCTCGCGCCATGAGAGATGGGGCCTATGCATACCTGACCAAGCCGATAAGCAGTGACGCACTCTTTCGTCATCTGCAGTCCGCCCTGAAGCTCGTGGGCTCCAGTCCTGACAGTGACGGACAGGAGAAGCCTTCTGATGGCTAGTCCCGTCCACAAGTCCGTGACGGGCGGCGGCGAGCAATCCTTCACGTCCCCGCCCGGGATGGAGTTGTCCGATTTCGCATCTGAAAGCGTGGGATCACGTTCGGATGACTTGCGCGCAACGGACATGAGTGTCGAGGCTGACATGCTCCCCAGTATGCAAGTACCCACGGAAATCATGCGAAAATGGCAGGAGATCGTAGATCTTCTGGCCGATATTCTAAATGTTCCCTCCGCCTTGATCATGCGGGTAGAGCCGCCAAACATCAAAGTCTTCGTTTCCAGCGAATCCAAAGGAAATCCTTACGAGCCGGACGAAGTCGCGTGTCTCAATACCGGACTCTATTGTGAGACTGTAATGAACACCCGCCGACCATTGATTGTCCCAGACGCTCTGCAAGACGAGGCGTGGAAGTCAAACCCTGACATCAAACTCGGCATGATCTCTTACCTCGGCGTGCCGATCAGCTGGCCCGATGGCGAGATATTTGGAACGATTTGTGCTCTCGATACGAAAAGCAACGGATACAGCGAGCTCTATCTCAGACTGCTGTTGCAGTGGCGCGACGTGTTGCAGGCAGACTTGAGATCCATTGCAACCATGCAGCGCGAGATTGAACAACGTGAGGCGAAAATTCGCCGCCTCGTCGATGCCAACATCATCGGCATCATCATCTGGAATGTAGAGGGTCAGATTCTTGATGCCAATAGTGAGTTTCTCCGCATAGTTGGATATGATCAGCACGATCTCCTGTCCGGTCGAGTGAGCTGGGCGGACATGACGCCCCCTGAATGGCGCGATCGCGATGCGCTGACGATCTCCGAGCTGAAGACCAAGGGAGCCGTGCAGCCCTTCGAAAAGGAGTATATCCGGAAGGATGGCAGCCGTATTCCAGTGTTGATCGGCGTCGCGAGCCTTGAAGGGACAGAGGGCCAGGGTGTCGCATTCGTGCTCGATTTAACCGAACGTAAGCGGGCAGAAGCAGAAGCGCGTGAGAGCGAGCGGCGATTCCGCAACATGCAGATGGAATTGGCCCACGCTAATCGACTGGCAACTTTGGGCCAGCTTACGGCGTCTATTACCCATGAGGTCAAGCAGCCGATCACGGCCGCGCTCCTGAACACCCAAACCGCTCAGCGCTTCCTCACTCGCCAGCAGCCAGATATTGAGAGGGCGAAAAAGGCAATAGACCGCGCTGTACTGAACGGCATGCGCGTTACTGAAGTTGTCGACCGGACGCACGCGTTGGTTAGGAAGGAGCCAACGCGAAAGGACAGCTTGGAGATTAATGACGCCATTTCGGAAGTCATCGGACTGACGCGCGGCGAAGCGTTGAAAAACGGCGTTCAAGTGCGGACTCAACTGGCGGAGGGTCTACCTGTTATTCAAGGCAGTCGGGTCCAGATTCAACAGGTGATGCTGAACTTGATCGTAAATGCAGTCGAGGCGATGAGCCAGATGAGCGACGTCCGTCGGGAATTACAAATCAGCACCCAGGTTGAAGCTGACTGTGTTCTCGTTGCGGTGCGAGACTCCGGCCCGGGCCTATCAGAAGGCGATATCGAGCGAGCCTTCGAGACATTTTATACAACGAAGTCGAGCGGCCTGGGGATGGGACTATCCATTTGCCGTGCGATTGTCGAGGATCACGGAGGACGATTGTGGGCGGCCGCAAACCTACCAAAAGGTGCGTCGTTTCAATTCACAATTCCTATCAATTCGAACTGCTAGGATCGACCACACGTATTGAGCCTCCAAACCTCGTGCAATCTTCTCGAAGTGAATCACTGTGTCGACGGCATTTGGCTCCACGTTTCTGTCGTCGACATCATTCGGCCTGTTCAATGAGCTCCTCTTCATGGCGCTTATCAGCGCGATACGGACACCGCGTCCACCCTATCCCAAAGTACAGGTCGATCTATCCCGCAAACCAGCGCCACTAGGCTCGCTGCACGATACCGTCGCGCGGCATTTGCCATCACGATAGCGAGCACACCGGAAGCAACGGGCCCAGCGCCTCTCTGGCCCAGTGCGTATCGCGGAGTGAGCGCTTGACGTCCCCAACGCGAGTACAGCCCATGAATAAACCGATTTTGCGCGATCCTTCACCGGAATATCCGCCAGCATCTGAGGCGCGCCAGAGCAACGTGCCGATTGCCGATGGGCGTCCTGCTGATGTGGAGATGGCACGCGTGCTTGGGACCACACCATTTCATATGGCTTTAGACTCCTCCGGTGCCGGGATCGCCCACTGGAAACATGAACCGTTGCACGACGTCGTCGAACCCATGACCCATCACGTCATCATGGCTTACAACGGTCAGATGCAGCGCATGGAGCGGCGGTCAGGAAGATCGGTTGCAATTGGAACGTTTCGTCCCGGGGTTGTGATCATCATTCCGGAAGGATCGAGCTCCCGATGGGATATTCCGAAACCTGTTGATGTCGTTCAGCTCTATCTTCCGCACACAATGCTCGAGCGCGTTGCCCGCGAAGCCGACACGGCCACACCAACCGATCTCCTGGAGCGAACGGCGCATCCCGACCCCATTACATCCCGATTGCTCTTGAGCGCGGCCGATGCCATGGAGGGCAATGGGCCCCTGGATACGCTGTTCAGGCATCAACTGATAGACCTCCTGGCCACGCGCGTCCTGGCTGCGCACACCGGCTCGCCAACCCCGCTCCAGCCGACCATGGGTGGGCTGTCGCCGAAGGTCCTGCTCCGCTCCATCGAACGCCTGCGCTCGGACAGTGACGCCGACGTCTCGCTCGCGGCGCTCGCTTCGGATGCCGGCCTGTCGCGCTTCCACTTCTGCCGCGCCTTCAAGGAAAGCACCGGGCTTTCGCCGCATGCCTGGCTGCGCCAGCACCGGCTCGAGCAGGCCATGAACATGCTGCGCGACACCGATGCGTCCGTCGTGTCAGTCGCCGCGGCGCTTGGCTATTCATCCCAAACCGCCTTCGCCGCGGCGTTCAGGAAGTTGACCGGCGAGACCCCGAGCGATTGGCGGAGGCGTGTGCGTTAACAGCAATCGCTCTACAGGTACGGCAATCGCTCTGGGGCAGTCACAAGTCTGGTTCGGTAAAACATCACGGTGCCCACGTCAGCAACGGAGGAGACCAACGATGGCCTGGAAGAGTTTTTCAATCGCACCACGACGGAGGGCCGTTGCGACCGCACTTGTATACGGGCTTTCATTGACCGTTCGCTTCACCTCAACCATGGGCGAAGAAGCGCCGGCACAAGCCACTCAAGCTACGAACCCCTTGCGTTCCATCATGCTCAACGATCGCTTCTACAACGGCTCGCCTCCGAATCCCGCTCTGCCGATCAGCTTTCAGCGTGGCTGGCCATTGGGTCCCAGAATCTGCCGCGCGGCATGTGAAGGCTCCGTGCCGACGTCCTTAATGCTGACCTGCCCCGCTCCATAGGAGCCCGGCGAACTTCATTTCACATCTTCGCGTCGTCGTCGATCGCAACAGGCCTTGCCGCCACGGAGAGCGGCGGCGGTGACGCGCGTGTCGTCAACCAAACCACAAGGAGTAAATCACATGCGACTCATTATCATAGGCGCCGGCTTCGCCGGCATGTACGCCGCACTTTCCGCCGCCCGCCTGCGCGACATCCAGGGCGTTTCGCCCGAGGAGCTCGAGATCGCGCTGGTCGCGCCGGAGCCGACGCTGGTGATCCGCCCGCGGCTCTATGAACAGAAGCCGGAAACCCTGACGGCGTCTCTCCTCGATGTCCTCAAGGCCGTCGATGTCGACTACGTGCAAGGCAGCGCCGAGACGATCGACGCCAAGGCCCGCGTGGTGCAGATCGCGACTGCCAAGGGCACGCGGAAGACGCTGTCCTACGACCGGCTGGTCGTCGCCACCGGCAGCCGGCTGTTCCGCCCAAACATTCCCGGCCTTGCCGAGCACGGCTTCAGCGTCGACCAGCTCGAGGACGCAGTCGCGCTCGACAAGCATTTGCAAGGCCTTGCCGATCGTCCGGCAATGAACGGGCGCGACACCGTCGTCGTTGCCGGCGGCGGTTTCACCGGCATCGAGGCAGCAACGGAGATGCCTGCGCGACTCCGCAAAATCTTCGGCAAGGACGCCACGCCGCGCGTCATCATCGTTGACCGCAACAGTGCGATCGCCCCCGATATGGGCGAAGGCCCCCGCCCCGTCATCGAGGACGCCCTGCGCAAGGTCGGTGTAGAGACCCGGCTCGGCGCCGGCGTCGCCTCGCTGGACAAATCCGGCGTGACGCTTTCCAACGGTGAACACATCGAAACCGAGACCGTGATCTGGGCGGCCGGCATGCGCGCCGCGCCATTGACCCAGCAGATCCCCGCCGAGCGCGACAATTTCGGCCGCCTGCTCGTCGACCGCGAGCTGCGCGTGCCGGGGGTCGCCGGCGTCTTCGCCACCGGCGATGCCGCGCGCGCCGCCTGCGACGATATCGGCAACTACGCGCTGATGTCGTGCCAGCATGCGACGCGCATGGGCGCCTTTGCCGGCAACAACGCCGCCGCCGAACTGCTGGGCGTGCCGACCAAGCCGTACCACCAGAAGGGCTACGTCACCTGTCTCGACCTCGGCGAAGCCGGCGCGCTGTTCACGCGCGGCTGGGACCGCAAAGTGGAGATGGTCGGCGACGTCGCCAAGAAGACCAAGCAAGAGATCAACACCGTGTGGATCTATCCACCGAAGGCCGAGCGTGCCGCCGCGCTGGCGTCGGCCGATCCGGAAAATGTGACCAAGGTGTAGACGCCTCACGCGATACGGGCCGCGCTCCGCTGGCTGCGCGGCCTGCTCAACGACACCAGTCAGCAGCCTTTACCATGAAGCAAGGAGACAAACATGAGCCTAACAAACACGAGCCTAGACAACACCTCACACCCCGGTGCACCGGGCCCCAACGAGTTGGTTCCGTCGCGCTACGCGGTGCGAGTCGGCGACATTGACGTGCTGGTGGTCAGCGATGGCGTGCTACCGCTTCCAACCGCAATGCTGGCACACAACATCGACCCGTCCGTCCGCGCGGCCTGGCTGAAAGACATGTTCCTGCCGCCGGACGCTTACGACTGGGCGCTGAACGTGGTCGTGGTGCGAAGCGGCAGCCAAACCATACTCGTCGATGCTGGGCTTGGGCTCGACCCGGACTTGCACTTGCCGCGGGCCGGGCAGTTGATCAAGCGACTGGAGGCCGCCGGCATCGATCTTGCGTCCGTGACCGACGTGGTGCTGACCCACATGCACATGGACCACATTGGCGGGCTGCTCGTCGACGGGGTCAAGGACCAGCTGCGTCCGGACCTGCGGATCCACGTGGCGGCCGCCGAGGTCAAGTTCTGGGAGGCGCCCGATTTCTCCCACGTCTCCATGCCACCCGGATTCCCGGACGCGCTTCGATCGACAGCCAAGCGGTTCGTGAAAGAGTACCGCAGCCAGCTGCGGCCGTTCGAGGAGGAGTACGAGGTGGCGCCGGGGGTGGTCGTTACTCGCACCGGCGGCCACACCCCCGGACACAGCGTGGTCCGCGTGGCGTCCGGCGGCGACCGGCTGACGTTCGCCGGAGACCTCGTGTTCGCGGTCGGGTTCGAACACCCCGAATGGTACAACGGCTTCGAACACGACCCCGAGGAGTCGGCCCGCGTTCGTATCAGTCTTTTGCGGGAACTGGCTGAGACCGGTGGGCTGCTGGTGGCCACTCACCTGCCGTTCCCGTCCGTCGGTCATGTGGCCGTCGACGGCGACGCCTTTCGTTGGGTGCCGGTCTTCTGGGACTACTGACCGCTGGCCGAACCAGGGCGCGCAGTAAGCGCTTCATCCGATACGGGCCGCGTTTGCAGCGCCGAAGCGCGGCCCGCTCACCCAAAAATCCTTTAGGAGTTCGACCTCGATGAAACACGAGACCCTGCGGGCCTCGCCGCTCAACGGCTACGCCTTCTGCGTGATGACCCGAGTACGACCTGAGTATCCGCGCAAATATGCTTCTGGCTTCGCAAACCAAACCGCTCCGCACGGCGATCGCGCTTCGAAGCCGCGCGACGGGAGGGTGTGATGAAGGTCGTTGTCTTTGGTGCAACGGGGTCGACAGGACGGCTCGTCGTTGAGTCCGCCTTGTCCGCGGGTCACGTCGTCACTGCCTTCGTCCGTGACCCAAAGCGCATGCCCTTGACGCATCCGAATCTTAGAATCGTCAAGGGCGATGCAATGGATCCAGCCTCGGTGGCATCTGCGGTCCAAGGGGCGGATGCGATCATCTGCACGTTGGGGGCGGTACCTCAGGCGAAAGGAGATCGGGGTCGACGCCAGCCTGGCGTCCCGGTTTGCTCGGTGGGAACCAAGAACATTCTGGCCGCTATGCCTCCAGGCCGGGGCCGCCTCATCGTTGAGAGTTCGGTGAGTGTCGGTGAGAGCTACCACACCGGGAGTTTCGGCGCAGGCTTCCTAGTCAAACTCGCACTCAAGGAGGTGATGGCAGACAAGGAGAAGCAGGAGGCAGCTGTTCGGGAGAGTGACTGCGATTGGACGATCGTTCGACCGGCAACGCTGACATTCAAGCGTGCTCGCGGAAACCTGAAGACCGGGACCGATCTGCGCTGGCACATCACCTCAACAGCCGCCCGCGCGGACGTCGCCGAGTACATGGTCAAGATCCTCGATGACCCCGCGACATACAAGAAGGCCATCACGGTGCGCAACTAGGTTTGCGCTCACCCCAAAACCCCTTTTGGAGCTCGACCTCGATGAAACACGAGACTGTGCGCGCGAGCGCGTTCGCCATGCCGCTGACAAACCCGGCCTTTCCCGCCGGCCCCTATCGATTCGTCAACCGCGAATACTTCATCATTCAGTACCGGACCGATCTCGAAGCGTTACGCCGCATCGTGCCGGAGCCGCTGGCGATCACCGAGCCGGTGGTGAACTACGAATTCATCCGCATGCCTGACTCCACCGGTTTCGGCGACTACACCGAAAGCGGCCAGGTCATTCCGGTGTCCTATCAGGGCGAGCGCGGCAGCTTCGTCCATCAGATGTTTCTCAACGATCATCCGCCCATCGCCGGGGGGCGCGAGCTGTGGGGCTTTCCCAAGAAGCTGGCGCAGCCGAAGCTGGCAGTCGAGACCGACACGCTGGTGGGCACCTTGAATTACGGTTCGGTCCGGATTGCGACCGGCACCATGGGCTACAAGCACCGCGCGCTCGACAGCGTCGCCGAAGCCAGGAAGCTCGCCGCCCCCAACTTCCTGCTCAAGATCATTCCGCATGTCGACGGCACGCCGCGCATTTGCGAGCTGGTGCGCTTCCATCTCGAAGACATCACCGTGAAGGGCGCCTGGACCGGACCGGCCGCTTTGGATCTCTTCTCCCACGCCCTGGCCCCCGTCGCCGAACTGCCGGTCCTTCAAGTGCTGTCGGCGAAGCACGTTGTTGCCGACCTGACGCTCGGGCTTGGCACGGTGGTCCACGACTATCTGGCCCCGAACGTGGCGGTGCTGCGGCGCGGCTCGGGATCCGAAATCCTGATCGAAGCGAATGCCGGCTGATCGGATCAGTCGCAATGCAAGGAGTATTGGCAATGCTGAATGTAATACGCGAGCAGACTGGTCCGGTGCCACAGCCGCAGCCGCACAACAAGACGCTGCCTTATGATGTCGTCGCGCTGGTGCTGCAAGGCGGCGGCGCGCTTGGCGCCTACCAGGCGGGCGTCTATGAGGGCCTGCACGAGGCCGGCATCCGGCCAAACTGGCTGGCCGGCATCTCGATCGGCGCGCTCAACGCCGCCATCATCGCGGGTTCGCCTGAAAACGAGCGCGTCGCGCGGCTCCGCGAATTCTGGGAGACCATCTGCGCCTTTTCGATCGAGTGGCCCGCCGGCGAAGGGCTGGCCAATGCCCTGCCCTTTGCGTTCGATATCAACTCCGTGCGCAACGCGATGGCGGCGACGAGGGCCCTGGTCCAGGGCCAGCCCGGCTTCTTCAAGCCGCGCTTCCCGTCGCCGATCTGGTCGCCATTCTCGGGCGACGCCGCGACCAGCTTCTACGACACGGCGCCACTGCTCCAGACCCTGGAACGGCTCGTCGACTTCGACCGGTTGAACTCGGGCGAAGTGCGCGTCAGCGTCGGTGCGGTCAATGTCCGCACCGGTAACTTGACCTATTTCGACACCGCCGAGCGCCGGCTGGGGCCGAAACATTTTGTGGCTTCCGGCGCGCTGCCACCGGGATTCCCCGCCGTCGAAATTGAAGGCGAACACTATTGGGATGGCGGCGTGGTTTCGAACACGCCCCTCTCCCGCGTACTGTCCGGCGAGCCCGCTGACACGCTGACATTCCAGATCGATCTCTGGTCGGCCAGGGGCCGCGTGCCCTACGACATGATGGACGTCTCGAGCCGGCAGAAGGACATCCAGTATTCAAGCCGCACACGCGCCGTTACCGACCAGGTGCTGAAAATGCAAAAGATGCGCCAGGCTTTGCAGCGGACGATGGAGGAGCTGCCGGCGAGCGCCAAGGCGAAGCCGGAAATCCGCGCCATTGCGGATATGGCCCGCCACCGCTCCTACAACATCGTTCACCTGATCTATCAGACCAAGCTCCATGAGGGCCATTCGAGGGACTACGAGTTTGGATTGAGCGCGATGCGGGCACATTGGCAGAGCGGGCTCGAGGACATCCGCCGCACGCTGGCCGATCCGCGGCGCCTGGATCCGCCGCCCCAAGAGCTCGGAATCGTCACCCACGATGTCCATCGCCGCGATTGAGCGCGCGACGGACTTCATTTCTCAGGCATCGAAAGGAATTCCCATGTTGAAGGGTAAGGTAGCGATCGTCACCGGATCGACCAGCGGCATCGGCCTCGGGATCGCAAAGGAGCTGGCGAAGGCCGGCGCCGATCTGGTGTTGAACGGTTTTGGCGACGCGGGCGAGATCGAACGGATCCGCAGCGGGATTGAACGCGACCATGGCGTGCGCGTCGTCTACGACGGCGCCGACATGTCAAAGGGCGACGCGGTGCGCGAGTTGATTGCCAGGACAATCGAGAAATTCGGCCGCCTCGATATCCTCGTCAACAATGCCGGCATCCAGTTCACCGCGCCGGTGGATGAATTCCCGGCTGCCAAGTGGGATGCAATTCTGGCAATCAACCTGTCGGCTGCGTTCCACGGCATTGCTGCAGCAGTGCCGCAGATGAAGAAGCAGCGCTGGGGACGGATCGTCAACATCGCCTCCGCGCACGGCCTCGTTGCTTCGACGCACAAGGCGGCCTACGTCGCAGCCAAGCACGGGATGGTCGGCCTGACCAAGGTGGTCGGGCTGGAGACGGCCGGGAGCGGCGTCACCTGCAATGCGGTCTGCCCCGGCTGGGTGCGAACGCCGCTGGTGGAAAGGCAGATCAGCGACATCGCAGCAGAGCGCGGTATCAGCCAGGAGCTGTTGTCCGAGAAGCAACCGTCTCTTGATTTTGCCTCGCCGGAGCAGCTTGGCGGCACCGTCGCATTCCTGTGCTCCGGCGCGGCAGACCAGATTACTGGCACCGCAATCTCCGTCGACGGCGGCTGGACCGCACGCTAGCCAGGGGGAGAGCATCATGTCGCTGGACAAGACAAAGAAGGCTGGCCTGCTGCTGTGCCTCGGCGCAGTCGCGGTCGTGGCTACCGGATGGGTCTGGGTCCGATCGGGCGGCGAGACGACCGACAACGCCTATATCCGCGGCGACGTGACCTCGCTCGCGCCAAAAGTTGCGGGCTACGTCACGGCCGTCGAGGTTGAGGACAATCAGACCGTCCGGGCGGGCGACGTCCTGTTCCGGATCGATGACCGCGACTATCGCGCGCGGCTTGCACAGGCAGAGGCCAATGTCGAATCCGCCCAGGCCCGTCTCACCAATGTCGATGCCGATATCCAGCTTCAGCATGCCCTGGTTCGGCAGGCCGAAGCGCAGAGACGTTCGACCGTGGCCGAGAGGAATCTGGCAACGAAAGCCTCCGATCGCCGCCGCGAGTTGATCCGCACCAACGCCGTCAGCCAAGCCGCAGTCGACGAAAGCGACGCGGCGCTGGCGAGGGCCGAAGCGGGCGTGTCGGCAGCATCGGCAACGGTGGAGGCTCAGCAGCAACGTATCGCGGTGCTTGCCACCCAGCGCGAGGCTGCCGTCGCAGCCCTGGCACAGGCGAAGGCGGCACGCGATCTCGCCCAGATCGATCTTGACCACACCGTGGTACATGCGCCGGTCAACGGCGTGATCGGCAACCGCCAGGTGCGTCTCGGCCGGCTTGTCGCGCCGGGCGCCTCCCTGCTCGATATCGTTCCGGTCAGCGACGTATGGGTGGTCGCGAATTTCAAGGAAACCCAGATCGAACATATCCGGCCCGGTCAGCGCGCCCGCATCACGGTCGACGGCTATCCGAATACGACGTTTGAAGGCGTGGTGGACAGCTTTGCGCCCGGCAGCGGGTCTGCCTTCAGCCTGCTTCCCGTCGACAATGCGACAGGAAACTTCATTCGCGTCGTTCAGCGTGTCCCGGTGAAGATCCGGTTTGCCGGCCATCCATTGCAAGGCCGTCTCGTGCCCGGCCTCTCCGCGCGTGTCGAGATCGATCGAGGACGGGGCTCATGAGCACGACCATTGCCGTCACGCCCGTCTACGACAGAGCTGCGGCTGGGCCCCTTCTGGTCGCGGGCATTGTGCTTGCAACGTTGACGGAGGCGATCGCGAGCACTGTACTGTCGCTTGGACGCAGCGATATCATCGGCGACACCCACGCGACCCCTGATGAGTTCGCTTGGCTGGATATTGGATACACGGCGTTGAAGCTCATCGGGTTTATGGTCGCGCCCTGGCTGATGAGCCGTGTCAATCCGCACCGCCTGATCATCTGCGCAACCCTGATCATGGGCACGGCGTGCGGCATTGCCGCCGTCACGTATCGCTTGGACCTCCTGATCGCACTCCGCGTGATACAAGGCTTCTCCGGCGCCGCCCTGCTCGTCGGAGGCCAGACAATCATCTTTCTCGCCTATCCGCGATCTCACCAACCAATCCTTCAAGCCCTGTTTGCGATGGGGTCGGTGGTCGCTCCCGGGACGATCGCCCCTGCTCTCCAGGGATGGCTGGTCGACAGCCAATCCTGGACATGGATTTTCTTCAGCGTCGTTCCGCTCGCGGTGGCGGCCACCGGACTGCTGTTGATCGCGGACGGACCGAGGCCGGTTGCGACCGTACGCCGTCCGTTTGACTGGATCGGTTTCTCACTCATCTCCGTCACCCTTTTGTGCTTCACCTATGTCTTGAGCCAGGGCAGCCGATGGAACTGGTTCGATGAATCGCGCATCCTGTGGCTGACAGCGATCGGCGCAGCCGCTCTGCTGGCATTTCTCGGCCAACAAGTAATGGCCAAAGGCCGGGGCCTGCTCGATTTCACCTTGTTCCGGTCGGAAGATTTTTGCTTCGCCTTTATCGTCAGTTTCGTCGCCGGCGCAGCCTTGTTCGGAAGCGCGTTCCTGATCCCCTCGTTCGCCGTGTCCGTTCTCGCGTTCAGGCCCACCGATGCCGGCCTGCTCCTGTTGCCAAGCGGCGCACTTTTCGTCGGTTCGCTCCTCATCGCCGCCTTCCTCATGCAGGTCCGCCGTCTTCCTCCGGTCGCCACCGTGCCCCTTGGAATCCTGATGATCATGGTGGCGATGTGGATGCTGTCCGGCTCAACCAGCGAAAGCGGCGCTGATGACATGATGGCGGCCGTCTTGTTGCGTGGCTTTGGCCTTGGTTTTCTGTTTCTTTCGATCAATCTGATCGCTTTCAGCAATCTCAACGACCGCAACCGCGCGTCGGGTATAGGTCTGTTCAATGCCGGTCGCCAGCTCGGTGGTCTCATGGGAGTCGCCGGGCTCCAGAGGCTGATCGACCAAGACGTCGCCGGCAATGTTGCAGTACTCGGCGCCAGCGTCACATCAGGCGCTCCTGCGGTCGGCGAACGGCTGACGACGATGACAGCTATGCTCGCGGCAAGGGGAATGGACGCCGTGGCCGCCGGCCGCGCTGCCGCGAGCCTGCTGGGCCGGGCCGTCACAGCTCAATCTACCGTGATCGCCTTCGACACGGCATTCAATGCCGTCGCCCTGCTGTTTGTATTCGCCGCGCCGGTGCTGGTCACCATCAAGATCGGATTCCACCGCTACGCGAAAATGCACGCTGCGCGTCACCCAGAACCGAGGAGCCGACATGAGACATCCCGCGCCGAATCCCGCTCGACCCGACGATGCTCAAACGAGGGCAGACATGCGCACCTCAGATCCCGCCGGCGATCAGCCGAATGTCGCTGCGCAGCGAGGCAACGGTCAGGGGGAAGCACTGAAGGCGTTGCTGGCTGGCAAACAACCGTCGGCAGCCTGGAGGCAGGCAGTCGAATATTCAGGGCCAGATCCCCGGTGACGATCTGCTTGCCGTCGATATGGCGAAGAGCGCTGGCTCAAACCGCAACGGCGTTCCCGGCCTGACCGCCATGGCGGTGCGGTTCTCCGAGCAGGAGGACGCGATCCGTCGAGACTGCGGCATGCATGGCGGCCTGGGCGCTTACGAAACGCAGCCAACGCTGATCGCGGTAGGACGTGGCTTCGAGGCCGGTGCGTCCATTACGAGAACGAGCCGCATCATCGACATCGCTCCCACGGCGCTGGCGCATCTCGATCTTCCGTTGGAAGAGGTCGATGGAACTGCACTGCAGAAGTGGCCGTAGCCCAGTTTCAAGACGCATTTGGAAGAAACACTGAAAACGACCTCTAGCGACAGCCTCCGGTGCGTTAAAGGTCGGCAAGTCCATCTGGATCGCATTCGACCAGCCGTGGAGAACACGGAGTAGTCGGCCATGGGCGCTCGACGGGCTGCGATCAGGTTGTTAAGCCCGCCTCCGCTAAGGAGACTTTGAGTCGGGACATGACCGTTGCGATCGAGATGGGACACACAACGGCAGGCGCCCCGGCTAACCTCGACCTGGAGGAACTGCTGGCGACCCGCCTGCTGGTGCAGGGCAATTCGGGCTCCGGCAAATCCCATCTGCTGCGCCGGCTGCTGGAACAGAGTGCGCCCTGGGTGCAACAGACCATCCTGGACCCCGAAGGCGACTTCGTGACGCTGGCCGACCGTTTCGGCCACCTCCTGATTGATGCCGAGGACCATACCGAGCGGGGCCTGGAGGTCGCCGGCGAGCGAGCGCGCATCCATCGCGTCTCCACGGTGCTCAATCTTGAGGGGCTCGACGCCGAGAACCAGATGCGGCGCGCCGCCGCCTTCCTCAGCGGGCTTTTCGAGGTCGCCCGCGACCACTGGTACCCGATGCTGGTGGTGGTTGATGAGGCGCAGCTGTTCGCACCGGCAGTCGCCGGCGAGGTTTCGGACGAGGCACGCAAGCTCTCGCTCGGTGCTATGACGAACCTGATGTGCCGTGGCCGCAAACGCGGGCTTGCGGGGGTCATCGCTACCCAGCGACTGGCGAAGCTCGCCAAGAACGTCGCGGCCGAGGCATCCAATTTCCTCATGGGCCGAACATTCCTCGATATCGACATGGCGCGCGCCGCCGACCTTCTGGGCATGGAGCGGCGACAGGCCGAGGCCTTCCGGGATCTGGAGCGCGGGCAATTCATGGCGCTGGGACCGGCCCTCTCCCGCCGTCCGCTGGGCCTGCGCATTGGTCCGACGGACACCACGCCGCGCAACGCGACCCCGCGCCTGATGCCTCTGCCGGAAGCGACGCCGGACGCACGCGCCATCATCCTGGCAGCGCCGCCGCCCGAAAATAATCGGCCCCAGCGCCGATCGCCGCCAGACCTCCTCGGCCAGCTCATGGCGGCAAAAACCGCGGCGCTGGAGATCCGTCCCGAAGCGGTGGAGCAGCCACTCAGCGCTGAGGAACTGGCGGAGCGGCGTGAGCGGGTCGACCGTATTCTGCGCGCCATCATGGCGGAACCCGACGCGGGATTCCGTGCCATCGGCGTGCTCTATCAGGAGTTCGTGGTCCGCTGCCGGATAGAGGGCCTCGGTTCGGCCGTGCCGGACCTCGGTGACTTCCGTCGCATGTTGACGCGCGCCCGCGCCGGGCTCGGCTCCGATATGACTGAGGATGACGGGTGGCAGGATGTCTCCGTCCGCGCCTCACTTCTGCCGGAGGATATGCAGGGCGTCTTCATGATGATTGCCCGCGCCGCGAAGGAAGGTTGGCCCTGCCCGGGCGATGCAGCGATTGCCCGCGCCTACGGCTCACATTCGTTGCGCCGTGCGCGGCGTCTCTTGACCTACATCGAGGAGCAGGGCCTCATCGTTTGCCAGCTCGACGGCGCCGGTCGGCGGATCGTGACGCTCGTCGAACTGGCCTGGGCGACGGCCCCGGGCGATCCCAATGCCGAGGAACTGCCGGCGGAGCAAGGCTGCAGCAGTTCGGCTCCCTAATGCGACGGCAACTTTGATGGCGCCCGTGTCGCTCCGCCGTATATGATTCGCGGAAGGTTCCCTTGAAGTGTCCGCGCACTTGTCGCCGACCGCTTTTTGCATATCTCCGTTCAGAGGAGTTCTTAGCTTGAGCGTTGCCTTCACCAAGGAAGACAGTGCCGAAACGGCGTCGGAGACTTTGCTCCCCGACCGCCCGGTCTCGCCTCATCCGAACCTTGTCACGGAAGCAGGCTTGAAGGCTCTGGAATTTCAGCTCCACCAGGCTCGCGAGGCATACGAGACCGCGCAGAAGATCGAAGACGTGAATGAACGACGGCGGCAAGCAGCAATTCCGTTGCGTGATGCGCGCTACTTTGCGGCGAGAGTTCGTACGGCTCAGGTCATCCCCAATCCGACGTCGACTGACACTGTCGCCTTTGGCAGCACGGTGACCTTCAGGCGAGACGACGGGCGTGTGCAGAAATATCGTATTGTGGGAGAGGACGAAGCGGACCCCAAGGCCGGTTCTATTTCCTTCGTATCACCGGTGGCGAGGCTTCTGATGGGCAAGGCTGTTGGGGATGAAGTCGGCGCATCCGGCCAAACGCTTGAGATTATTTCGATCTCGTAGCACGTCCCGCATCGGGGCCCAGTTGGAGGGGTCCAAATCAAGCTATGCGCGCCGATACATCGGCCTTCCAAAAAAGGTGCGCGTTGCTGCAAACTGCGCACCGTATTTCCGATTCGGAGACGTCTTGAGGAGCCATGAACGAGACTCTGATATCCGCCTGCACGATGTTTCTCGTTCCAGCAACGCTTTTGTTCGGCGCCTTGGGCGTCGCAAACTCGTCCTTTCTGAAGGTATTGGTCTGCTTGCTTGGCGCGGCCACGACGGGATTATGGCTTTACCGCGTATGGTGGTGGACAAATCTGTCCTTGATGGATCGCAGAACGGCTCTTGGTCTCGCGGGCATGTATGCTTTTGCTTGGCTGATAACATTCCTAGTGCAGTTGAAGAATATAGCCTCGTCGCGATGACCGATTCCACTTCGCTGGATTGGCCAAGGCATTGAAATGGCGGGCGCACGGCCTGACTACTCCAGGCGCTCACAAATTGTTTTGTAAATATTCGAACACATAGTCGGCGTCGTTGCTCGAACTGAAATTGACCTCGTAGTCGATCGAGCCATCCTTGAGCACAACGGTACGCTGCGGTCCAAAACTACACGTCAGGCTTTTGATCTTCTGTTTGACGGCTTCCTTGCCGGCCTGGGAGTCACAGACGCGCCGCATGGCCTCGAGAGCTGCGCCGCAGTAGCCGTAGGCGCTGTAGATCTTCCGCTCCTCCGGCGCCGGCGGCTTCAACCAGTCAAACTTTGCTGTGAGACTGTTGCCGCACCGCTCGTTGGTGGTGGCGACCTCTCCCGCGAGATACTTCTCTTGGTCTGCGAAATACTCCCTGTCCTTGAGCGATTGCGCAAACGCGATCGAGGAGAGGATCGAGAGCGCGGCGAGGGCGAGACCGACGTGGATATTCATAGCGGACAACTCCGAATTGGATGTTCATGCACACATCCCGTGCGGGCACGGCGTCCGGCCATTGACGGACCCAGGGATAGACGGACAGCGGCGGTGATTTTCCTGCGTCATCACGGCACCTGCAGCGGTGAATCTTGATTGAACCATTTTGAATAATGCGCCGCATTCAATATGAGTGTCGGCCGCAAAAACTCCGCATTTACTTCTCACTTCTCCCTGCGCTCGTCGGCAATACCGCATCCCGCGTATTGTCGTGATGCTGTGAGGTCCACCATGTCCGGACGTTTCCGAATGATATTCGGCGCCGCCCTCACCTTGATCGTCGGCCATGGTGCCCTCGCAGCGGAGAACGGCCCGCGGCTTCGCATCGGCCATTACAGCACCGGCAGCGGATTGATGGGCTTTGTGATCGACCGGATGGGGACGCCGATCAAGCTGCGCTTCGACGGCTCCGACGAAATCCTGGCCTTGACCGCCGAGCAGGCTCCATACAATTCGATAACGCTCAAGCGCGATGACGGCGTCTCGGTTCTTCGGATCTATGAAACGGGCCGCATACTCGTATTCAGCGACAAATTGTCGGGCGGTGCGGCTGACGCGTATCGTGACCAGGAAGCCGAACCGCTCGTCGTCAAGAAGGCGACGAAGGAGCAGGCCGAGAACGAGGCTGAGTCCATAGGGCGCAAGCTCAGGGGCGCGGGCGCCCCGGCGCTCGCGATCTCGCTCGACGCGCCGCGCCTTTCCGCTGACTCCGCCGCATGGTCCGCCATGGCGGACGCCATCGCGGTCACCGGAATTACTCTGGCGGAGATGCTCACCTCACCGATCGCACGCGAGGTCATCGCGGCGAAACTGCGGCGCGTCGTCATCCGCGACGCCGACCGGGTCGACGTCAGGCTGGCGGACGACGCCCTGATCGTAGAGGTCAAAGCAATGGAGGCGGTTACAGGCCGGCCGTCCTCGGCGCGCCTCAAGTCTGCGATCGGCGACCTCCTGTAGCTGGATCGATACCCGAGCCACAAATTTACAGCAGCCGGCGCGGAGAAAAATCGTCGCCGGTCCGTCTCTCTATCTTGATGTGGTGGCGACGGCCGCAGGCCGTCTTGAAATATCACCGCAATATGGTGCGCTATCTTATCAAGAAAGAGAGGAATCCAATGTCGGGTCTGATTACTGGGCTGGTTTTGCTCGCGCTCGGCGCCCTTGCGGCCGCTTCGAGCATCGTCGCGAGGCGTCCGGACGCGAAGGCGTATATCGAAATGATGATACCTTACCAGGGATGGTTCGGATTCATCACTTGCCTATGGGGTGTCTGGATCATTATCAGCGCGATCATCAACCTGAATTGGTTCGGCTACGTGCCGGTGTGGTGGCTGACCTACCTCGCGACCGGCGTGCTAATTGCCTCGCTCGGCCTGCTACTCGGCTATGCCTTGCTGACGAAGTACATCCTCAACCGCAGCGCTGAAGCGGTGCAGCGCGGCGAGCAGATTCGCGCCATTATTGTGCCCTATCAGACCGTGCTCGGCTATGCCGCGATCGTCCTCGGCCTATGGACGATCGTTGCAACGTTTCTCTACCGTATCGTCTAGAGCGTGATCCGGAAGAAGCCTGCCCCCGCACTTTGTTGCAGGTAGACACCGGTTTTCCCTCGCAGCAAACGCGGACCGCGTTTGCGCGAAGCTCATGCTCAAAGAATAGGCAAGAGCGCGATGAGGGCTTGAACTCATCGTGCTCTGGCAGGTCTCTGAAAGTTATTTCAAACGTGAACATAACGACCCCCCGTGGCGAAAGAACCCAAATCGGATCAGAGTTGGCGATAATGGCGCTCAAACGCCGAACCGTGGCAGGCAGCGGAGACAGCGGCTCCATCAGCTCGCCATAGCATCGACGAAAGCATTCATGTCGAAAAAACACTTGTGCCTGGCAATTCTCGCGCTGAGCGTCGCGATAAGTTTCGCCGCAACCGCACGCGCGGAGAAGCGCGTTGCCCTGCTGGTCGGCAATAACGCTTATGAGAACATTCCGCGGCTGCAGACCGCCGTCAACGACGCGCGCGCGGTCGGCACCGCACTGCGCAAGCTCGGCTTCTCGGTGATTTCCGTAGAAAACCAGTCGCGCCGTGCCATGAGCGAGGCCATGCTCGCCTTCGACAAGGCGATCGAGCCTGGTGACACTGCGCTGTTCTTCTTCGCTGGACACGGCTTCGAGATCCAGGGCCAGAACTACCTACTGCCGACGGACATCCCGGAAGTTCGCGAGGGACAGGAAGAGCTAATCCGCGATTCCGCAATTCCAGCCGGCCGGATCATCGACCGGCTGCAGGGGCGCGGCGCCCGCACCGTGGTGCTCGTGCTCGACGCTTGCCGTAACAATCCGTTCGAGCGGCCGGGCGGACGCGGGCTCAAGGGCAGCGGCGGTCTCGCAGCGATGACGCCTGCGGAAGGCGTGTTCATCATGTTCTCCGCTGGCGCCAAGCAAACCGCGCTCGACCGGCTGTCCAGCACCGAGCGCGCCTCAAACTCCGTATTCACACGAAACCTCATACGCCGGCTCGGGGAGCCGGACCTGACGCTGGTGCAGATTGCCAAGCGCCTGCAAATCGAGGTGCGGCAGCTGGCGGCGAGCGTCGGTCGCGACCAAACGCCGGCCTACTACGACCAGGTCGTTGGCGAGATCGTGCTCAACTCAAGCGGACGCCCCACGCCTGCCGACCCCCCGCCACCACAAACCGCAGCCCTGCTCTCCGACGTCGACAAGCGTGTCACCGAGGCCGTGCCGGCTCCCCCGGCCGATCCTCTGACCGCCGAACTCGACGCGCTGGCGGCCGCGAAAAGCTGGAGCGAGCTCCGCGGCCACCTGACAACGGTGAGGCCGACGGCGCGCGACGCACACTGGGCTTCGTTGGCCGAACAAGCTGCGATCGGCGAATTATCTCCGCTTGCAACGTCGCCGCATCCATTTCACGATCGGCTTGCGGCGCTCGAGCACTATGCCACGACCTTTCCGATCCTGAACGACAACGCGAAATTCCTGGCCCTGCGCACGTCGATCGGCCTGTCCGCGTTCGGCGACTGCCTTGAGCAGGCTTACGGGACGATACTCGTCGATTGCCGTCGGCGACTGGAGAGCTTCGTGCGCACAACGCCCAAGAACGCCGGTACGGTGCGCGTCGACCTCGCGCGTGACGCTGCCCGTCTCGTCGGACGCAAGCTCAACCGATCCGCCGCTGCGCCGTTTTTCGCCATCGCGATCGAAGCACCGCCCGAAGCGAACGTGGCGGTCTGTACGGATCCAGATCTGACGGACGCCGTCATTGCCGCGCTCGGCCGGCCTCCCGACTGGGATGAGGCCAAGGCAGCGGGGGCGCTCACGGAAGCCTGCTGGAACACACTCGGCACCGCAGTCGTGGCGCAAGTCGCGCGCGAGACCGGCGACAGCTATTACCTTGGCAATGCTTGCCCGATACTACTGCAGCGCGACGCCTTGACAGGACTGCGCGCGGCCCGCTGCCGGGAAATTAAATCGCGATAGGCGAGATAGTCGCACCAGTCGCGACCATGACGCGGCCAGAATATCTTCCCTGGCACGCCCTGCTTTCGAGACCGTCCTCGGAAGCAGCCGTCTTATATGAGCGCGACGGGTTCAGGATGAATCGTCATCGCGCTCTGGCTTGTTGCCTGAGCGTGAATCTCCGCGCAACCGCGGTTCTCGCGAGGGAAGACCGGTGTCCCCACCCCGCAACAAATGCGGGGCAGGTTCTTCCGGATCGTGCTCTGGCGGGATGGCCTCCAGGCCCTTTTGCTTCGACGTGCGCTCCACAGAAGGATGGGACGAATGGACGCCCCACGCCTTCCCGTGCAGCTACATTAGAACGAGCAGCCGAAGCCTTGCAGCGAGGTCTTGATCGCGTCCATCGTCTGCTTGCAACTTTGTTCCATGGCTGGCTTTGTTGACGGGTTCTTGGCCATGTCAATCCACGTCTTGCGCGTCTGGTCGAGCTGCGCCTTGTAGGTCGCGCGCTGCGCCTCCGGAAGCTTCGACGTCACGCAAGTATCGTATTTTGTCAGAAAGTCATCGCAGGCGGCGATACCGGTGCTCTGCCCGCGTGCAGGCCCCGTTACGGCAATGACGAGCAGAACAGCACCTGCCGCATGCAAGATCGGCAACGCTCTGCGCATGCTCAAGCGTGATCCGATCGCACCTTTGGTCGTTGTGTGGTGCATTACCTTCTTCTCCTTTACAACGTGCGTTTGGACAACAACATTGAAGTAGACGGACACAACTTTCACTTTTGATCCGTTGCCCTGTTGTGATGTCTCTTTCGGACCCGTCGTTGTGATTAGAACGCAGCGTACCGCCCGCAACCGAGATGCGGCCCGGACGACTTAAAGCGTCGAGTTTAGGTCAGTTCGATCCTGCCGAAGCGGGGCGCTCATGCTTGCCGGCACCCGCCGGCTTGGGCCCGCATGGATCATTGTCTTTGGTGGGCGCCTCGCCCGGAGGATGCTCGGTTACAGTACCGCGGTCACTTCCCATGTTATTGGGTGTCGGCTTCTTGGCCTGTTCGTTCGCGTCAATGCACGACTGAACATCTTTCTTCCTGGTCGGACTGGACGGCGTCGCCACGATTCCGCGGCTCATCGTATCACCGGCGTCGTCCGGCTTGACCGCGGTCGTTGCGCCGTCGCCAACCATCTTCACAACAGTCGGGATCGCGATCACAGCCAGGGCGGCCAGAGCGAAGCCGGACCACACAACCGAACGCCGGTACTGAGCAACTGGAGCGACCGCCACGGCCGAAACCTCCGGCCGGCTCTGTTCCGACGCAGCAAGAACGCCGGCGGCCTGCACCATCAAACCCGCGGGAACTGTCGCAGGTCGCGCCTGGATTTCGTCCAGCAGTTCCGCCGCGGCGGCTAACTCCGCGCGGGCTGCCGGGTCGTTGGCAAGCCTCGTGGCGACAGCATCCCACTCTGCCCGCGGCAGGGAACCATCGAGAAACGCGGCGAGCTGCGCGTTGTCGATCTCGCTCCATTGACCTGCTGCAACGGAGCCCTGCCCCAACCCCTCGGAAATGGCCCGCGACAATTGCGCGCGAAACAGCTCAAGCGCTTGTAGCCGGTCGGAGCGGCCGTCGTCCTCGGCGTGCGCAGACGCCGGCTCGTGACTGGGGCGTTCGATCATCGGGCAGAATTCCAATACCCATGTTTAGACGGACATATCGGAATTCTTTTCCAATTGCACCGTGATTTCTTTTAGCCATTTCTGGCTGCGCTGCTTCAAGCGATAGACGTCCTCGACCGGACAACCCATCAGCCTCGCAATGCCACGTGCCGGTAACGGCTCATTGGCCGAAAATACAATCTGAAGGTACAACCGTTCATCGGAAGGAAGCTTTTCCGCTGCCGCATTGATGGCCGCGACGAGAGCTGCGCGGCGCTCTTCCTCCTCAAAGAGCAGCAACCGATCCTCGGGAGTTGGCGATGAATCCGCGATCGAAATGCTTCCGCCTTCGCCAAGCAGTGCATCAAGCGAGACGGCCTCGGTCGCAGGCGATGTGCGCTCCAGCCTCACGATACCGGCAAGGCGCGCGACCGACTCGGCGATGTCAGCAACTGTCGGATCTTGCACCAGCCTGCCGCGTAGTGCAGCGGCAAGCCGATCGGCGTCCAGCGGACAACCCTCCCATACCACGGCCGTATAAATCGCCTGGTCAAGCGGCGGCGAACGGGAAATCGCCGCCGGCATACGCCGTCGAGGCGTTTCACGCCGCACAAGATCGATCAGGATACGATCGACCACTGTCAGAATATAGCCTGTGAAGCTGCCGCGGCCCCCGTAAGAACGGATGCGACGAAAATCATTCTCGATCAGCTTGAGGCATACTTCTTGATACGCGTCCTCGCGACCGGCTCTACCAAGTTTGCTCGGCAATTGTTTGGCGATCCGGCTGCGAACGTCGGCCTCGAAGTAGCGCGAGAATCTCTCCCACGCCTCGCGCGGCGTTTTGCTGAATTGTCCCGCCAGTTGGTCGGCGAGAACATCGCGAGCTACAAGCGACAAATACGTCGTAATCCGCGAACGCCCGTTGAACCCTCGCAGCCGCGCATAATCGTCAGCCTTCAGTGATGCGACGATGTGAAGGAATGCAGCCTCCGCGTCGGCTCCATCGCCTACCAGCTTCACGACGATCGACCACAGGGTCGTCGAGACGTGTTCGAGAAATCTGCTCGCCGCGCTGGCCTCACCGGAGAGGATGGCATTGACGAGTGCATGCTCAAAATTGCCGCTCAGCGGCGGCACAGTCTGCACCTCGGAAGAGACCGCTCGGTCGGCTACCGCGTTGGCACTGTCGGCATCGTCGTCTTGTGGCTTGGCTTTTTTTGGCACCAACAGATTCTGAACCAACAGGCTGCGCGACCACATGACCTCGTCTCCCGACAAACGGTCGAGCTACCGAACGACAGTGAACAGCCAGAGACTGCGGCCTTCAAGTTGGCCCTTTTTGTCGCCAAACAACCGGTTTTGTCGCCGCACAAGTGGTCTTCCAATCTGGCGAGATTATGAATTGCAACAATGCAAGCGGGCGTTGAGACTGCAAACGAATGATGCGTTGCCAGTCCTGAGCGAGGGCTCCACTTGCGGCGCAAGCGACATCTGCCGCCCTGACACGGACCAAGTTTTGTCACAACGATGCGCCCACAAATGCCACAAGCCGCGCTGCGTCGATCGCCGGGTCCACGTACCCTTTGAAACTGCAGAGTTATCGCGATCGGCACCAGCCGCGATGCGCGCACAAGATCGGCAACACGCGCTCCCAGGACTAGATACAACCAGGATTTGAACATTATAATTTCTTCCTGGGATTGCACCCTTCACCCGGTGTGACCAAGGCGTCACGGTCAGCCAAAATCTGCAATCGTCCGTCTTACGAGTTGAATACGGCACATTGCTTAACTCACGACGATCTTCAGCGGTCATCCTGCGCCCGGATCGACGCGGCGCGATCGCGACTCGCCAAGCGTTCGAACCTCACAACTTCTCCAGCCGACCGACAGGCCGCTACCCAATTAGGAGATATTCGGGCGCGGATCAGGTCCAGCACGAGCTTTGAACCGCTCAGGCACCGACCGACACAATGAGTTCGTTCTGTCGTGTCGTCGGCGGTCGCCACGAGCAGTCCCCATCAAGAATGACACAGACCTCGCATTAGCCTCCGTGCCCCACCTGACCGGGACGATGGTGTGGTCGGCATTTTCACAATTCAACCGGCATCCAGACCCCTCCGGCCGCGCTCGAGCGCAGGACGGCGTCCACCATCGCAACACCGGCAAAGCCATCTTCAATCGTTGGAAAGGTCAGCCCCGGATCGGCAAGGGATGCGGTACGACTGGCCATAATAGCTGTGGCCACTTCGGTATAGATCGTCGCGAACGCTTCCAGGTATCCCTCGGGATGGCCGGGTGGAATACGATTGACGCGCTGACCGGCGGCGTTCATGGACGTTGCGCCGCGGCGGATCGACCGTGGTGCTTCGCCGAGCGGCGACCAGGTGAGAAGGTTCGGCTCTTCCTGCCGCCAATCCAGACCGCCCTTCTCGCCGAAGATCCGTAATCGCAGCCCGTTATCGTTTCCGGGTGCAACCTGGCTTGCCCATAATGCGCCCCGCGCCCCGTTCCCGTAACGCAGCAGGATTTGCACGTTGTCATCGACACGGCGGCCCGGCACGAAGATGGTCGTCTCGGCCAGAATCTGCTCAGGCATCATCCCGGTGACAAAGTGCGCCAGCTGATATGCATGGGTACCGATGTCGCCGACGCAGCCGCCGGCACCCGAGCGCGCTGGGTCGGTACGCCAGTCGGCCTGTTTCTGGCCCGCAGCCTCAAGCGGCTCGGCCAACCAATCCTGCGGATATTCGACCTGCACGATCCGGATCGCGCCGAGTTCGCCGCCCTGAACCATCGAGCGGGCATGGCGGACAAGCGGATAACCGGAATAATTATAGGTGACGGCAAATATTAGTCCGCTCGTGCGTGCCTTGTCGCGCAACCGGCGCGCCTCCTCAAGGGTTGTCGTCAACGGTTTGTCGCAGATGATATGAACACCCGCATCCAGGAAGACGTCGGCGACAGCGGCGTGCATATGGTTTGGAGTGACGATCGCAACCGCCTCGATGCCGTCGGTTCGCGCGGCCTCGGCCTGGGCCATGGTCCGAAAGTCCGGATAGGATCGATCGGACTCAAGGCCAATGGCCGCCGCCGATCGGATCGCTTTATCGGGCGAGGCCGAAAGCGCGCCAGCGACGAGTTCGTAATGATCGTCCAGGCGCGCAGCGATACGGTGGACGGCGCCGATGAAGGCGCCTTCCCCGCCGCCTACCATTCCAAGTCGAATGCGTGGCTCAGCCATGTCGCGCTCCTGTCGATTTATTCAGGCGCTCAGATGAGGCCCAATGTCCGGCGGATCTGCGTCTCGTCGCTGGTGCCGCCGGCGAAGTCGTCGAAGGCTCGCTCGGTGACGCGGATGATGTGGTCGCGGATAAAGGCGGCACCTTCGCGCGCGCCGTCCTCCGCGTTCTTCAGGCAGCATTCCCACTCCAGCACCGCCCAGCGGTCGAATCCGATGGCAGCCAGCCGCGAGAAGATCGCCTTGAAGTCGACCTGTCCGTCGCCGAGCGAGCGAAAGCGGCCGGCGCGATTGATCCAGGACTGGAAGCCCGAATAGACGCCCTGCCGCCCGGTCGGATTGAACTCCGCGTCCTTGACATGGAAGGCGCGGATGCGCTCGGCGTAAATGTCGATGAAGGCCAGATAGTCCAACTGCTGCAGGACGAAGTGGGACGGATCGTAGTTGATCGCGCAACGCGGGTGATTGCCGGTGCGCTCGTAGAACATTTCGAAGGTAATGCCGTCGCATACGTCCTCGCCTGGATGGATTTCGTAGCAGAGGTCGACGCCCACTTCCTCATATGCATCGAGGATCGGACGCCAGCGACGCGCGAGTTCGTCGAACGCCGTCTCGATCAGGCCAGGCGGCCGCTGCGGCCAGGGATAGAGGAACGGCCAGGCCAGGGCGCCGGTGAAGCTCACGCTGCCGGTGAGGCCGAGGCGGCGAGACGCCTGCGCGGCCTTCATCATTTGATCTACCGCCCAGACCTGACGTTCGTTCGGCCTGCCCCTGACTGCCGGCGGCGCAAAAGCGTCGAAGGATTCGTTGTAGGCCGGATGAACCGCGACGAGCTGCCCTTGCAAGTGGGTGGACAATTCCGTGATCACCAGACCATGGTTCGCAGCCACGCCGGCAATCTCATCGCAATAGGTCTGAGAGGCTGCGGCCTTGTCGATATCGATCAGGCGTGGATCGGAGGTCGGGACCTGAACGCCCTTGTAACCGAGTCCTGCCGCCCAGCCGCAGATGGCATCGAAGCTGTCAAACGGCTGTGCATCGCCGATGAACTGCGCCAGAAAAATTGCGGGCCCCTTCATGGTGGCCGGTCGGACAGTCGCTGACATGACATTTCTCCGGTTCAAGCCGCTGCGCTACGCCAGTAGGACGCCGTCTCCTTGTCCGACAAGGATGCCGACCTTTCAATACGCGAGACGATCTTGATCGTCCCCCCAACGGCGCCCGCCTGCTGATCGGGTGTATGACTTCCAACACTTGCGCGGCGAAGCCGTTGATAAGACGCGGATTGTCAGCCCATCGCTACAAAAGCCGGCGCCAAATCCACGCATATGAGCGCACGTGCTATGTTCGGGGAACTGTCGTTGGATCCCTCGGCGCCGGCACCCTGGCGACCAGATCCACATTGAGTGAACCGAACACAGGGATCGCCCACCCCTAAGCAAAGGCCTCAGCCTTCCGCATCCATTTCGTGAAGCTTCTGGACGCGTCGTCGGAAATCCTCCTCCGTCGAAAATTCGGCGGCAAGAAACGAGGAGATCAGATCATTGGCGAGCCACGGTCCAACGATCTGCGCGCCAATGCACATGACATTCACATCGTCATGCTCGACGCTCTGGTGGGCCGAATGGACATCGTGACAGACCGCGGCGCGGATACCCTTCATCTTGTTGGCCGCAATCGAGGCACCAACACCGGTGCCGCACACCATGATGCCGCGGGCGACCTCTCCGGAGATGATCTTCCCCGCGACCGCCCGTGCGATATCCGGAAAATCCACCGGATTTGCGTCGTAGGATCCGACATCGACGACCTCATGTCCGAGGCTGCGCACGTGATCGATGACGGCCTTCTTGAGCGACCAGCCGGCATGGTCGGATCCTATGACGAGACGCATTCTAGCTTTTCCTCTTGTGATGGTGGCGGCCATGGCGGCCGCCACGGATTTATGTGCTTCAGCCGCGCATGTCGGGTGGCAGTTCGACACCATGGAATTTCTTGTAGATGGCGTTGAGCTTGCCGTTTTTGACGTTTTCGGTGACCCACGCGTTGAGCTTCTCCAGCAAGCGCGTCTCACCCTTCTTCAGGCCGATGGCGAGATCGAAGCTGGCGAGCGGGATCTTGGACTCGAAGACGCGCGCCGGATTCTTGACGCCGATCTGGTTGATGATCGTGGCCGACGAACCGACGCAATCGACCTGGCCGGAGACGGCCGCCGTCACCCCGGTGGCATCGTCGTCATAGCGCGCGATCTTCAGTTCCTTGTCCTTCATGTTCGACAGCATCGTATCCTGCGTGGTGCCGCGCGAGACGCCCACGGTCTTGTCCTTCAGGTCCGGCCAGTCCTTCACGTTCAGTGATTTCAGGCAGCCGATATCCGATTGTAGCGTCGCGTAGCGCTTGGAGAAATCGATCACCTTGGCCCGCTCTGGCGTGACTGACAGGGTCGAAATGATGATATCCGCCTTGCCGGTCTGCACGTTCGGAATCCGCGTCGCGCCGGTAGTCTGGATGAATTCCAGCTCCAATCCCCAATCCTTTGCCAGCAACTGGGCAACCTCGACATCGGAGCCGGTCGGCTTCATGCTGCTGTCCATCATGCCGGACGGAGGAATGGCAAGGTCCGTCGAGATCCGAATCTTCTTGGCCTTCGTGATGTCATCGAGCAGGTCGGCCTGCGCCGGCCGGTCAGCCAGCACGACGAGACAGCATGCAGCGACGGCGCTGCTCAGAATCATCCGGTTTCCGATCATTGGGGTTTCCTCTCCTGTTATGATTTTAGATTGCCCGTCCCTACGAACTGGACGAGTTCCGGCGTCGTCGGCGCCGTCAGGATCGAGGCCGGTCCGGTTTCGTGAACCTTGCCGCGATGCATGAAAACGATCCGATCGGCGATGCTCCTTGCAAACCCCATTTCATGCGTGACCATCACCATGGTCATGCCGTCGGCTGCGAGCTGTTCGATCACCTTCAGCACTTCGCCTGTCAGTTCGGGATCGAGCGCAGAGGTTACCTCGTCGAACAGCATGACCTTCGGCTGCATGGCGAGCGAACGCGCGATGGCGGCGCGTTGCTGCTGGCCACCGGAAAGCTGTTCGGGATAGGCGTGAATCTTCTCTTCGAGACCGACCTGCGCCAGCACCTTGTGTGCCAGCGCCTTCGCCTCGGTCAGGCCCATTCGTTTCACCGAGCACGGCGCCAGCGTGATGTTCTGCTCGATCGTGAGGTGGGGAAACAGGTTGTAGCTCTGGAATACGATGCCGACATCCTGTCGCAAAGCTCGCAGATCGACGTCTGGAAGATCAACCCTGCGTCCGCAGACGGTGATCTCGCCTCCGTCGACCTTCTCGAACCGATCGATGCAGCGTAACGCGGTGCTCTTGCCGGACCCCGACCTGCCAATGATGGCAAGGACCTCGCCGCGCTCGACGGTAAAGCTCACGCCATCAAGCACCTTCAGCGAGCCAAAGCTCTTCTGCACGTCGCGGAGCGACACGATGGGGGTGGAGGATGCGGTTTGCTGCATGTCAGGCCAGACTGAAGTTGGCACTGCCACGTCCCATCCGCCGCTCCAGCTTCTGGCTGAACAGAGACAGCGGGTAGCACATGGCGAAATAGATGGCGGCGATGATGGCGTAGACGACGAACGGCTCGAATAGCGAGTTATTGACGATCTGTCCCGAGCGCATCAGTTCGACGAAACCGACTACCGAGGCGAGTGAGGTATTCTTGATGATCTGCACCATGAAGCCGACGGTGGGCGGCGTCGCGATGCGGATCGCCTGCGGCAGGATCACCTTGATCATGCGCTGGCTGCGGCTCAGCGCCAGGCCTTCCGCCGCTTCCCATTGTGGTTTTGGCACCGACTGGATCGAGCCACGCCAGATTTCGCCGAGATAGGCGGCGACATAAAGAGTGAGCGAAGCACCGGCGGCAGCAAGCGGCGACATTTTGAGGCCAATGGCTGCCAGTCCAAAATAGCCGAGGAACAGGATGACAAGGAGCGGAGTGCCCTGGATCAGTTGTACATAGGCGGCGCTGAGAAGTCGCACGAACCTGAGCGGGGAGATGCGCGCGAGTGCGACCACGAAACCGACTATACCGCCACCAATAAGCGCGATCAGGGAAAGCCCGATCGTCCATAGCGCGCCATGGCCGAGGAAAAGCAGGTGGTTAATGTTGAGATGTCCGCCCATGCCCTACCTCACAACGGCGTGCCGAGTTGGCGTCGACGCGGAAACAGGACCAGACCGAGCCCCCAGAATCCCGCGCGCAAGACCAGCGACAGCAGAATGTAGAGCACGGCGACGATGATGTAGGTCTCGAATGCCCGATAGGTGTCCGACTGGATGTAGTTGGCAACCGCCGTCAACTCTTCGGCAGATATCTGCGAGCAGACCGATGAGGCGAGCATCAGCAGGACGAACTGGCTGGTCAGAGCCGGATAGACCTTTTCGACGGCGGGCAGCAGGATGATGTGCCAGTAGATCTGGAAGCGCGTGAGCGCGAGGCCTTCGGCTGCCTCGATCTGCCCGCGCGGGATTGCTTCGAAACCGGCCCTCATGATCTCGGCCGTGTAGGCCCCGACATTGATCGTCAGAGCAACCACCGCAACGGTGAAGGCTGACAGTTTCAGGCCGATGCTGGCAAGTCCGAAATAGACCAGGAATAGCTGGACCAGCAGCGGCGTATTGCGGATGGCTTCGACGTAGACTTTGCAGATGCGGGCAATCAGCCGGCTATGGGTGCCGCGGCCCACGGCGGCAAGCGTGCCGAGCAGCGCGCCGGAAACTGTTGCGAGGAACGCGAGTTCGAGCGTCAGAATGGCGCCGCCGAGGAAGTTCGGCCACCGTTCCAGCACCGCGGGAAAGTCGAGCTCGATGCTCATCGCAACAGGATCATCCAGTGTTCTGATTGGTCATGCGGTCGTAGACGCGGAACAGAGCCTGATTGCCGTTCGCGCCTTCGCCGTGCGCCCGCGCGTCGACATACTGGCTCGTGACGAGTGCGGTTCCGGGCAGTGGCACGTTCAGCGCCTGCGCATGCTCCTGCACCAGCCTGAGGTCCTTGAGCATCAAGTCGATCCGGAAGCCGGCGCCGACGTCGCCTCCGATCATTGCCGGACCAAGCTTGTCCAGCATCCAGGACGAGGCCGAGCCGCCCAACAGAACGCGGCGAAGCAGATCAAGATCGACGCCGGAAGCGCGCCCCAAGGCGAGCGCTTCGCAAATCGCCTGGATGTTGATGCCGCAAATCAGTTGATTGCAGAGCTTGACCGTTTGTCCGGCACCGGAAGCGCCGACATGGGTGATGGTCGTGCCCATGGCCCTGAAGAAAGGTTCAGCCTTGCCGAAGGCTTCAGCTTCGCCGCCGGCCATGATCGACAGCGCTGCATTCTTGCCGAGGGGGCCGCCGGACACAGGAGCATCGATGAAGCTGACGCCGGCCTGCTTCAGATCGGCATGAATGCGGCGGACCGCGACCGGCGAGATCGTGCTCATGTCCACGATCAGCTTGCCGGGAGGCGGAGCTTTCAGCAGACCGTCCTCGCCGTAGACTACCGCCTCGACATGGGCCGTGTCGGGCAGCATCGTGATGACGATGTCGGCGTCGCGCGCGGCGTCTGCCGCATGTCGCGCACGGGCGGCGCCATCCTTGACGACGTCTGCAACGGCGGCCTCGTTGAGGTCGAAGGCACGGACCGAGTGACCTGCCTTCAGGAGGTTGCGAACCATTTCCCGGCCCATCGTGCCGATGCCGATGAAGCCGACGCTTCCCTTGCCGTCCCGTCCCATCTGTTCGCTCTCGTCTTCTTGTTGTTCGATTGCGTTGCCGTCAGCGCGACGCCTTTCGGCCGTCGGTCTCGCCGACCAGCGCACGCCTGCGGTATTCATCGCCAATCTCGAAGTGCTTTCGCAGCGTCGCATCCGCTCGTTCCGGATCACGTGCGATAACGGCCTCGAAGATGCGCCTGTGGTCGTCGACCAGATACGTCTTCATCGAAGGGAACGACTGCACGAGCTCACGGCGGCTACGATGCGAATGCGTCAGGAGACCCGCCAAAGAATTGTGAAGGACGGTCAGCGTTTCCGAATGTGAGGCGAGCACGATCGTGCGGTGAAATTCGAAGTCGGCCATGCCGCCCGCATCGGCCTCGTCGATCGTCGCTTCGATCTGCGCGAGCGCGCGCTGTAGACGTTCGAAATCGGCAATTCCTGCGCGCTCACAGGCGAGCCTGATCGCCTGGCATTCGATTGCGACGCGCGCCTGCATCACGTCATCGAGCATGTCCGCCTGCTGGGCGAGCGCGAAGGTGAAGAAGTCATTGAGGACCGAAACATCCGGCCGCGTCACGACGGTGCCGATGCGATCGCGTATTTCGACGATGCCGAGCACGGTCAGCGCGCGCAGCGCTTCGCGAACGATCGGCCGGCTGACGCCAAGCTGGCTTGCGAGTTCGCGCTCGGAAATCAGGCGATCGCCGGGCTTGAGCGACCCTGCGAGAAGTCGCTCCCGCAAGAAGGCAAAAACCTTCTCGAATCCCTTGTCTGGCTCGACAGGCCGCGTGAGTTCCATCCCTGCGTCCATTGATCTGACCTTGGTCAGACCAGTAGGATGACCAGACTCGGGCGTCAAGTCCTTTGATGGCGCAGCGGTACGAGCCCGCCCGCGACGATGCAGGCCTATCGAGGCTGCAACGAGATCCTGCGTTGCAAAGCCCTCGGTGAATTCTCCAAAGATTGGGGCGAGCAGTCGGATGACCTTGGCGCTACGACCGGCCGCGATCCAGTGCGCGGCAAGAAAGCTGACCTCTCACTTTGCCGACTGTTCTTCGAAAACTTTGACAGATACGTTCGCCACTTGCCGCAACGCTTCGCGATTGGCGCCGGATGACGCCATCACGCCCATGCCGGCGGATACCGCCGACAGATAGCGCGCCAGCGCGGCAGCGTCGGCGGCCGGCTTCAGATCGCCCTCTTCCTTCGCCCTGACGAAGCGCTCGCGCAGTTGATCTTCGGTTAATGCACGGCGCGCTGCTAGCTCGAAGGGAACGTTCTCCGAACCGGTACCGCAGGCAAGGCCGCCTTGCACGAGCAGGCAACCGGGCGGATTGTCGGGATCGGTTTGGCTGTCTGCAGTACCCATGAGCATCCGCTCCGCGACGTCGCGGGCGGTTGGCGCGCTCAAAACCTCGTCCATCCAGGCCGCACGTTTTGCCGTGTACCGATCGAGAGCAGCCTTCAGAAGACCTTCCTTATTTCCAAATGCCGCATAGAGACTCGGCGGATTGATGCCCATCGCCTCGGTAAGTTGCGCAATGGTGGCGCCCTCATAGCCATGCCTCCAGAAGACTTCCATCGCCTGATCCAATGCGGCATCGGCGTCGAATTCTCTCGGGCGTCCCATGGCCATTTGCGTTACTCCCTTGAAGCCGACGCCGCTTTTCGCGCGGCGTTCAATTGTCTAACCTTCTGATTTATCGTGATTCTTTTATTTGATTTCCAGTCTCGCGGATGATGATCCAAGATTTTCGTAGTGGATGGTACATAAGTATCTTGCAGATTGCCGTCCAGCTCCACATCTGTAGCGAACACTACAGTTATGGAGCGCGCAAATGCCCCCACCCGCTAACACCTTCCGTTCCGGCCGTTTCCGACGCGTTGTCGGCGGCCTTGCCATCATCGGCATCATCGTGGCGGCCGGTTCGATCGCGAGCGGCCGCTACTTTTATGCAGCCCAGGCGACCACTGGGACCGCACCCGAACAAGCCGTCTCCGTCACGATCTCGGTAATCGAGCCGCGTCGGACCGCGCTGTGGGATGACTTCTCAGGACGTCTCGAAGCCGTCAATCGCGTCGAACTCCGCCCACGCGTCGCTGGCGCGATCCTGTCGGCCAATTTTGCCGAGGGCGCGCTCGTGAAAGCCGGCGATGTCCTGTTCAAGATTGATCCGGCGCCCTACGCCGCCGAAGTGGATAAGGCCAGCGCGCAGCTCGAGGCAGCAAAGGCGCGTGCGATCTTCACTGCCAGCGAAGTCGAGCGCGGCGCGCAGCTCGTCGGCAACGCCGTCGTCACGCGGCGCGATTTCGATCAGCGCGACAACGCCAATCGCGAAGCGATCGCCAATGTGAAGGCCGCCGAAGCCACGCTGCAGACTGCAAAGCTCAATCTCGACTACACCGAGGTCCGCGCGCCCGTCGATGGCCGCGTCGGCAAGATCGAGGTGACCGTCGGAAATCTCGTGACCGCAGGGACTGCCTCGCCGGTCCTGACCTCTCTGGTTTCTGTCAATCCGATCTATGCGAGTTTCGATGCCGACGAAGAGATCGTGCTGCGGGCGCTGAATTCCATTGCAGATAGTTCGGGCAAGCGCGGCAATCTTGATCAAATACCCGTCGAGATGACCACCTCCGGCGGCACCTCGGCCAAAGGCCATATCCAGTTGATCGACAACCAGGTCAATGGTCAGAGCGGCACGATACGCGTCCGCGCAGTATTCCAGAACGGCGATGGCCGCCTTATCCCGGGTCAGTTCGCGCGCGTCCGGATGGGCCAGCCTCAGCAACAGACACTGGTGATGATCGACGAGCGAGCGATCGGCACCGACCAGGACAAGAAGTTCGTCATGGTGGTCAGCGACGACAACCGCGCGGTCTATCGCGGAATAACGCTTGGTGGCTCCGTCGATGGACTCCGCGTCGTGACGGGAGGCCTGAAATCCGGCGACCGCATCGTCGTCAACGGCCTACAGCGGGTACGCCCGGGTGCGCTCCTGAAGACAGAAATTGCGCAGATGGGCTCGCGCGGGCCACAGCAAGCATCGAACGACAGCAGCCAGCAAATCGTGCAGCGCTAACCACCCGCAGCGCTTGGGGCATAGCAATGACTCTCTCAAAGTTCTTCATCGACCGGCCGATCTTTGCCGGCGTGCTTTCCATCGTGATCTTCCTGGCCGGCCTGATCTCGCTCTTTGCGATGCCGATCTCGGAGTATCCGGACGTCGTACCGCCCTCCGTGGTGGTGCGCGCGACCTACCCTGGCGCCAATCCGAAGGTGATCGCGGAAACAGTGGCAACGCCGATCGAAGAGCAGATCAATGGCGTCGAGAACATGCTCTACATGAGCAGCCAGGCGACCACCGACGGGGCGATGACGCTGACAGTGACGTTCCGCCTCGGCACCGATCCCGACAAGGCGACGCAGCTTGTGCAAAACCGCGTGCAGCAGGCAGAGCCGCGCCTGCCGGCGGTAGTTCGCCAGCTCGGCATTATCACCAAGAAGAGCTCGCCCGACCTCACCATGGTCGTACACCTTCTCTCGCCAAACAATCGTTACGACATGACGTATCTCCGCAATTACGCGGTGCTGAACGTCAAGGACCGTCTGGCGCGGATCGACGGCGTCGGTGATGTCCAGCTCTACGGCGCCGGCGACTACTCGATGCGCGTCTGGGCCGATCCACAAAAGGCCGCCGAGCACGGCCTGACCGCGAGCGACATCGTGAGGGCGATCCAGGCCCAGAACGTCGAGGCCGCCGCCGGCGTGGTCGGCTCCTCGCCGAGCGTCAAGGGCATCGACCTTCAGATGTCGGTCAATGCCGAAGGTCGGCTTGCAAGTGAGGAGCAGTTCGGCGACATCGTGGTCAAGACCGGTTCGCGTGGCGAGGTGGTGCGGCTCCGCGACGTCGCACGCATCGAATTAGGTGCGTCCGAATACGGCCTGCGCTCGCTGCTCGATAACAAGCAGGCGGTGGCGATCCCGATCTTCCAGGCACCGGGCTCCAACGCGCTCCAGATCTCCGACCGCGTCCGCGCTACCATGGCCGAGATCAAGAAGAACATGCCCGAGGGCGTATCCTACCAGATCGTCTACGACCCCACACAGTTCGTACGCTCGTCGATCGAGGCGGTGATCCACACGCTGCTCGAAGCGATCGTGCTGGTGGTACTGGTGGTCATCCTGTTCCTCCAGACCTGGCGGGCTTCCATCATTCCGCTACTGGCTGTGCCGGTGTCGATCGTCGGCACATTCGCCGTGATGCACGTGTTCGGCTTCTCCATCAATGCGCTCAGCCTGTTCGGGCTGGTGCTCGCAATCGGCATCGTCGTCGATGACGCCATCGTCGTGGTCGAGAATGTCGAGCGCAACATCGAGGCCGGGCTGTCGCCGCGAGACGCTACCTACCAGGCAATGCGGGAAGTCTGCGGCCCCATCATCGCGATCGCACTGGTCTTGATTGCCGTATTCGTTCCGCTCGCCTTCATCTCCGGCCTCACCGGGCAATTCTACAAGCAGTTCGCGCTGACAATCGCGATCTCGACCGTGATCTCCGCGGTCAACTCCCTGACGCTGTCGCCGGCGCTGTCGGCGTTGCTGCTCAAGGGCCACAATGAGCCGAAGGACAGGCTGACCCTCGTTATGGAAAAAGGGCTCGGCTGGTTCTTCCGCGGCTTCAACCGCGCCTTCGGGCGCGCTTCGGATAATTATGGCAGCAGCGTCTCCAAGGTGATCTCCGGCAAGGCGGCGGTGATGGGCGTCTATGTGCTCTTGGTCGGCCTGACCGCCCTGCTCTTCCAGCAGGTGCCGAGCGGCTTCGTCCCGGGTCAGGACAAGCAGTACCTCGTCGGCTTCGCACGCCTGCCCGACGGGGCCACGCTCGACCGCACCGAAGACGTCATCCGCAAGATGAGCGACATCGCGCTGACGCAGCCGGGTGTCGAAAGCTCGGTGGCGTTCCCAGGCCTGTCGATCTCCGGCTTCACCAATTCCTCCAACGCCGGCATTGTGTTCTCGACGCTGAAGCCGTTCGACGAGCGCAAGGATCCCTCGCTGAGTGGCCTCGCGATTGCCGCCGAACTGAACAAGAAATATGCCGGGATCCAGGAAGCCTTCATCGCCATGTTCCCGCCGCCGCCGGTCAACGGGCTCGGCACCATCGGCGGCTTCAAGCTCCAGATCGAGGACCGCGCCGGCCTCGGCTATGACGCGCTGAACGAGGCGACCAAGGCGTTCATCGCCGCGATGCAGAAGGCACCGGAAATCGCCGGCGTGTTCTCGAGCTTCCAGGTCAACGTGCCACAGTTGTTCGCCGACATTGACCGCACCAAGGCCTTGCAGCTTGGCGTGCCCGTGACCGAGGTCTTCAACACGCTGCAGATCTATCTGGGCTCGTACTACGTCAACGACTTCAACAAGTTCGGGCGCACCTATTCGGTCCGTGTGCAGGCCGACGCGCCGTTCCGTGCGCGGGCTGACGATATCAGGCAATTGAAAGTGCGCTCCGCATCCGGCGACATGATCCCGCTCTCAGCACTGCTGAAGATTCGCCAAAGCGCCGGGCCCGAGCGCGCAATCCGTTACAACGGTTTCCTGTCATCCGACATCAACGCCGCGGCGGCACCCGGCTATTCCTCAGGACAAGCGCAGGCCGCCGCCGAGCGCATCGCCGCCGAAGTGCTGCCGCCGGGCTTTGCTTTCGAATGGACCGACCTGACTTATCAGGAGTTCATCGCAGGCAATTCCGGCATTTGGGTCTTCCCGCTGGCGATTCTGCTGGTGTTCCTGGTGCTGGCAGCGCTCTACGAGAGCCTGACCTTGCCCCTCTCGATCATCATGATCGTACCAATGGGGCTGCTTGCTGCGATGTTCGGCGTCTGGATCTCGAAGGGCGACAATAACGTCTTCACCCAGATCGGGTTGATCGTGCTGGTGGGATTGTCCGCCAAGAACGCAATCCTTATCGTCGAATTCGCGCGCGAACTGGAGTTCGCAGGCCGTTCGCCGATCCGGGCAGCGATCGAGGCGAGCCGCCTGCGGCTGCGTCCGATTCTCATGACCTCGATGGCGTTCATCATGGGCGTCTTGCCCCTGGTGCTCTCGACCGGTGCCGGTTCGGAAATGCGCCGAGCTATGGGTGTCGCCGTTTTCGCTGGCATGATCGGCGTTACAGTGTTTGGCTTGTTCCTGACACCCGTGTTCTACGTTCTGTTGCGCACCGTCACGGGACTGAAGCCACTGACAAACCATTCCGCCGATGGGGCGACCGGTCACGCGCCGGAGCCCAGCCGCTGATGCAATGTCGGGGTTGCCTGGAAGCGGGCCGTCTGGCGGGCACTATTGCAAGTGCTTGAAAGGCTTGGTGGGCGCACCAGGGCTCGAACCTGGGACCCGCTGATTAAGAGGCGTATGATCTTGTCGGAAAATCAATGTCCATTCCGACAAATGTGTCGTCCAACCTGCATTGAATTCGCAGTGGGTTTTCTCTTTGTCGGAATGACAGTCTGATCGCCGAGGGACGATCAGACTGCAGTGTCTCGAGTCAGGCTTCGTGCAGAGCGAAACCCACTATCGTGGAAGCTGCAACCCAACGCGATTTCAGCGCTGGACGTGGGCTGTGGTGCGCTCGGAGGGCGGAGAAGATGTTAGCAACTTCAATAACTTGCCGAGATGAGCCAAAGGCGAGGTGCATTTCCCGCCTATAGGTGCTTTTCAAGCCCAGTGCCAAGCTGAACTAACCAAATCGGGCGCGACGCCGATTCAGTACGCACGCCTCGCAATCGACCATGCAATCGGAGCAGTCCTCCGGGGACGACATTTGTGGACTGTGCCGCTATTTTGAGAAGCACCAAAGCGAAGGCACCCGTTTACGCTACGTGCCACCAAGATTTCGGCCAGTAACAACCGGGGCCGGGGCAAGCAGCAGCCAATGAACCGGGCCTGGGCTGGCTCGGCGCTTCTATATGAATCCATGGAGACATCATGCGGGTGGTGATTTGCGGAGCCGGCGTGATCGGAGCCTGCACCGCCTACTTCCTCGCTCGCCGCGGCATCGACGTCATCGTGGTGGAGCGGACCGAAGTGGCTGCGGCGGCGTCCGGCAAGGCCGGCGGATTTCTGGCGCTCGACTGGTCCGTTGGCACTCCGCTCTGCGCTGGCGCGCCGCAGCTTTCACCTCCACGCCGCCCTACCTGACGAGATTGCGGGCGATTGGGCCTACCAGCGCATAACCGCCTATAGCGGGCTCGTCGTCCCCGATTGCCGCCCTCCTCCCGCTTCCCGCACAAGTTACTGCCTTTAAGGGATTTTCCTGTCGAATGTTGTGCGAACTACGGTCCTAACCAACGATTGCTTCAACCCGGCGCAACCCTACTGGACGGTAGAATAGATCGTCCGCTGCTCGGAGCGCGAGGTTGCGCAAGATCCATCCTGGTCACTGGCTCGCATTCGGCAAGGACAAGAACCGTAATTTCAAGCCCGTTGGCTTTGTGATCCCGATCATGCCCTGGCGACGCAGGTCGGCACCCTCACCACTTATAGACAAACGTTTAACGCCGACCATACCCTGGGGGCTTGGCACTGGTTTGCCCGCTTCCGCCGCCCGCCGCGCCCCGGCGTCCCCACGGCTAGCGCGAAGATCGCTTGGAACGGCAGAGATGGCGATCTCCAGCAGGACATCCTCGCTTGCTTGCCAGGTGTCGTGCGGGTCGAGTTCATCGTCCGGGAGTCGGCATCATGACCGCGGCCACCGCAAGACAGGTGCGAACCGCCGGCCAGGAAATCAAACTGCCGTTCGGCAAGGATAAGCCGTGACCGAAACCACCGACCTGACGCGCCGCCTATTCGACCACGTCACTACTATCGGCACGCTCGACTTGCGCGGCTGGTGCGATTTCTGGTCGCGTTTGGCGGGCCTGCGCGGGCAACCAATCTCATCGCCCGGATATGAGACTGAGAGCGTTTCGGAGCACCAGAACCCGGTCGTCAGCGGTGGCGTTCCAACGCCAATTGATGCTTTCCCCGGACGCAGGCTGCTCCAAGGCCAACCGAAGGGAGAACTCCATGAAGGCCATCGCACTGGGCGTATTCGGTGCCGCGCTGCTCGCGTCCGCCGCTTTCGCCGCGCCCGTCAACGCGACGACGATCAACTCCGTCGAAGTCTCCAACGTCGATCTGGTCGGCCTGATCTGCAACGAGTATTATGGGCGCTGCTGGCGGACCCGGGGACCGCGCCATGTCCTGCGCTATTACTACGACCCCAGCTACTTCCCCGGCCGGGGCTACAACTACTACGCTGGCCCCGGCTACTACGATCGCTCCGGCTACAGCAGACCAAGGTTCATCATTCGCGGCTGGTAGCAAGGACGCAAAGGGCCGCTCTCTGGTGGGGCCTTTCTTACGGACAGTCGCTTCCAGACCGCCTGCAGAAGGAGACAGCGAGGATCGTCCAGACCGCGATCGAGTTCCCACCGATGCAGAAAGGGCAAGCTTCAATCTCGCGGGTGAAGGCGACAGATCGAGAGGGCGATGCGGCCCGCAAGGAAATCAATTTCAACTGCGTCGCATATCATCAGCCCCGGTCGTCATGTAGGCGTCAAGTTCGAGCTTGTCTCAACCATCATACCGCACGGACGCTCGGCCTCCCGGTGCCGCTGTCGCTGCTCGCGCCCGCCGACGAGGTGATCGAACGAGTGGCGCTGCACGAGTCTGGAACATTCGTCACCCTCACGCCAGCGGGCGCGGAGTTGTTCGCTTAGCTACGTCCGCCCAGCACAACCGATCCATCCGAACGCCAGCCGGCCGGTTGCAACCATTGCGAATTCCGGGATTTGATTTCTTTTCCGGAGGCAATAATGTCGACCTTCGTCGCCCTCATTGTGGAGGATGATCCGTTCCAGCGGACGTGCCTGGCCGACCTTCTGAAAAGCGAGGGGCTTGAGGTGGTCGAGTGTGACAATGGAGAGGTCGCGGAACTTGTACTAGCTACAACAGGCACTGAATTCCGCGCGCTGGTGACCGACATGCAGCTTGGTGGAGGGATGTCCGGCGCCGAACTTGCGCAGTAAGCCAAGCGCAAATTCCCGAACCTCAACGTCGTGATGGTCTCAGGACACAGCGCGCCCTTGGTCCTGCACGAAACCCACTTTCTTATGAAGCCCTATGAGCCACAGCAGCTATTGGACGCGGTGCTGAGGTGAGCGGCCCGTCGTCGGGGTTTTGTCTCGTGGAGCCGCTTTTCCTAAAAACGGTCTCTCGGAATGATTTTCGCAACCCCACCGATTGTTGTCGCACCTCGCACATTGCATCGCGGCCTTAAAACGAGTGAAGGGCCCCCGCGGCGGGCTGGGGCCCTTCTTGGTTACGCACCCTGGGGGGACACGGTGCGAACATTTGTCAACCCACCACCTGCATTCGCGTTCCTAACGGCCGAGCCGACGCTCGACCCGCTTGCGGCTGCTGCCGACCTTCTTGACCGCCTTCTTTACAGCGCTCGCGGACTTCTTTGCCTTCTTCGCCGTGTAGCGCACCTCGTAATCCTGCCCACCGGCGACCCGCGCTCCGTCCTGCTTGCGACCGCGTCTGGATTTCTTCTTTGCCTTTGCCATCCTGCAATACCTCCCGTTGCGAGTGGGCAACGCGTCATGATGTGCCGGGTTCCTGTTCTCCCGCCGGAACGATTCAGCTCAGGTCAATTTGAATCCGTATTGAGTGGAGTTCATTATGCGTAGCTCTAGTTGGACGCCGTCGATCGTCCCGAACGACAACGTTGAGACGGTTTACTTGGTGGCGGATGATCTCGGTCGACTAGGCCGCGCCTGGCGTGAAGCCGATTGCGAAACTGCCGACCTCGAGACGGTCCTCGGGGATCTGCTTACCGGCCAATACAGCAATCCAATTCGCATTGTCGCCTTCAATACCGCCGAGCATTGGGCGGAAGATGTTTCCGAAGACGTCGCGCGCGAATTGCGCCGCCGCTGCGATCTGCAGATGCGCGAGCTTCCCCATACGATTTCTGATTTCGTCGAACGGCACGATGTCCGCGATCGGCGTCAGCTGACCCTCCGGCTGGTATGAATCAGACCGTTCATGAACCTAACGACGTTTTTGCGCGTTCTGCTCGTTACGGGCGACAAGCAAGACCAACAAGGGACAACTGAAATGCGCAACTTAATCTTTGGTGCAGCAAGTGCGCTTGCTCTTGCTTCTCCGGCCGTGGCGTCCGATCTGCCCGTAACCAGCTACAGCGAAAGCTATGCACGATCGTACGAGTACCGGACTTCTCCGCCGGTTGTTGTCGAGGAATCGGCTCCAATCGTTTCCGAGACTCTGGTGGTCCGCCGCCCCGTCATCGTAGCGCCGCCGCGAGTGGTGGTTGAAGAATATCCGGTGTATGCGGCACCGCGTGTATATGCGTACGAGGGTCCGGGTTGGCGTGGCGGATGGGGTCATCGACGTCACTTCCACGGTGGATGGTAAAGTCCCGGAATTAGCTGCCGTCGCTGCGATTTGCAGACGTGCAAGCTTCCCGCTGCGAACTCTGATTTCGGCGGCAGCGGCAGTTGACCGTTCGGCTGCTCTGATCAGTCTCGCATTTTGCCTGCGGTTGCCTATTTATCCCGCATGTCTCAATCTGCGTTCGATCCCTGCATTCCGACGCGCGGGACCAAGGTCCCCGATCGGCCGGAATGGCTTCAGAGATCAGGCACGATGGCTATCGACTAATGGTTCAACGTGAAGGCAAGCGAGTGCGTCTGCGGAGCCACATGATGAAGCGACATCCAGGAACACCTTCTCCCGAGAGATAGCTGCGGATGCCGAGCACATGCGGCGAGCAAGCGAAGCTTCGTATCTTCGCATGCTAGATGCGGATACGAAAGGTGCTGATTGGCGGGAAGTTGCGCGAGTCGTGCTTCATCTTGATCCAGAACATGAATCTGATCGCGCTCGAACGGCGTTCGACAGCCATTTATCGCGTGCAGATGAATGAGCACGGTTACCGGCACCTGCTATGTGGTGGTGCCTCCGCTTAGAGCGACCCTGAGCCAGCGGCGGCTCCTGACAAAGCGCATAAGAATGTCGAATCGGCAGAACATCTAAGTTCCCTACAGGCGGATCAAGTGCACGGGAAAAAGCGGCAACTTTTTCGTTGCGACCGAATTGACTTTAGGAGCGGCATTCTTGGAGCTCACAATGGGTGAGGGATTTCCGCTGAGGGTTGCGGTTGATCAGGCTTGCTCCTCGAAGTGCTCGACCGGACGTTGGCGGCGATTGCAAGTCCATTGCAGCGGGTATCGCAGCGTCGGTTCGATATGTGTTTAATTAACGGTCTTGAGGTTAACTAATGGCCGATACTGACAGCCTGAAACTCATCGGACTTGCTTTTGCAATCGTGACATTTGCCGTCGTCACGGCGGCGGTGGTTGCGAATGTTGATGCTGAGGGGCTGGACGTGCAATCGACATTCGTTGCGGGGTAATCCGGAAACTTCCTGTGCCGGCGCTTCGAGGAACGGCCATGGAATACAAAGCCATCCAGTTTGAAATCATTCAGACGACAAATCCATGTTGCTGGAAATGGGTCGTCCTTCTCGATGCCACCAAAACGCGGACTGGCATCGCGCTTACACGGGCCGACGCCGTGTTGGATGCCGAATTCGCCATCGAGAAAGCGGTGGAGAGCAGACAACGCTGCCTCAAGCAATAGCGGCTTCAGCGCCGTGCGAAACGATATCGAAGCCGGCGTAGCTCGTTAGGAACCTTGCATTCTGTTCGGCATTTTCATGACATGCCAAGGTACTATTTCACCGTGCGCCCAAGCGCCGGCGACTTGGGCCGAGAATCCCGATAATGAAGCCGCTTGGAGACGCGCCACGGTCATCGCTGGCGCAGCTACCGCTCTTCGAGCGCAAAGCGCATCTCAAAAAGTTGATCGAGAAGACGGCCATCCATTCAGCGAAAGCTTCAAGGTCGACGGCAAAGAGATGTTCGCTCACGCCTGCAAGGTCGGGCTGGAAGGCGTCGTCTCCAAGGTCCGCGATATAGCCGCTACCCATCAGGACGCGGCCGCGACTGGGTGAACAAAACCCGGGCTCAGCGCGAGACACTGACCATCGCGGGCTTTGCCCTCGATGGCAACGATTGGGATAGCATCTATGTCGGCCGCCGCAAGGGCGATGACCTGATCTACGCTGGCAAGGTCGACCACGGCTTCGACAAGAACTCATCCGCCGAGCTGCGCAAGCGCCTGACACCCTTGATCGGCAGAACCCAGACCTACACGAAGCGGATCGCGCACAAGGGCATCTGGGTGGAGCCGGAGCTGAACGCCGAGATTGAGTACCGCGCCAAGTCAGCCGAGGGAAAGGTTCGCCATCCCTTCTTCAAGGGCCTGCGGGAGGACCTGTGATGGACGATTTCGATCGCTTCTGGCAATGGGCAAACAAACCCCTCGACAGCGGGCTGGCTGTTCCGGCCGACATTCATCACGCGGTCACGTCGCTGCCGCTGGAAGCGCGGCGCGACCGCGCCAAGGTCAATGAGGCCGTTCGCATCGTGCAAGAGACCGGACATACTGCGCTACATCGCCCGTAAATCCAGGATCTCAACGGCCGGGGATCGCTGCACCAACACTAGGACAGACGGGCCACGTTCGCCGCGACATGTTTGCGGTAGAAATCGATCACGTCGGCCGTCTTTTTGCCACCTAAAAGCATCGAACCCGCTTCAAAAGCAGCATCGACCTTTTCGCTGACCATCAAGCCGGTTTCTTCTGCGGCGTTCACTGTGCCAGCGGCGATACTCTGAAGGCGAATACCGATCACGTTACTGCACTCCACGGCCAACATAAGGGCCGGATACCACGGGTAAAAAACCATCTCGCTGTCTCCTCACAGCGAAATGCTGCGTGTGCTAACCGTGAGGAGCGGTAATGGTTGCTGTGTTCAGTAATTCGCATGTGGTCAATTTTGACCATCGCGGACATCGTCCCGAGTATTCTTCGGTCCATCACCGCACTGTATCGGCTGTTATCGGTGACTGAGAGTACCTGCGCTCCGGCCTTCCCAAGGAATAGAGCATCGCTATGCAGAAGCAACTGCGACGACGCTGATGGGGTCGTTCGGAACCGGCGCTGCCGCCGAAACGTTGCACAACATTGTTCTTGAAAGGTTTCGGCGATAGCAACCAAGCATCAATCACGATGCCCATTCCATCAGGAGCTCGACCACATGCATTGGGGGTGTTGAGATGGCCCGTAAAGGAGGCGTATCGCCGGACCGCGTAATCAATGCCATTCCTCTCGCGAAGCTTCCTCGTCATCTTCACAATAGACGGCAGACTGCCGCCCGCGCAGCCTAGCGTGATAGTGGCAACAACCATATCCAGCAAACAGAGCGCGGGGCTTCTTCTCTACCGCTTACGGGGCGGTGGCATCGAAGTCCTGCTCGGTCATCCCGGAGGACCCTTCTGGGGCAAGAAGGACCTGGGATCGTGGTCGGTTCCAAAAGGCTTGATCGCCGCGGGTGAAACTCCCCTCGCCGCAGCAAAGCGCGAGTTTGCGGAAGAAACCGGTCACCGTCCGCGCGGCAAGTCTGTGTCGCTGGGCCAGTCGAAGCAGCCAGGAGGAAAGATCGTTCACGTATGGGCTGTTGAACAAGACTGGGACGCCGCCAATCTCAAGAGCAATATGTTCGAGATGGAATGGCCGCCGCAATCCGGGCGGCGTCAGATGTTTCCCGAACTCGATCGCGGCGCATGGTTTGAAATTGAGGAGGCTCGCGCGAAAATTTTGAAGGGGCAAGCGGTGTTCCTCGACCGTCTGCTGGCAGCTATCGCCGACAGTTGACCTACGGCCGCGCAAAACATCATCAATGTTGCTGGGCCTTCATCTGGAGCAGATACGTTAGGAGTAAGCCATGACTCTATCGGTCGACTGGAATTCCGTGTTTGTGCCGGCAATAGGACTTGCAGAGATCGTTGTTCGCGGCAGCCTCATGTATCTTGGGCTTTTCGTCATCCTCCGCTTCATGGCGCGACGCCAGGCGGGACATTTCGGGCCTGCTGACCTCCTCGTCATCGTTTTGATCGCCGATGCCGCTCAGAATGGGCTTGGAAAAGAGTACAGCTCGGTAACCGAGGGTCTCGCGCTCGTTCTGACGATCGTTGCGTGGGAGTATCTTCTGGACTGGATCGCCTGGCGCTTTCCAGCGACACAGCCGTATCTGAAGCCTCCAAGCCTTACGCTCGTTCGTGACGGCAGGTTGATTCCGCAGAACCTGCGCAAGGAAATGATTACCGAAGATGAACTGAAATCGCAGCTGCGCGAACAGAGTGTCGACAACTACGAGGACATCAAGCTGGCTACGCTAGAAGGCGACGGACGGCTCAGCGTTTTGAAAAGGCAAAGCGTATAGTTTTCTGCAGTGCCGGGCCGGATCCCGGAGCTCGCGCGGTTCATTCCCCCTGCCCGCGCATTCGACAAGTACGTCTATTCGCCCCTGACGGGCAGCGATCTGCATCAACAGCTTCGCAGCGCCGTTCATCCATGCTCTTCCCGAATAAAAAGGCCGCCTGCCATGGCGGACGGCCGTTGTTCCATGATTTGCCGAGGTTCTGGCGCGCGCATCACCGTCGCTCGCTTCGTGATCTTGCCTCCATCGCCTGGACGGCCGACGGCTGGGTTGAAAGCAAAGCGTCGCGCGTTGTCCAGAATGTTATTCTCCTTCTCATCAATGCCCTCGGCGTTTGGCGCTGGTTTCCAAGGGCCGAGAAGGAAGCGAAAAGCTAGCTATCTTCCCAAAGCTCATCACTCGCAATATCCGTCGCGGCGCAAGAAACCCTTGTTGATGGCGACGGCCGCCTGCGCGCCTTCCGCAATGGCTACGGCGACAAGAAGAACGTCGCGCGACACGTCACCCGCAACATATACGCCCGGGACGCTGGTTTCCTCCGTGTCGGGGTCCGTCACGACGCCCCCCTTTTCATCGCGCTTGCAACCAAGGCGTTTGGAAAGGTCAGACGCCTGATGGCAGCCCGTCGAGAAAAACAAACCTGCCCGGGGCAGATCCGGCCCGCTCCTGAATACGATCTTTGTGAGCTCTCCGTTCGTACCTTCGAGGGATTCAATGGGCTCCAAGCGCAGCGGAATATCGTGCTCTTTGAGTTTTCGATTCGCTTGCGCACTGACCTCAGTCCCATCGCAGCAGGCCACAACATCCGCCATCCAGTGTTTCATCATGATGGCAAGCTCAGCCCCTTTATCCCCCTTGCCAAATGCAGCTACGGGCTTCCCCGCGTATTCGAAGCCGTCGCAATATAGACAATGGTGGACGGAAACGCCGTACAGAGGCTTGATCCCCGTTAATTCAGGAAGCTCGTCAACGAGACCTGTCGCAAGCAAGACCTTTGAAGTGCTGCCGGTTGTTCCGTCCGAACACACAAACTCGAATTCATCGCCCCTCGGAATGATGTCGGTTACTCGTGTCCCGCGCACCGAAATGGACTTGTAAAGGCTGAGTTCTTGCCGCGCCTCATCCACGAATGCCGAGGGGGACCGGCCTTCCCGTCCGAGCAGGCCGTGAATCGCGTGGGAACTCAGGTTGCGCTGATGCCCTTCATCGCAGAGCAATGCTTTGCGGTGGCACCTCCCTAGAATAAGCGCGGCGCTTAATCCGGCAGGCCCGCCGCCGACAATGAGAACATCGAATTTCATTGGAAGCCCTTTCGTTGCGTAAACATATAAGACAGCTCGCAACGCTTGGAACCCCTGGTAACCATTCAGGCGTTAGTACTTGGGAAGGAAATCATGCCGCGCGCGAACACAGCGGATCGATGGAAAGAACTAACGCGAGAGGAGCGGCGCGAACGGAGGCGGCTACGCCGCGAAAAGCAGCGCGAGGACAATATAGGCCGCGCCGCGAAGATGCACCTTGCCCGAAAGGAGTTGGTTTCCGAAGGCGCACGGTCAACGCCTCGTTTGAAGGCGGCCTATGTCGGTTGCTGTGGCTGGCACTACTGGAAATGGCGGGGATTGTTCTATCCCGCGGATCTGCCGGAAGGAAAGTGGTTCAATCGTTACGCCCAGCGGTTTGATACCGTCGAAATCAACGCGTCCTTTTACTCGTGGCCCACTGTCGCGAATGTTAAAGCCTGGCGCCGTCAGCCTGGGAAACGAAAGTTTGTCTATACGGTCAAAGTCTGTGAACTCATCACGCACGTGAAGCGGTTCAAGGGTACAAAAACCCTTATCAGGGATTTTGGAATGATCGCCGATATTCTGGGCGAACGGATGGGCTGTTTTCTATTCCAGCTTCCGCCGAGTTACCGTTACACCAAGGCGCGGCTGAATGCGATCGTCAGTCAGCTCGATCCTGCGCGCCGCAACGCCGTTGAGTTCCGGCACGCCAGCTGGTGGAATGAGGAGGTTTACAGCGCCTTCCGTGAGGCAGGCATTATCTTCTGCTCTTGCAGCGGGCCACGGCTTCCTGATGAGCTTATCAGGACGGCTGACGAAGTATACGTGCGGCTGCACGGCCCCAAGCGCTGGTATCGGCATGACTATTCAAAGGACGAGCAGCTGGAGTGGACGAACAGGATTAAAGCAAGTGGGGCGAAGAGAGCCTGGATCTACTTCAATAATGATAACGACGCCTATGCGCCAAAGAACGCGACTGCTATGCGGCGCCTGCTAAGCGGCTTTCTTCGTAGCGTCGACCCATGGTAAAGCGACATCGAACCCAGGGGATCAATTCTCGATTATCACGTACCATTGGCAGCTATGGCGTGTACTCATAAAACGAGAGATTTCCCGTTTTGAGGCTAAAACAGACATGCGGTGGTCATCCAGGAATTTCGCCCTTTGACCCTTAACCGGTCATCGAGCGATCGGCGTTCGCGTATCGTTGGCGTAGGCGATGAAGTCCGGAACGGTTCTGGTGGGATGAGCAGGATGCATCACCATGACTAGGGGCCATGCACGATCCCGGCGACCGGCGCAATGTCCCGGATGAAGTTGAAGTTAAGCCTGTCGTAGAGCGTTGCGTTGATTGCGCCCGGTGTTAAGGCCAGCAGGAGCGTATAGCCGTCGGCCGGTGCACGGACGACTGCCTCTGTGCCAATGTTGCCGCCGGCACCCGGCCGGTTCTCGACGACGAATTGCTGGCTGAGCCGCTCCGATAACCACTGACCATTAGACGATATTCGAGCAAGCCGCCGGCGATACAAGTGACGCCCGATCAGGTTGGCTTTTCGTCTCGTTCTAGCTGAGGTTTTTCAAATAAGACCGCGTTCAACAAGGAACGGTGCACCTCGATCTTTCCGTTGTAGCTAATCAATCCCAGCTTGCGAAATTTGTTTAGGAAGAAGGTCACCCGGGATCGGGTCGTCCCGATCAACTCCGCCAAGGTTGCTTGATTGATCGAAGCATCCACTGGCGTTGGCTTACCATTTTTTCCGAAATTGGCCAGCAGAAGAAGATCTTCTTCAATGCGATTGCTCCGGGTCACCAGGTAAGTCACGAAAAGTTCTGCAAACTTGGGCTCCCTACGGAGCGCCGCTACCATCGCCTTCCGCGTTATCGAGGTGATAAGGCATTCCTCCATTGCTCTCGCGGTTCCAACGCGGACCGCCTGACCATTCAAGCATCCCTCGCCAAAAAACTGCGCAGATTCGAGAATGCCGACGACTGCTTCTTTCCCTTGTTCGGAAACAACGGTCACCTTGACCTTGCCCGATTGGATATAAAAAATCTTATCGGCCACTTCGCCTTGGGTGTAGATGATCCGACCCTTACGGTACCTCTGTATCGTTTTTCCGGTCCCGACTTTGGCGAGGAAAGCCTGGGGATCGAACTGTCGCTTTGCTGACTTCACAATCCCTCCTTTGGACCAGTGACGCAAAAATATTAAAAGTGCGGTGTTGTGGTCAATATTGACCAGCGGACCAGTTTCCCACGTGGAAAAATCCCCCCGTCAGTGCCGGTGTCCGGCAGGTTAGTGGTGCACCCGCCTGATCCAAAAGGGTGCCCGCATGCTTGGACCTCATGCGTTACCAACCGGCCCGCCGCTTAGCGCTATAGAGCGCCCGCGCTGTCAGCACTGCCAGACCCGCACGGTCCTGGCCCGCATTGCACCCGGCCCTGCGGGTTACGACCTCCGCACTTTCGCGTGCCCCAGATGTGATCGTTTCCAGCGAACTCTGGTGGTCAGCGACCCCATGAGCGGCGACGCGAGCGGGTGGCTTCGCGGCGAGCTTAAATCCCCGGACTAGATTTTGGCAATCTCATGGAAGATTAAAGATGTCCGCTGAAGTAGCTCCCTCACCACCCCGGGTCCTATCCAGTTCCAGATGCGCCCGTTGCTGCGGCGTCACCATGGTGCAGCGGATCACGCCTTCACGAACGGGGTACGAGCATTGGACGCTGCGCTGCACACGATGCGGCCACATCCAACAGGCGAAACAGGATGCGCTTCGCAGCGCAGCACAATTAAGAGTATACGCCACCATGAAGCGCGCACTCACACCACAAACCGTCAAATCGAAATAGTAGACGCGGATCGAGCGGATTACATAACCCAATTCCCGAATTCGGCGCAGGTTGCAGCACAATGAACAATGTACTTTCCTACGCGCTACGCTCTTTCCAGCGCAAACCCGAGAGAACCTCCACCGAGATGGATGCGATAGCCAACGCAGTCCGCGTCGCCCTCGGTTGGCCTGACGAGGAACAAGCCTTCGAATTGCCCGAGCGGCTATTCGAACAACTACCATTTGCCGTTTATGTCTGTGACCGGGACGGTCTCGTTCTGCGATACAATCACCGCGCTGCCGAACTATGGGGCCGGTCGCCTAAACTCAGCGATCCTAATGAACGGTTTTGCGGATCGTATCGAATGTTCCGGCCCGACGGGAGTCTGTTGCCGCACCACCAATGCCCCATGGCAGATGTGCTGCGTACCGGTATTTCCGTGCGCGAACAGGAAGTTCACATCCAGCGACCTGACGGCTTGCGCGGCGTCGCGCTCGTTGACATCGAGGCAATCAAGGATAACGGTGGAAACGTTGTCGGTGCCGTCAACTGCTTCCAGGATATAACTGAGCGCAAACGCAGCGAGGCGCAGATCGTCAATCTCGCGCGCGAGGCAGAGCATCGAACAAAGAACATCTTGTCCACCGTGCTGGCGACGGTGCGTCTGTCCAATTCCGATACGTCTGATGGTCTGAAGCAACTGATCGAAGGGCGCATCAATGCCCTCGCAAAAGTCCATACGCTGTTCGTGGAATCCCGCTGGGCGGGAGCCGAGCTTCACCGCCTGGCCACGCAGGAGCTTATGGCTTACAGCGGGGAGATTGAGGCGCGTGTGCGAATTGAGGGGCCAGCCGTAATGCTGGAGCCGAGTACAGCTCAGACTACTGCAATTTCCCTGCACGAGCTCGCGACCAACGCGGCAAAATACGGATCGCTATCGGCAGCGGGTGGTCACGTTGACCTCTCATGGTCCCTTACAGCAGACGGAAGGCTCAGCTTGCGCTGGATCGAATCGGGTGGGCCGGCCGCCACGCCGCCCACGCATCGCGGGTTCGGCACACGCATTTTGGAAAATATGATTGGCCAACTCAAGGGTGAGGTGCGTTTTGATTGGCGCGACCGAGGGCTAATTTGCGAAATCTCCTTGCCGCTTGCATAGGCCGATACGGCTGCTCAGCCATCGCTTAGGCAAGAAAAGGCCGCCCGGAGGCGGCTAGTTCTTGGTCATCACTCTTGCCTATTTTTTGAGGGCGTCAGCGGCGTCCCGCACTGCATCCTTCACATCTCCCGCGGCGTTGTGCGCGGATCCCTTGGCCTTATCAATCTTGCCTTCGGTTTCCAGGTCCTTGTCATTACTGAGCTTACCGGCACCTTCTTTGATGGCGCCTTTTGCCTTGTCGGCAGCGCCCTTCACATGTTCGCGATCCATGGTCGTGTTCCTTTGCTGTCTGAGATAGGGGCAACGAAAGAGTTACGCCGCCGTTCCTCCGAAAACATGCGCACACACGACTTCTGAGTTTGGCACTTTTGAGACATGCTGACTGGGCTGACAAGGTCCGTTTACAGGGGGAGACCGGAAGTAGTTGGCCGACGGCCAAAGTGACGCGATTGACCCTAAAGCAGCGTATTGAGCTCCCGGCCATCGCGGGAGATCCCGTGCGTGAGCGCACGCTTAATCTCAGGATTAATCTATGCGTTGGCTAGATCAAACCTCACCCCTAGGACGGCAAGAGCGGCTGACAGCAGCCGCTCTTTTTCGAAGTCGAAACTGCACGCCCGGATTAAGCGGTGCGCCGGATCTCTTCCATACTTTGTTTGATCTGCTTTCCGGCGTCGTCGGCCATTTTGAGCGACATGTCGGCTATCCGACGGCTGCTCTCCAGGGCGGTTTCCACGGTCTCTCGCACCATGTCACTTTGTACGGCTGCAAAGTCCTGAGGAGTTCGGCAGGACCACAACTCATTCATGTGGTCCATGTTCTTCTCGACTTGATGCCGAATCATCTGGAAGTACTCTTGAGACATTCCACCCACTACTCTGGCAGCAGCTGTACCAGTGTAAAGCAGTGTTTGCGCGTTGCGCGCCGACCGTTCCGTTGCCTTCGTTGCCTGTTGCACCCCTTCTCCTGACACGCCGAGCGTGCGACCAAATTGCTCGGTAGACCGTCCCATGGCCGAGGTCGCGGCTTCCAGGCCGAAGCGCCATGCGTTCTGCAACGTCTCGACGTTTTGCTTGAGCAGGTTCGCACTCGCTCGAGCCACTTCCTCCCCGGCTTCAGCCGCAGCTTGCCCCACACGCGCCGTCTGATCAGCTGCAGCTTGTCCGATACGGGTGGTCTGCTCAGCAGCACTCTCGCCAGCGCGGCGGGCTGCGTCTTCCATGCCTTGCGTAGACTTGTCCTCCTGGCGGGGATTTGCCATCTTTGTTCTCCACTGATTGGTTGACGACTTGCCGCAGCTCCTTGCCAAGAACGCGATCTGGGTGAGACCGTTCCTAAGCCCGCCATTCTTTTCCGCCGGTGTCGTTAGGAGGACGGATTGCGAGGCGTCCGGCCGTTAAGCGCGGAGATCATTCCGGGAAAGCTTTCCAATATTTCCGCGGACAACTGCAAGACCGATCTATTGATGGAGAACGAATCTCAAAATCAATAACTGGCTCTACGAAGGGAGATCATATCTAAGCGCTGGCGTGGTCGCTCGTAAAATAACCTCCGCGCGCGAGAGACAAGTTGAAGTCTTCTCATGCGGCTGGGCCGCTAGGTCGCGCTAGGCCACCGGGCGCGGGCTAGCCGCACCAGTTCGGTGCGCTGACATATCTTGCAGCGATACTGAATAAGATCATTCCCCTTGTCATCAGGATCAATCTTCTCAAGCGTCATCGTTTGATTGCAGTCAATGCAAGTCAACAAATCGGGCAACCTGCTCCGGTTATCGTTCATATGAGCCGTAGCCGCCACTGGCGTGTGTCCCTCTGCCGCAGTTCGACTAGCAACATATCGTTATGGCGGATGTTCCTAAGCTATCCGCTTGTTGGCGTTACCGCTTGCCGCACAGGAGCCCGGGCATGATGGTTCATATTGGATGGTTTAGGGGAAGCAACTGGCATTGGGCGACGATTCTGGCTCTATTAATCTTGGCCTTCCTCCCGGACAAGCTCGCCGCGCAGGGGCTTCCGGTTGAAACCGGCTCGCATGTGTCGGTCGCCCTATTGTTCGCCGGCGCCATCGTGCTCGGGCTGGTGATCGCCTACGGCATCACGCGAAACAGGAGCCGGACGCGCTCCGAGAAGCAGATTACCGAACAAGCAACGAAGGACCTTTACGTGAGAGAAGAGCGCGACCGGGCAAACTCAGGCAGCGAGTAACACGATCGACCGACCTGAAGCAGACCGGCGAGGAGGCTGAGGCCACTCGTGAAACGACAAGAGGTGGAACCGGTGGGTGGGACTTAGAAGCTGATGGAGAACCGTTCCAACGAAACGAGAGAAGCCGACGTGCTGGATAAGCTCCGGCGTCACGTTCGTATTTTGGCCGATATCGGACGACTTGCGAGTGCGAGTGCGGAGTTAAATCGCTTCCTGGACCAAGCCGTCGTCCAGATCGCTCGGGCAGTCGAAATACACCATGTAAAAATTCTTCGATATCGTCCCGAGACGTCGGATCTGCTCCTCGTCGCAGGTGTCGGATGGAAGGAAGGTGTCGTTCGCACAGCTACGTTGTCCGCAGACCTGCGTTCACCGCCTGGGCGGGCATTTCAAACGGCAGAGCCGGTCAGCATCAAGGATTTCAGAGAGCAAGATGAGTACGTCCCGTCAGATTTTTTGAAGGAGCATGGCATCATCTCAGTGGCCAATGTGCCTGTGCTGATCGGAGGTGCGGCATGGGGCGTGTTGGAGGTGGATAGTACTTCGCCTAGAGACTTCAGTGAGGATACGAGTGATTTCCTATCGTCCGCTGCGGGCCTCATAGGCTCCGTGCTGCGCCACCATGCGCAGCCGGATAAAGAAGCACGCTTGATGGCTGCGGCTACCGAGGCTCAGAAACAAGAGATTCTGCTTCGCGAATTGCAACACCGTGTCAAGAATAACTTCCAGCTCGTTTTGTCCTCTATTTCCATTCAGAAACGTCGGTATCAAGGTCTGGAGGTTCATCGCGCGCTGGATCATGTTGCAAGTCGCATCAACGCCATTTCACTTGCACACGATCAGCTCGCATCGCGACACGAAGGCAAGACAGTCAGACTGTCAGATTACATTCGCGCTCTTAGCAGCGCAATCCGTCAGCAGATCGACGGCGTCGAGATTGACGTAGAGTCGGATGAACTTGAATTGAGCATTGATCGAGCCTTGCCGGTTGGTCTCATCTTGAATGAAGCAGCAATGAACAGCATCAAACATGCATTTGGCCCGGATGCGGGCAAGATAAAAGTGAGATTGGTCGGAGGCATCGGTTATGGGGAGGCCCGCCTCACCGTTTCTGACAACGGACGCGGTATCCGTCAGCCGAGCGAACACGGGTCCGGACTTAAACTAATTGCTTCTCTTGCAAGACAGATCGGCGGCACCATTGAACAGGAAAGTTCAGATTCCGGGACGACAACGACGCTCACGTTTCCGTTGATAAATTGAGGGTCATAGTCGGAATTATTCGCGCCTAAATCGAGCGAGCATCAGTTAACCGTTCTCTTGAGGAATCAGGCAGGGGTGGTAGGAATGTTTGGTTGGTTCAAATCCGAGCGGCGCGAGCGCCGGAAGAAGGTTAGACAAGATCGTAAACGGCTTGAAGTAAGGGCGCGGCGATTCCTAAAAAGCTACCTAGAAGCCGATGAAGCGCGAAAGCCTGAGTTCTATCGCGCCGTGGAAGACATCAGCAAGAGGTGCCGTCCCCCCGATTTGGATTCCCCACCAGATTTGAACGATGGGCAAATTGCCGAGGCTACCTCGACAGCTGCGATGCAGATGGTTTTGGAACGTGAGAACCGCCGAGTCGGAGACTTCGTGACCGATGCCTGTGCAACGGTAGCGGTCGCATATCATCGTGCCGCAGGGGTCTACGAAGCCGACGCAGACATGCAAGAGTTAGGAACTGCCGCTGTCCACCTGCTAACGATGGCAACCTCCTATACCAACGCACAGAAAGAATGAGTACGGCAGTCAATTCAGAACGCTGTCGGCAATCATTGCAAGCGCTGCCGCGCAACAATGGCGGATGGGTTCGGTCTCGAAAGAACGTCTGTATCGGCTATTTTAGACAAAACGGCCCGCCGAAGCGGGCCGTCTGGATGTCTTATTATTTAACGCAGTCCACCGCCGTACAGGGCTCGTTCCTTCCGAACCTCCTCAGCGCCGTAGGGTTTGCTGGCAGGATCGAACGATTTCCACCCAGCCTTTTGCCAGGCGGCACTCCGGTCGCGCAGGTTGATGGCAGACTCGTTCAATATTGAATCGAGGCGCGACCGGTCCGCGTCGGCCACTCGTGCCGACACAAGCGTGCCTCCAAGACGGACGCCCTCGGCGTAGGAGTGAGCATCCTCTGCCGAAACGCCAGCCTCCGTGAGTGCTCCGACAATCCCGCCGGTAGCTGCTCCTGCGGCCGCGCCAACCGCGGTCGCGGCCAGCCAACCAGCTGCGACAACGGGGCCGAGGCCGGGGATCGCAAGCAATCCGAGCCCTGCAAGAAGGCCGGCCGTGCCACCTACGCCCGCACCGATGCCGGCGCCTTTCCCAGCACCTTCGGCGCGATCGTCGACGCCATCGCGGTCGCGATCCACCTTCTTGTCGGTGTTGAACCAGCTGTCTGAATTATTGGCGACGATGCTGATGTCCGAGTGCGGCACGCCTGCGGATTCGAGGCGCCGAACAGCCTGCTGAGCGTCATTGTAGTTGTCGTAAAGACGAGAAATTGTAACGGTCATGCTAAACCTTCCTTATTTGGCGGGATTGACGTTGCCTTGAAAATCGACGCTTACCGCAGTGGCTGCCCCGCCCTTGCTGGCTTTGCCGCGCCAGACACCATTGTCGTCCTTTTTCAGTTCGGTGACGTTGGCGTAGCCCGCATCCTCGATCTTCGACTTGGCTTGCCCTTCGGTGAAGCTATTGCGACCAGCGACAGGAGAGTTGGAGTTGTTGTGCCCGGGGCTGTTGACCGCGCTGTTGTTCGGTCCCGACTGCGCAGGCGGATTTTGCGCGGAAGCCGTGGTAGCTGCCAATAATCCAATACAAATGAAAAGAAATGAGTGTTTCATAGTTTTCTCCAGAGTTTCAGGAGCGAGCGTAACCACTCGCTCCCGCTTTAGTTCCTAATCCTGTGAGTTAGGCGCTTACGCGCTTTGCTAGGAACTCCCACCGCTTGAGATGCGCGGCCGGAATATCGTTCGCGCGGCAGTGGAGCGCCTTCCGGCTGATCGTAATGGATGCGCACAGGCCGAAACGTCTGCACCATGCGAACTCCAATCGTGATTTTGGCCGAGCCCGATATTGCGATCATCGTTCGATCGCTTCGAGATCCAGCCGAACGTATCCAAGCCGTCCTTGCGTCTAGGCCGAACGTTGCATGAGGGTCCGAAAGAGCCGAGGTAGAACGGGGTAGAAAACACCTCTCGAATTGGCTGACCATCATTCGAGCGACAATTCAAACATCTTATCGTGAATCGTGGCGTGGCCATCTAGGAACACTTCAACGTTGGCGTCGTTCCGCCTAAACCTCATCCCGTGCCGGAGCGACTTCGTTGATCTGTAAAGATCGCCGGTAGTTCAAGCAGCTCATCCGCAACAGCGAAACAGCCGGCCTCCAGGAGCGCTTGTTTGGCAAACCCACCTGTAAGAAGCCCGGCGGCTGCAATGCCTGCTCCGCTCGCGGCTTCGGCGTCGTACGGAGTGTCTCCGATCATGACGACTTGCCCGGCTGATAACCCGAGCTTTCCAAGTGCCAGCCCCACTAATCGTGGATCCGGCTTGCCATGTTCGACGTCGTCCCCGCATGCCATGGCATCGATGAGATCATCGATATTCAGTAGCGAGCGGTAATGGCTGAGTTCAGGACCCTTGCAGTCCGTGGCGAGCGCAATCCTGCCGCCGCCCTCCCTTAGCGCCTCGAATACATCCCGCACACCCGCGAATGCCTTAACGCTTCCCAGGTATTTGTCTTGGTAAATTTTCCCTCGGGCTTCCAGCACCCCCTGCCGCTCGCGCGCGTTCAGGTCTGGGGCTACGAGCTGAAGCGTTTGATCGCCGTCTAGTCCGGAATAAAGTTGCAGGAGCTCGTAGGGAACGCTAACGCCGAAGTCGCCCAAGCACACCTGAAGGCTCAGCAGGTTCTGCAGCACGCTGTCCACAAGCGTGCCTTCGACATCGAATATGTAACCGCTAAACAGCATACTGCCTCCGCCGCAGGAACGTGGCTGCAAATAGGGCGTTCCAACATGCCTTCTTGGGGCCGGCTGGCGTCCGCCAGCATGGCTTCGATGGCTTTGGCGCCGGAGTCGCCCAGCATGTCCTTGATTGGCGCAGCAACTGCCCACTCACCGCCTCACGAACGAAAAAGGCCGGCGACCGCGATTGATGGGACCTATGAGAAGACGGAATAATAAGCCAGCGCCGCGCCCTGACGCGCGTCCTTATGGCTCGACCAATTTCCCGCAGCATCTCTTGCAATCGACCATAGCATCGCGAGCCCTTTCACCTTCTCAATGGGCGACATCGCGAGCGGTTCCAAATTTGGCCAAACAACGCTTTGGATCGAGATGCGGGACAGCCCAGTGTAAAGCTTGAGGGATACGAGGAGCATTTTTTGGAACGTATCCATCCTGCTGCTGTTGCGCTCAGACGACATGGACCCGTGAATGTGCATGCCGATCCATAGGAGAACCTAATGCGCGCACTGTGCTGGCACGGAAAAGGCGACGTTCGGGTAGACACCGTTCCCGACCCCACAATCCAGCACCCCCGCGATGCCGTCATCAAGATCACCGCCTGTGCGATCTGTGGTTCCGACCTTCATCTGTTTGACGGCTATCAGCCCACGATGGAGAGCGGGGATATTCTCGGGCATGAGAATATGGGCGAGGTTATCGAACTTGGCTCCGAAGTCACGAACCTGAAGATCGGTGATCGCGTCGTCGTTCCATTCACTATCAGCTGCGGTCAATGCTGGTTCTGTCAGAAGGGTCTGTTTTCGTGCTGCGACCGCACCAATCCGAACGCCGAAGTGGCAGCCAAAGCCATGGGACAATCGCCTGCCGGGCTGTTCGGCTTCAGCCACATGCTAGGCGGATACGCGGGCGGCCAGGCCGAATATCTCCGCGTCCCGATGGCCGACGTGGGCCCGATCAAGGTGCCGGAAAACATAACCGACGAGCAGGCGTTATTTCTGTCGGATATCTTCCCGACCGGCTATATGGCCGCGGTCAACGCACAGATTGAGCCAGGCGATACCGTGGCGATCTGGGGCTGCGGTCCTGTAGGGCAGTTCGCGATCCGCTCCGCCTTGATGCTGGGCGCCGGCCGCGTCGTCGCGATTGACGAGGTGCCCGAGCGATTGGCCATGGCGGAGGCCGGCGGCGCCGACACGATCGATTTCTCGAAGACGGACGTCTACGACGAGCTCATGAGACGAACCAATAAGCGTGGTCCCGATAGCTGCATCGATGCGGTTGGTTGCGAAGCGTCCGGTCACGGCGCGGCCGACGCAGTTCTCGATAGGGTCAAGGCAGCGACGTTTTTGGCGACGGACCGCGTTCACGTCCTCCGCGAGGCAATCATGTGCTGTCGCAAGGCCGGCACGGTTTCCATACCCGGGGTTTACGTTGGCATGGGCGACAAAATTCCGTTGGGTGCCGCGATGAACAAGGGTCTCACCATCAAGACCGGTCAAACTCACGTCCAGGCCTACACCCAGCCGCTCCTGAAACTTATCCAAGCCGGTGATATCGACCCGAGCTTCGTTGTTACACATCCCGCGAGCCTCGAAGACGCGCCGGCTATGTACAAGAAGTTTCGCGACAAGGAAGACGGCGTCATCAAGGTGGTCATGCGCCCGGGTAGATAGTGCTCGGCAGAGAGGCGTAACGAGGAGTGTTCTTCTTCTTTTCCACCCGGTTGGGCTGTCTTGGATCGCTCTTGCTCTCGGCCTTGATGACGGTCGCTCTACTTTTCATGTTTGGGAATGCTGCGCTTCTAAACGCTGGCGACCGAATGACTGGTCCGCGTGGCGGAAGTGGCCTCGGCTAGGAACATCTCAACGGCAATCTCGTTTGGTACCGGCAATTTAACCTGGAGGCTCCTATGGCTAGAGAGAAAGAACTGAAAGATCTGTTTCTTGATACACTGAAGGATATCTACTTCGCCGAAAAGAAGATCCTGTCCGCCCTGCCGAAAATGGCCAAAGCCGCGCAGTCGCCGAAGCTTAAGGCTGCGTTCGAAAAGCACATGGCCGAAACCGACGGCCAGGTCGTGCGGCTGGAGCAGGTATTCGCGTCGATCGACGAAACGCCGAAGGGCAAGACCTGCGATGCCATTATGGGAATCATCGAAGAAGGCAAGGAAGTTATGGACGAGTACAAGGGTATGCCCGCCCTTGACGCTGGTCTGCTCGCTGCCGCACAGGCCGTCGAGCATTACGAGATTTCGCGTTATGGCACCCTCAAGACCTGGGCAAGCGAATTGGGTTACGCCGACGCAGTGAAGTTGCTCGATGCAACCCTTAAGGAAGAGAAGGCAACGGACAGTGCCCTGAGTCAGCTCGCGGAATCCGAAGTCAACCAGCACGCCGAAACCGCGAAAGCCGCGTGACCAAGTGACCGGATACAAACTACGGACGGCCCCAGCTACCGCGCTGGGGCGTTCTACCGATAGATGTGCGTCACTCGGAATCGATCGACGGGCGACCCATCGACGAAATGGGGTGTCGCTGCGGAGCCAGGACAGATCGAGAGCAGTGTCGATCTTCCGCGCCAGATGATCTTCGGGGACCGCATCGCCAAGACGAAACTCGTAGAACAGTTGACCTTGGTCACCCATAATGGATCGACCTCACCGAGAATCGCGTCGCCACAACGGAATCACGCCTCGCGGCCTGTCTCAACAGCTTTTGCAGCAAAATTGGCCAAGTGCGGACATCCGCCGTTACTCGGCGCATTCGTCACGACCGTCCGTCAACACTATCCGATACTCACCTCTTTCCGTACTCCGTGAAAACGTAGTCGAGGTTCTGCACCACCGGCTTCGTTGCCCGTTTCTCACGAAGAACATGATTACAGCACGGATTTGCGCGTTGCGAAATGGGGGCCTATGCCATGGTGCTGTATTTCTGAACTGTGACGATGCCCGCTATGGGTCGGTCATTAGCGGCGGCTCAACTGTTTGATGTCCGCTTTTCCCTCAGCAGGGCACATCGCTGCATCCACTTGTGGTGTCCGGAAAATGCCAACTAGCGACATTGGAAAACTAGGAGGGATTTCCTTTCCGGTAAATTCCGATGGTCGTTCCCACGACGGAGGAAAGGCAAACCATTATTGCGATTGCACCCACTGGATAAATAAGCAGCGCGAGACCTGACAAATCTTCTTCGCCCGTGATCCAACGCCAGCCCGCCAGCGCGGCGAGGATGCAGAAAAGTAGAATGCATAAGAAAACGATCTTCATCCACGATATTGCTGGGGGCACGCGCAACGCGAGGTAGGCCGCCCCCAAGCGACGATAGCCGAAAATGAGACCAAAAGGATGATTAGGCCGGTCATTGGACGCATCACCCGGCAAACTTGTTGAAAACCAATCCCAAGCGCGAACAACACGGCCCAATTGGGCCAACTGCAAAGTTCACCATTCTCCTACGAGACCAACGTTAGCGATTTATATCTCACGCGGTAAGCATCGATGGCTCTGTTGGAGAGGATTAGCCTTCGCCTCTCGCCGTCTCCCATCATTTCCGCAATTTCATCGAGAAGGAAACATGAAGTGTCGTGAGTGAGGTCACCTGATCTCTCAAGCACACTCCAAGCGATTTCGTAAGACTGTTCCAAGAGGTCGGCGTCGTGCATGGGGACGAGAACGGCCATGGACCTTCCGGTTCCTACGTCGGGGCTTGAAGACCTGGAGAAGTGAGCCACTCCGATATCTGCGACGCAGTAACGGCCTGTCTTGCCTTCCGCAGAAGGCGTTGGCGCTCGACACCAGGGGGGATGAGCATTGCTTCCGCTCGCAGCCTAGCAGCCTCTGCTTCGAGACGATCTTCCAGAGTTTTGGTTTGCTTAAAGCGATTGCGCTTAATCATGGCGCGTCTCCCTTGTTGATTAGGCGGGAGCGCAACCTGGCGTTCTCATCACCGATAAAAGCCAAAATACCGCGCGGTGATAATGAAGACTACTTCTCCAAAGATGGAGGTGACACAACAAACGTTAGTTGGAACTCCGAAAGACTTCACAAAGAACTGCATTGAAATGGCGCCGCAACACCCCACATCGATGGGATGAAGCAATCTAATATTCTCAGAGAAAACGCCGACAACTGCCTATGGCTCGCCGAACGTCGGTCGGATGAGCCGTCCTTCAGGCGCTTTCAGCGAATGGCAGCCAGTTGGCGGGCGTTGGCCGACGAACAGGACTGGCTTGATGGCGAAATCCATCCGACCAACCACCGCCCTATTTTCGCGACGTGATATCCCTGTATTCAACATCGGCATAGAACTTTGGCTCTACCCACGTTGCTTTCGGCTTCCAGATGGGTCAGCTTTGACTTCGGGCTAACCACGGTAACGGGCTGCTTTCTGATCTGGCTTGAGACGGTACGAGACCAGCCCTTCCCAACCTTTGCCCATGTAGACAAGGTCTTTGCCTTCCTGTTTGCCGAGATACAGGGCGGCTACGCCGCTGGGGTCTTTGACAAAAAAACCGACGACGGGGAATTTGCTTTTTCTTCTCGGCAAAACGCGTATTCACAGTTTCCATCAGCCGAGACCGTGGTCGAAACCGTAGCTTTCAGAAGCGAGTGATTCCAAGGAAGTTGACAGGACACCCCTTCAAGACGTACGCCGAAGCCGAGACAGCCTGTGAGGCCAGATAGCTTCGGCTTCGGCGCAGCCGACGCAAGCATTCGAGCACGAGGTATTGGAATAAACCGCCGCGCCTCAATGATCTGCGGGGCTCTGCAGCGCGCCCCGCTGGTTCTCGACCGCGGCGCCCGATGGTGGCTCAGTGTTGCATTTTGGTTACCCGTGCTTTTGCTTACGAGCGATAAGCTCGGTCTCTTTAGCGGAGGCAACATATGATCGATGTATATTTAAGCGCCAAACGTGATCTGCTCGTTGTGAAGAAGGGATGTCCGATGCCGCCTATTGGAGTGTCGGGGAAATGGCGCAAGAGCAAGAAGAGAGTTATCAAAATCAGCGACGAGATCAGGTCCGCGCTTCAGCGGCAGGGTTACTACATGCGGAAGCTAGGGGACCTGCATAGTAGCAGAGACTAGCGCAGGGTGATCCGTGGCGGTAGCTTTCGATAAATGTGCAATCTCTACAGTATCACTACGAGCCAAGATTCCATTCGCGCTCTCTTCCGCGTCATCAACCGCTACGTCGGCAACCTGCCGCCGATGATCGGCGTATTTCCAGATTATCCCGCGCCGGTTGCCGGAAATCGAACGTTGATATCGCATTGTTACCGTCTCAGGTAGCGTTGTCTGTCCGATAGACAACATATGGCAGACCCCAAGGCAAATCCCGAAAGGATCATGGAGGCGGCCGAGCCACCCAAGGCCGTCGACGCCGGCCGGCCGCTGGGGTGATGGACGTTCGCCTGTTCGATTCTCAGCGAACCTGTCAGGTTTACGGTCACCACGGCAGCGACGGGTGCCCTAGGAACTGGCCTCACCGCGTCCCATTGCCCTCCCGGAGGAGAACGGAGCATCGGCGAAGCTCATGATTGGATCGTTGGGATTACCACATTGGCTGATGATCGCAGGGACGTTGCTGGTCGTCGCCGGCTTTGTTGGTGCCCTAGTCAGCGGAAAGAAGGCGAAGGAAGTTGAGCCGCCTTCCGACGAGCCGACCGATGCTTCGCGCCAGCAGATGCCGCCTTTGCCAAGCCTTCTCGACTCCAGGCCAAAGAACAACGCCTAGTCACTGGTTGGGATTCTCAACGGGTCTGCGGCCATCGGCGCTGTAATCAAAGCGTTACTAACCTGCGGCAGGGTTAGCTAGCCGACATTTCAGCAGCCGACCGGGGAAATACCAATGCCGCCGAGCGAATATACTCCGCTCTGGCCGGCGTTGCGTCAAAACAAAGGAAATAAACCCCACTCGTCAAAGGACGACGATAGATGATTGATCAATAGTTGGCTCGATTGCGCACGCATCGCAAAAATATTCAACGCTATCGCAACTTATTGAAAACGAGCCTGACAGAACTTGAAAGGCAGTTTGTTCAAAAGCGCTTGACGGAAGAGCAATCAAATCTGGAGAGCTTGGCCACCTCCCTCCCCGATGACTTTGGCGGGTGGAAAGCCGGTCGTTCGGACAGCCGCCTGGCTTAGGCGATGCGTGCTTGCAAGTGGCCCGTCAGCGTGAGCCGGCGGCGACTTCCCATGATGCGTTGCGCGTTGAACCGACCCGCTGTGAACGACACGAAAATCCGTCGCTGGATTGACTCAGCGACGGCTCCCCGGCCGCCAACCCTGGCGCTGCGCTCCAAGCCCTCGCCTAGCTGTGAAGTTCTGACTTGTGGAGTGGTAGTCGCAATTCTGCGGCTCGCTCCTGCTTTGCTTTCTTTCGAAACTCTCGTTCTTTCCGCTCGAAGTCGATCATCTCTTTTTGCGCCGCTTCAAAAAACCGGTCGCGCGGTGTGACTGCCAATTGTACTTGTCCCGTCATTACGTATCCCTACGATTGCCCCGAGTTTCTCCACCATATCAATTACTGGAACCGCGGGAAGGTTCGATGCCGTAAAATTACGGATTTATGACGACGGCCTTACGCCCCTTGGCACGCATTTCAGTCTGGGTCGTTCTCAGGAACCTGCAGCGTTGCTGAGAGTCGAATCCATCGCTCCCGGGGGATCGTGGAGACAAACCGGGAGAAAGTGGCGGCCCCAGCTATCTCCTCCCAGAGTACTGGGGCCGTTTTCAGGTGCGGCCCG